>DATHQV010000027.1:0-22252 GCA_035482355.1 Acidobacteriaceae bacterium | reverse complement strand
CGTGGAGCCAGTGCGCGAAGTTTTCTGACGAATCGGGCGGAATCCCGCGAAGAAAGAAGGAGAGCCCGCGGGCGATGGCGATTTTGTCGGCAAGGGAAAACGCCGGTGCCCCAAGAAACGAGAGGGACGAATGGAACGGGGCGGGCAGGAATCCTGGTTGAATGACGGTTTCTTTTGCCCCGGACAGGCCGCCTGGCGTGAGGAAGGTAAAGCGGTCGTACCACCGAATGCTCTCTGATGAGCCGAGGCGGCGGTAGAGGTCAAGGAGGGCGGTGCAGCGTCCGATGAGCACGTGCTGGCAGTTGTCGATGACCTCGCCGGTGCCGGGATGCTCGTAGGAGGAGGCGCGGCCGCCGAGGTACGGGCGGCGCTCGAGGAGATGAACGCGATAGCCGGCTTCAGCGAGGGCGCAGGCAGCGGCGATGCCGGCAAGACCGCCTCCGACGACGGTGACGGAGGGATTGGGCTTGAGGTCAGGCATGGGCGGAGCCGCGCCGGAGCAGCCGATTGAAAGAAACTCGCACGAGGCCGCGGAGCAGTATGGCGATGCGCGTGGACATGGGGACGGAAACGCGCTGAGTGAAGACGTCGAAGTTCCGGTGCTCGATACGGCGCAGCAGACGGTGATAAATGGTGATCAGCACCCACAGAGCGGGGCGCGCGTCGGCGTCGATAAGCGGCAGCAGATTGCGGCCGGATTCGTAGTAGTGCTCGGCACGTTTGGCGGTGGTGGCGAGCAGAGCGCGAACTTTGGGCGTGAGGTTAACGCCATTGCGGAGACCGGCGAGATACTCAGCGCGGACGCCGTAGTGAGCGAGGTCATCGAGGGGCAGATAGATGCGGCCATGCTCGGCATCTTCGCGGACATCGCGAAGGATGTTGGTGAGCTGGAAGGCGAGGCCAGTTTTCTCTGCGAGTTGCTCCGCCAGGGGATCGGAGTAGCCGAAGATGCGGATGCAGACGAGGCCCACGACGGAGGCGACGTAATAGCAATAGCGGCGGAGATCTTCGAAGTTGGCGTAGGTAATGAAGGGGCGGACAGGGCCGGTTCCTGGAGAGGGAGAGAAGCCGCGTGCGGGGTCTATGTCGAGGTCCATCGCGGTGCCCTGGACGAGTTGATCGAGGAGGTAAAGGGGAATGTTGAAGCGGAGGCGTGCGTCGGCCAGGGCAGTGAAGACCGGGTCGGAGCTGGGCTGCCCCGCTGCGGTTTGATGCCAGGCCTCGAGCCACGCGTTGAGGTCGGCACGGCGCTGGTCGCGGGAGTGGGATTCGTCGTCGGAGATGTCGTCCGCATGGCGCATGAAGGCATAGACGGCGCAGATGGCTTCGCGTTTGGCGCGCGGGAGAGCGAGGAAGGCGTAATAGAAATTCTTCGCCTCACGGCGGGCGATCTGGATGCAGGCCTGGTAGGCTGCGGCGATGGTCGGGGCGGAAGTCTGGGCAGCGGAAGGGGGTGATGGGGTCAAGCAGCGCTCCTCGAGAAGAGGCGGCCGGAGAGCGCGCGTAGCAGCAGTGCCGCTTTGCGCGACTTGGAAATCGTCGGGCGGCCGTGGAGGACGTTGTAATCCTGGCGCTCGATGGCGCGGAGGATTTCAAGGCCGCCACTCGAGAAGAGATTGAGGTCGAGAGCGAGTTCGCGGTCGACCATGCCGATGAGTGGCAGGCCGGCGTGAAACATTTTGCGGGCGTAGTCGACTTCGTAGCGCATGAGCTCACGGAATTGCGGGGCGAAGTGGCCCCGGCCGATGGCGGATTCGTCGACGCCGAAGCGATCCATGTCGGCGCGCGGCAGGTAGATGCGATCCTTTTGATAATCGACGCGGATGTCCTGCCAAAAGTTGGCGAGCTGGAGGGCGGAACAGGTGTGATCGGAGAGCGTGAAACGCTCGGCATCGCGATAGCCGCAGGCGTAGAGCACGAGGCGTCCAACAGGGTTCGCGGAGTAGCGGCAGTAGCCCAGGACCTCATCCAAGGTGGCGAATCGTGTGACAACCTGGTCCTGACGAAAGGCTACGATCAGGTCGGCGAAGGGCTCCTGGGGAATGTCGCAGGCGCGAATGGTCTCAGCAAGCGCGACAAAGACGGGATGGCGGGTAACGCCCTGGTAGCAGGCGTCCAACTCGGCGCCCCAGAGATCGAGGAGGGCGAGGGATTGCTCACGGTTGCCGACTTCGTCGCCGAGATCGTCGGAGACGCGGCAGTAGGCGTAGATGGCGTGGAAGTGGGGGCGAAAGCGCTTGGGCAGGAACCACGAGGCGACGTGGAAATTCTCGTAGTGCGATTCAGCGAGGCGACGGCACCAGGCACGCGCTTCTTCGAGCGTGGGCGCCTGCGCGGGGATGCGGTATTCCGGAGGGAGCGCGGCCCATCCCTTTTCGATCAACTCGTTCTGTGCGGCATCGACCGTCATCGGTGAGGCTATTTTGGGACCTTACGGAATGATAGCCGTCTTGATATCGCCGGCTCGATTCATCAGCTGGCGAAAGACACGGTTGAGATCGGCGAGTGGGGCACGGCTGGTGATGGTATCGCTGCAGCGAAAGCGGCCGCTGACGATGAGATCGAAGGCCTTGCGGGCAGCTTCCGGGGTGTGGTGGAAGCTGGCGCGGAGGGTGATGTTGTTGTAGTGCAGGCGGTTGGTATCGAGTTCGACTTTGGTTCCCGCAGCGCATCCGCCGAAGAAGTTGACGGTGCCGCCTTTGCGGACCATATCGACGGCCCATTGCCAGGCGAGCGGGGTGGCGACGGCTTCGATGGCGATATCCACGCCGCGGCGCTGGGGTGTGAGGGCGCGGACAGCGGCGATAGGGTCGGTCTTGTCGTTGATCTGAACCACTTCTGACGCGCCAAAGGTGCGGGCCGCCGCGATTTGCTCGTCGCGCTTAACGACGGCGATGACGCGGAGGCCGTAGAGCTGAGCGACGTGCATGAACATGAGGCCGATGGGCCCTGCGCCAATGATGGCGATGGTGTCGCCTGAGCGGGGCTGGCACTCATCGAGGCCGCGCACAACGCAGGCCAGCGCTTCGGTGAGGGCGGCGTGCTCAAACGGAATACCGGTGGGGATCCGCAGCGTATTCTTGGCGACGATGCGGGCGGGGATGAGAAGGAACTCCGCGTAGGCCCCGTTGTTGAAGAGCAGGCGGTCGCAAAGGTTTTCCTGATCGTGGCGGCAGTAGTAGCAGTCGCCGCAGGGCGCGGAATTGAGCGCGACGACGCGATCGCCGCGACGGAAGGCGGTAACTCCTTCGCCGACTTCATGAACGGTACCGGCCAGTTCGTGTCCAAAGGGGATGGGTGGCTTGAGCATGCGCGCGTGGTAGCCGCGGCGATAGACCTTGAGGTCGGTGCCGCAGGTGAGCGCCGCGTGGACGCGGACCACGATTTCGCCTTGGCCAGCTTTCGGCATGGGCACCTGCTCAATACGCAGGTCTTCCCGGCCGTGGAGCACCGCGGCGGTCATTTGGGCTGCCATCTCTTTCATTGTCTCAGAGAGGCGTGCATTACGTGTGGATGAAAATTTTCATGGAGGCCGCCGTCGGCGTGGAGGCGACCCGGATCGCTTCGACAGATTCTTCGATAGGGAAGCGATGGGATATGAGGCGGGTAAGGTCGAAACCGTTGCGATAGCCGTCAAAGACGATTTCTTCGACGTCGTCCTCCATTTCGAACGAGGAACTGTAAGAGCCCATGAGGGTTTTTTCGTCCATGCAGACGGTGGCGGGATCGAAAGTCGCCTCGCCATGCTGGGTTTGGGCGAAGAAGAGGATGCGGCCACCGGGGCGGGCAGCATCGATGGCCGTGCGGATGAGGCCGTTCCCGCCGACGGCGAGAATGACGGCATCGGCTCCGCGGCCTTCGCTGGCGGCGTGCGCGGCGGCTACGACGTTTTCCTTGCTGGCGTCGATGGGGTGGTTCAGGCCGTATTTGGCGGCGAGGGCGTGGCGCTCGGCGTAAAGGTCGGAAGTGAGGACTTTGGCGCCGGTGCGGGCAGAGAGCGCAGCGAGCAGAATGCCGATGGGCCCCTGGCCGATGACGAGGACGGTTTCATCGGAGGCCAGATCGAGTTTGCGAACCCCCTTCAGGCAGGTGTTGACCGGCTCAACAAAGGCCGCCTGCTCGAAGGGAACGTGATCGGGGATTTTGATGAGGCCGCGGCGAACGATCCAGTCCATCACGCGCACGTACTCGGCAAAGCCACCGCCGGAGGGCTCAAAGCCGGCAGTGCAGCCAACCCGCTTGTAGGCGTCGCACTGGGCAAAGGTCTTTTTGCGGCAGTAATAGCATTCGCCGCACGGAGTGTGGTGATAGACGAGGACGCGGTCGCCGATGGCGAAATTGTTGACGCCTTCGCCGATGGCCGCGATGACGCCGGCAGTCTCATGGCCAAAGATGCGGGGCGCGGAGTGGGAGCCGGTGTGAATCTTTTTGAGGTCAGTGCCACAGACGCCACAGGCGTGCACGCGCATCAGGACTTCGCCAGGTCCGATTTGCGGAACGGGCACCGTCTCCACCCGGACGTCGTTGACGCCGCGATAGACGGCAGCGTGCATAGTGGGGGGGAGGGCCGAACGCGAATGAGCCTGGACCGAACTGCTGGTGAGTGTCGCCATGGAAAACTCCAAGTCCAATTTACTGCGAACCCGCGAAAAAGCGATGAACAAAATGAGACAGTGCATTCGCCGCGAGACGGCTATTCTTCCCAAGCCGGGCTAATGGGCCCCAATAGTGGGGATGCACGGATGCATAGGCGAGGAACGCCGGCATGCGCAAATGTCCATCAGGCGCGGTGAAACGATTGAAATCGGGCAGGTTGTCGTTGGGGCCGTCAGTGACGGCTTTGAAGCAGTGAAAGGCGAGGCCGTGCGATTGCGCGAGGCGGGCCACGGTGGCCGCTTCCATATCGACCATGACGGCCTGGTGCTTGTAGGCCAGCTCGCGCTTTTCGCGAATGTCGGCAACGTGGTCGAGCGTGATGAGGCGTTGGCCATCGGCGTCGGGAGTGGGAAAGACCTCGCCCGTGGCGGCATCGATGACTTCGCGGATGGCGTAGGCGCTGGTGACCTGGAGTCCGCAGGAGAGGGAGCCAGCCCAGCCGATGGAGACCAGCGCGTCGAGAGGGCCGGTGGCGAGGAGCTGCTCGCAGGCGCGGGTGACGGCGGATGCGCCCATGCCGGCGCAGGCGGCAACGGCATCGCCGCAGCCGAGGCGTCCGCTGAAGATGGGTCCGTGGTGCTGCCATTTCTGGGCGAGCGGTTTGAGCTCGGCGGGGAGGGCGGCGACGATGGCGATGCGGGTCATGCGCAACTGAAGCGTTCAGGCACAGGTTATCAGCGTACGGCGCGCGGTGTCCGTTACGGAGTATATGGTGAAATCAGATATTCCTATGCAGACCGCCAAAATTGTTCTCGATGAGGAATTGCTGCAAGCGGTGGATCGGGCAGCGCGGCTTGCGAAACGCAGCCGATCCGCGCTGGTGCGCGACGCTTTGCGCGAGCACCTGCGAAGGCTGGAGGTTCGAGCCATGGAGGAACGGGAGCGGGAAGCCTACCGGAGGCAGCCGCAGGATGTGGAAGTGGTTCGGTTGTGGATGGGTGAGGCTGCGTGGCCGGACAAGTAAGCCGTGGAGATGTACGGCTTTGCCGGTTTGAGCCTCCCGGCAAGCTGAGGCCTGTGGTTGTGCTCACGCGGAACCGTGCCATTGATTATCTTGCCGCAGTTACAGTCGCACCCATAACATTGACGATTCGCGGGGTGCCATCCGAAGTGATTCTGAGTGAAGAGGATGGCATGAAGGGCCCGTGCGCTGTGAATCTGCACAATGTGGTGACAATTCCACAAAAAGAACTGGGAAGACGCGTGGCGCAACTCAGTTCTCTCCGGATGGGCGAGATTTGCGGTGCGATGCGGTTCGCTATGGGGTGCGACGAGGAGTAGGGCGGCGGCTCACGCGGTGAGAGTTTCTGCTGGCGCGTAGCCGTTCGCGCGGAACCAGTCGATGGCGCAGCGCAGCGCCTGGTAGACGGGCACATTGCGGAAGCCTAAATCACGTTCGGCTTTGGCCGACGACGCGAACATCATCTTCCTGCCCATGCGAACGGCTTCAACCGTGGCGCGGGGTTCTTTGCCGCGAATTTTTCCGGTGATTGTTTCGTCGAAGAACGCGAAAATCATCGCCACAGTGTGCGGGACCTTCATGGTGGGTGAGGGAAGGCCGGTGATCGCCGACATTTTGTCGAGGATCTGCTTGAGGGTCAGGTTTTCGCCGCCGAGGATGTAGCGTTCGCCGGGGCGGCCAGTGTTCGGCTCAAGGGCGTCGACGTGGGTCCGAGCGACTTCGCGGACATCGACGAGGTTGAGGCCGGTATCGACGTAGGCGGGAAATTTCTTGTTGAGAAAGTCGACGACGATGCGTCCAGTCGGCGTGGGTTTTACGTCGCTGGGGCCGATGGGCGTTGTGGGATTGAGCACGATGACGGACTGTCCGGCGCGGCCTGCTTCGAGTGCGACTTGTTCAGCGAGAAACTTGGAGCGCTTGTACGGGCCGATCATGTCGTCGAGGGTGACGGGGGTATTTTCGTCGACGATGGTGCCGTCGGTCTTGAAGCCCATGGTGGCCACGCTGGAGGTGTAGACGCAGCGCGGCACGCCTTCTTCGCGCGCGATGCGCAGCAGGGCGCGGGTGCCTTCGACGTTGGTGCGGTACATGGTGTCGGGATCGCGTACCCAGAGGCGGTAGTCGGCGGCGACGTGAAGGACGCCATCGCAGCTGCGGATGGCGGTGCGCAGAGATTCAGGGTCGAGCAAATCGCCAGTGACGGTTTCTATGCCCGATCCAAGGCCTTCAAGATTCGCAAGGTTGCTGGTGCGGCGGACGAGGAGACGCAGGGCTGCTCCGCGGGCAGCGGCTTCGCGCGCGACGTGGCTGCCGACGAATCCGGTGGCGCCGGTGAGAAAGAGCTTCATGAGAAAGCGTGTAGCTGGTAGTTGGTGGCAGGTAGCGGGCAGCAGAATAAAAGCGGATGCGCTGCGCGCATCTTCCCACTTCTGCCAAAACCGGGCAGATATGGGGCACCCGGCTTGAACCCATGTCCCCAACCCCAGGGACATGGGGCACCCGGCGTGTTGGTCATTGCGCCTCCAGGGAGACCCAGGCTCCCAACTCGCTCGCGGGCAGGCGGACGCCGACGTAGAAGGGTCCGAAGAGACCGTAGAGCGCGCTGGCTACGTCGAAGCGCATTTCGTAGATGAGGCGCTTGAAGACGCCGGGATCGTCGGAGAAGAGGTCGACGCCCCATTCCCAGTCGTCGAGGCCAATGGATCCCGAGATGATTTGTTTGACGGTGCCGGCGAACCTCCGCCCAATCAGGCCATGCTCGTGCATCATCCGCGCGCGGTCGGGCATCGGCGATGTGTACCAGTTCACGTGCTCGCCGCGGCGCTTATCCATGGGGTAGAAGCAGAGGTATTTCGTTTCCGGGACGGACGGGAAAAGGCGGCTGGACATAGCTGCCGCGGAGCGGTCGACAACTTCCTTGATTTGGTGATCCCAGTCGTCACTGAAGGGCTCGACGCCCTGCTCTGCGACGGCGGCGTAGGTTTTGACCGATGATTCGTAGAGACCCAGTTCGACCAGCGAGAGGTAGGAGTGGGTTGGATGGAGGAAGCTGCCGAATTCCGTGCGGGCAAGGTCGCGCTCGGCGATGGCGAGCTGCTCTAGCGATTCTCGGAAGTGGACGAGCATGAGGTCGCCCTTGTGACCGAGTTGCGCAAAGAGGGCCGACTGGTTTGGATGTTCGGATTGTGTCCCTCGCTCGAGGGGTTCGAGCAGAGCCGTGACTTCGGCGATCGCCCGGGCGCGTCCGGCTGGCTCGAGGCGGCGCCACGCGGCCCAGTCGAAACGGAACATCTGGTGCAGGAGGCTGGAGCCATCGAGCGTAAGTGGAAACGGCGGTGTTTCGGGCAAGGAAATCCTCCTGCGGGTTGTTCTTATCTTACGAGAGTGGCGATGCTTAGCGGTGGGAAGTGGCTTCGTCGGCGTAGAACGCGGCGATTTCCGCTGCGTATTTTTGGACGACGACGCGTCGGCGCAGTTTCATGCTGGGGGTGAGCTCGCCAGAGTCAATGGACCACTCGTCAGGGACAAGCCGGAAGCGTTTGATGGTTTCGAAATTGGCGAGGCCGCTGTTGATGCGGTCAATGAGCGCCTGGTATTCGGCGCGGACCTGGGGGTTGGTGACGAGGTCGGAGCGCGAAGCGGTGGCGATGCCGCGATCGCGAGCCCAATGCTCAAGGGATGCGAAGTTGGGGGCGATGAGCGCGGCGGCGAATTTGTGGCGATCGCCGACCATGGCGGCATTCGCGACCAGGAAGCTGGCCTTGAGTTTGTTCTCGATCGGCTGGGGCGCGATGAATTTTCCGCCGCTGGTTTTGAGCAATTCCTTTTTGCGGTCGGTGATGTAGAGGAAGCCGTCGCTGTCGAAGTGGCCGATGTCGCCGGTGCGGAACCAGCGTTCGGCGTCGAAGGCCTCGGCATCGCCGTGCTGCTTCCAGTAGCCGGGAAAGACGTTAGGGCCGCGGACGAGAAGCTCGCCATCTTCCGCGATGCGACATTCGACGTTGGGGAGCGGTTTGCCGACCGAGCCCATGCGATTGGCCCTGGGAGTATTGATGGCGAGGGCGGGTGCGGTTTCTGTGAGGCCGTAGCCCTCGAGGATGCGGATGCCGGCTGAAGCGAACCAGTGCGCGGTATCGATGCCGAGGGGCGCTCCGCCGGCGACAAAGTAGCGGACGCGGCCGCCGAAACCGGCGCGGAGTTTGGCGTAGACGAGTTTGTCGGCGAGCTTCCAGGAAAGGGAACCGGGCTGTTTGCCCGCGGCGACGGAATCGCGATGTTTTTGGCCGGTGCGAAGTGCCCAGGCGAAGAGGCGGCGCTTGACGGGTGATTCCGCTGCGCGCTGCTCGGCAACCTGGCGAACTTTTTCATAAACGCGCGGGACGGCTACGACGACGGTGGGCCGAACAGCGATAAAGGTCTGCGGGAGCTGATCGAACGCGGGACAGTAGGCGATGGTGACCTTCTGTGCGTAGAGTGCGTAATCCAGATGGCGCGCCGTGATATGGGAAAGGGGCAGGAACGAGATGCAGGAGTCGGTGCTGCCGAAGCCGAATTCCGCAGTGGAGTAGTTGACGTTGGTGGCGACGTTGCCGTGGGTGAGCATGACGCCTTTGGGATCGCCGGTGGTGCCCGAGGTGTAGATGAGGGTGGCGAGATCGCCGGGCTGGACCGCCCGTGCGATCTGGTCGAAGTCGAGGTCGGGCTGTGCATTGGCGATCAGCGAAGAGAACTTCCCGGCGCCGGGAGCGTCTTCCTCGTCCATGATGACGACGTGATCGAGGGCGCCGGATTTTAACAGCGGTGCGACCTTTTCAAACTGTGTGCGCGAGGAGACGAAGACGATGCGGGCGCCGGAATCGGCGAGCAGGGGACGAATTTGTTCGGCGAGCAGGGTCGGGTAAAGCGGGACATCGACGGCGCCGATGGCGAGGCAGGCAAAGTCGGCGACGGCCCACTCCCAGCGATTCTCGGAAAGGATGGCGACCCGGTCGCCCTGAGTGATGCCCCAGGCGCGCACGGCAGAGGCGACGGCGCGCACGCGGCGGCAGACTTCCTGAGTGGAAATGGGGGTCCAGACGCCCGATTTGGCCTGGACGAGCATGGCCCGGTCGCGAGGGGAGGCGTCGAGGGAGAAGAAGATATCGTTGAGCGTGTTGAGCTGGAGCACCGCGGCTACTCTATCGGAGCAGGAGCGGCGGCGCAAGGTGACGTTTGGAGTTGAGGTGGGAGCCAACGGGTGGGGCATCGCGTTCCTGAATGGAATTGCGCGCCCGAATGGGCACTATGGCATGCCCGAAGAATTGTGCTGGCTGTCACATTTACGGAACAGTTCACGAGTAATAGTTGAAATACGGATGCTGCCCTCGTCGCCGGCGTTTCCGCTCTCTACATTGAATCCACTGATCCAGGAGCCATCCCATGGGCAGCATTCGTCCGTTCGTGAAAAGTCCGTTGGCCAGGAGTCCCCTGCCCCGGCCGGTGCACGCGTCGTTTTGCGTGCATTGTGCGCGCAACCTGGACCCGCAGGGCAGCACACGGAAGAAAGCCAATGGGAGAGCGAGGCACCTGTGTCCGGAAATGGTGTTATCCCGGGAGCCAGCCTCGCCGCCTCCGTACAACTGAAAGCTTGCAGCCGGTGCCGCGCCGCGCCCTGTGAGCAGGAAGAGCCGTGTTGCGTCTGGATTCGCCTCACATCCCATCCGCAGCCCTGGGTACCATCAGGGAGAGTTTGAGCGAGGCAAGGGATGACTTCAGGGGCGGGGGCAATCGGAAAGTTAATGTTTCTGGGCCGGGTTGCGCTGGTTATCCTTACCGGGCTGTGCACGGCCTTCGCGGCGGTGGCGACGGCGGCCCAGGCGTGGCAGGAGTATGTTCGGGCGCGATGGCCGGTGGTGACCGCGCACGTTGGCCTGTGCAGCATGGAGCAGAGGAGCTTCGGCTGGAAGCGATATCACATCCATTGCCGCCTGCACTATGTAGTCGGGGCTGAGAACAATGTGTTGAACGTCTACTCGAGATTTGTTCCGCCAGCCAATGCCGCGCAATACCCAGCCAACCAGATCGCCCCGTACGAAGTGTGGTTGGAGGAGTATCCGCCGGGGACGCCGATTCTGCTGCACTACGATCCAGACCAGCCCGCGAAAGCCGTGCTGGCGGGAAACTACCCACCGTTGGGTGGACCGCATACGGCGAGCAACCTGAAGCTGCTGACATTCTTCGCTGGAATCTTTTTGGTGTTGCTGACTTTGGCGCGCGCGACCTGGCCGCGATTCCGCGGGCTGCGCGCCTCGTCCTAATTCTTCCTTCAGGCTGACGGTATTTCGCCGGGCTGGATTCCCTGAAGCCCGAGCGCTTCGGCATTTTTCTGCATGGCGACGATGCAGAAGGTGATGTGATCCTCGAGCGGGACGCCGAGTTCGGCGGCGCCTGTAACGATGTCGTCGCGATTGACGCCGCGAGCGAAGGCTTTGTCTTTCATTTTCTTCTTCACGCCCGCGGCTTCGACGTCGTGAATGGATTTGGTCGGCTTGACGAGCGAGCACGCGGTGAGAAAGCCGGCGAGTTCGTCGCAGGCGAAGAGAGTTTTCGCCAGATGCGTGACGCGTGGAACGCCGGAATATTCAGCGTGGCCGAGAATCGCAGTGCGAATTTCTTCCGGCCAGCCTTGCTCCGCAAGAATGGCAACACCGACAAAGGGGTGCTCTTCGCGCGAGGGATGCTTCTCGTAGTCGAAGTCGTGGAGAAGCGCGGTTGCTGAATATTGTTCGAGCAGGGCAGCGCGCGCGTCGCTGTCCAGGGCGAGCGCATCGGCTTCGCGTTCGCCATACGCGCGGACGCAGGTCTCGACGGCGAGGGCGTGCTTCAGCAGACTGGACGATTGGGTGTGCTCGTTGAGCAGGGCCCAGGCGCGATCGCGATCAAAGGGAGTGGAAGCTGGCATGTAGGAATCTGCTCCTTTGGTTTTTCTGGGTTATTCCTGGGAATTCCAGGGAAGACTCACAGTTTTCACTTGACAAAGAGGATACCTTCCCCTCAATGTAATGCAAAGGTTTGAATCGGCGCGGCTCCCGAAGCGCAACGATTCAGCCCGGGTCGCCCGCTCTGGCAATCCGTACAACCTATGGCAACTACCTTAGCTAGCATTGAGGCCCGCGAGGTACTGCGTTGCGATTCTTGTAATCTGGTGCAATTCCGCACGTCGAATTCCCTGTGCAGGCGTTGCCACAAACCCCTCGAAATTGATGAGCCGGAGCCTTTGGCTCCCCAACTGGTGACCGCTGCTTCACAGGCAGCCGAGGAGCCGGATGGCATCAATGTCGCGCGGGCGGTTCGAGAGGTGCGCCATGGCCGCAATTTAAGCCAGAGGCAGCTCGCGGGACGCATGCAGGTGCCACGCACATACATTTCAAAGATTGAAAACGGAAAGGCCGTGCCGACGCTCTCCTCCATGGAGCGCCTGGCGAAGGCGCTGGAAGTGGACATCTGCGAACTGCTGCGGGATGGACAAAGCCGGCG
The DNA here is from genome assembly GCA_035482355.1 of Acidobacteriaceae bacterium. Classification (GTDB taxonomy): domain Bacteria; phylum Acidobacteriota; class Terriglobia; order Terriglobales; family Acidobacteriaceae; genus Palsa-343. The sequence continues at coordinate 10,119 of DATHQV010000027.1, read as the reverse complement.
GGCGCGCGAAACATCGTCGCTGCTGGCTGATCCGTTTTTGGCGGAGATTGCGCCGCTGATTGCGCAACTGGATGCATTTCAGCGATCGATGTTTCTGAACCAGGTGCGCGAACTGGCCTGCGGACGGCGACGCCCGGCTTAACGCGTACAACTTTCGTGCTGAAGAGACGACGCACGCGGGGCCTTCAGCGCCCCGCGGTGGTCTGTATAATTTGGCAAGGGCGATGCTACGCAATCGCGGCACGACGCGCTGCAGCGCGCGTGCAGGAACGATGCGAAGCGGACTATGCCCGGCGAGCGCAGACCCTGGGCACGTGACGGAGCCGCTCGAAAGGATCCGTTGTCCCTGAACTCCAGCCGAGTGCACGAACTGCCTGTCGACGAGGCCGCGGTCTATCGCCGTCTCGATCCGGAACGTTTGCCGCATCACGTCGCCATCATCATGGATGGGAACGGGCGATGGGCCGGGAAGCGCAGCCTCAAGCGATTCCTCGGGCATCAGCAGGGCGCAGAAGCCGTGCAGTACGTGGTGGAAACGGCGTCGCGGATTGGGCTGCCGTGGCTCACCCTCTATGCGTTCTCGCTTGAGAACAACTTGAAGCGGCCGCGGGCAGAAGTGAATTTTCTGATGAGGCTGCTGAAGACTTATCTGAGCAGCAATGTGAAGCGCATGAACGAAAACAACGTGCGCATCCAGTACATTGGCCGGACCGCGGAGTTGCCCGACGAAGTGCGCGAGCGCATGGAGTGGGCGGAGGAGGCGACGCGTCGTAACACAGGAACTGTGCTGACGCTGGCGCTGAACTATGGGGGGCGGTCGGAGCTGACGGACGCGTTTCGCGGATTATGCGCGGAGATCCAGAGAAAAGGCTTGCGTCTCGACGACATCGATGAGTCGGATATCCATCGTCATCTTTATACGGCGCACATGCCGGATCCGGACCTGATGGTGCGAACCTCGGGAGAAATGCGGATCTCGAATTTTCTGCTCTGGCAGGTGGCGTACACCGAGATTTTTGTCACGAACCGGCTGTGGCCGGACTTTCGCGGAATCCACATGCTGGAGGCAATCGAAGACTTCCAGCACCGGGAGCGCCGTTATGGCGGTCTCAACGACGGCACGGAGTCGGATGACGTGCAGAGTTTGCCGGTGAAGATGGTGGCGGGGCGGTAGGACGAGTTTCAGATTGCAAACACAGGCGCATCGCTGGGCGATGCGCCTTGTTGTTTGCTGATGCTTATTCGGGGCGCGGGCCTTCGGGGCCTACGAAGACTCTTTCCGGCGCGTCCACCTTCACGTCGGGCGCGGAGGTTTTCACTTTCAGAGTTTCTACCTGCGGCTTGCCTTTCAGAGGAGCGGTGAAGCTGAGCTCATACTGGTTATTAAGGCGGCGGCTCAGATCGTCAAAGTAAGGCGCGAGAGTGACGGGATTGCCGGTGCCTTCCCAGTAGCTCCTGCCGCCGGTGGCCTGGTCGAGTTGAAGAAGCAGGTTCTGTCCGGCGTTGTTCTCGTACCAGCTGCGATCCGCGCGGCCATTGCTGGCCCAGTAGATCGAATAGACGACGAGCCCGGCGCGCACGGAGTCATTGATAGCGGAGTTCACGTAGGGATCGTCGGGATCGTACTGGCGCTCGTAGGAATCGACGCCGTCGGTGATCATCATGACTTCGCGCCGAACGGTGCGGTCGGTGGAGGGCCACTCCTTCGCGAGGCTGGAGAGGCAGAAGTAGGGGCTGGCGCTGACGCCGGGGGCGCCGACGGGAAGATGCAGGCCCTGGAGCGCGACTTCGTGATTGGTGGTGAAGGGACCGGACATCGCTGCGCGGCCGTTCTCCATGTAAGCGATGGAGATTTTGACATTAGGCGGAAGGCTCTGCACGAAGTGCGCGATCTCTTCCATTTCGCGTCCGAGGCTCATGCGGGCTCCGTCGTCGATGAGGAGGACTAACTCGACGCCGGACTGAGCGCCGCGCAGGGGCTGCCACGTGGGCGCGCCGGCGTGTTTGCCATTAACCTCAAAGCTGATGCTCTGGGCGGAGACGTCCGCGGTGGGCTGTTTGTCGTTTTTGGGGAGAACTGTTACGACGGCTTGTCCCTGCCCCTGGCCTTCGTTCTGCGCAAGTGCCAATGGGGCAGCGATGAGCAATCCGGCTAAAACGGCCGGCAAAACTTTCAAAGCATTCTTCATAAGATATTTTCCTGTCCGGGGACGCACCAGGGCGCAACCCCCCTATGTGTTAGATGGGACCTGGGGGCAATTTGTCTCAAGCGCAGGTCCATCTCCCCAACCCCACGGACATGGGGCACCCGGCTTCTACCCGCTATTTGGCGCGGTGGAAGCTGGTGCAATCGCGTCCTGAGCACAGGTGATAGTCACCGGGAGAGCTGCCGGCCACAATCTGCATGGGCCTGGGGTGCTGCATTTGCGCATCGTGCGTGGCATCGGCCTGGAAAAGGTCGTGATTGCCGATATCCATGACCAGGAAGTGGCTGGCGACGAATCCGAATCCGTACGCTCCCGGAACCAGGTGATGACCGCCAAAATCCAGAGGGGCTTCGGTGATCAGGTAGCCCTGATATTTCTGCTGGACGGCGGTGGAGTAGCCGGAAGTATCGACGAGAACGGCGAGAGTGTAGGCTCCGTCGGTGAAATGAATGCCTGCGGCGTTGCGCAACTGCGTGTTGGCAGACTGGCCCGCAAAGAAGACGGCATCCGGGAGAGCTTTGGCTGCGGCCGGGGTGGGCAGGATGGCGTCGCCGCCGACAGTTTGTGCGGACGTGAACAGGGCCAAAGAAAGCAAAGCGGGGGAACACAGTGCAGCGATGGAGCAGAGCACAGCAGTTTTGCGGACGGTATTCATTTTTTCCTCTTCTGGTCGCGACGCGAGTATACAGGGTGGGGCGGATGGCTTGGCAGGTGGACCAGGCAGGGACGGGGATTCCGAAGGTAACGTTGCAGTTTTGGTTCGCGGGAGAAGACCGTTAGTATCGAACTGGATCAATCGGGGCTGGATGAACAGGGGATCGATGAGCACGGGGTCGAAGAGCAAGGGACAGAACGCAGAGGCAAAGCGCTGGCAACGGTTGCGGGCGGCCATGGCCCAGCAGGAGATCGAAGCGCTGCTGGTGACGCACTTGCCGGATGTGCGATGGCTCTGTGGGTTTACGGGATCGAATGCCGCGCTGGCAGTGACGGCCGGGAAAGCCACGTTGTTTACGGATGGCCGCTACACCAGCCAGGCGAAGGAAGAGACGCGCGGGGCGCGGGTGGTGATTGCGAAGAAGTCGGCCCTCAAAGAATCCTGTGCGCTGCTGGAAGCTTCGGCGAGCAAAGCGTGGTTTGATCCGGACCACACGGCGGTGGCAGAGCTGGACCTGATGCGTTCGGCGATCAGCGGGCAGAAGCGCCGCGGGTTCTTTGTGGCTTTGAAGACACCGCTCGTGTCTGCGTTGCGCATGGTCAAGGACGCGGGCGAACTTGCGCTGATGCGGAAGGCTGCGGAACTGGGATGCTCGTTGTTCGAAGCGATTCTGCCGGCGATTGAAGGCGGCGCGACGGAGATGGCGGTAGCGGCGCAGCTGGAGTTTCTGGCGAGGCAGCGGGGCGCGGAGGGTATGTCGTTTGAGACGATCGTGGCGTCGGGTGCGCGGTCGGCGTTGCCGCACGGGCGGGCGACCCAGGCAAAGCTGCCGCGGCGAGGATTCGTGACCCTGGACTTCGGTGTTATCCTCAATGGTTATTGCTCGGATATGACGCGCACCGTGCACGTTGGCGGGGCGAGCCGGGACGAGCGAGCGGCTTACGAAGCAGTGCTGGAAGCGCAGGAAACTGCGGTGAGCGCGGTGAAGCCGGGCGCAAGCTGTGGCGAAGTGGACGAAGCGGCGCGCAGCGTGTTGCGGAAGGCCGGATTGGGAAAGTATTTCACCCACTCCACGGGACACGGGGTGGGGCTGGAGATTCATGAGCAGCCGCGCCTGGCGGCTGGACAGGAGCCCAGGCTGGAGCCGGGCATGGTGATTACAATTGAGCCCGGCGTTTATTTGCCTGGACGATTCGGGATTCGGATCGAAGACATGGTCGCGGTGACGGAAACGGGTGGGCAGGTGCTGACGCCGGTCGCCAAAGGCTGGATTGAGCTATAGGAGCCGCCGAAAACAAGATGAATGCGGATGAGATGAACGAACTGCGGGAACTCGTCGAGTTCCTGAAGGAAAACAAGATCGGCGAGTTCGAAGTTGAGCGCGGCGACCTGAAGGTGCGCATCAAGTTCGAGCAGGAGGGCGGCGCAGACCTTGCGGGACTGGCGAGGCTGATGGCGACCCAGCAGGCTCCGCCTGCCAGCCACGGCGTGTTGCCGCTGGCGCAGGCGAGCGGTGGCGCGCGCGCGGCGGAGCCCGAACCAGCCGTCGACGATGACGCCGGACTGCACATTGTGAAGTCGCCCATTGTGGGCACGTTCTATGAATCGCCGTCGCCGGGCTCTCCGGCGTTTGTGAAGATCGGCGATCACGTCGACAACGGACAGGTGATCTGCATCGTGGAAGCGATGAAGCTGATGAATGAAATTGAGAGCGATGGCGCGGGCGAGATTGTGAAGCGCTTCGTTCAGAACGGTCAACCAGTGGAGTACGGGCAGTCGTTGTTTGCCCTCCGGCCCCTCCATGCGTAAGGTCCTGATTGCCAATCGCGGCGAGATTGCGCTGCGCATCATTTGCGCCTGCAAGGAAATGGGCATCCGCACGGTGGCGGTTTACAGCGAGGCGGATCGCCACGCGCTGCATGTGCGCTTTGCCGATGAGGCCATCTGCATTGGGCCGCCGCGTTCCGCTGAGAGCTACCTGAATGTTCCGGCGGTGATCAGCGCGGCGGAGATCGCGGATGTGGATGCGATCCATCCTGGCTACGGGCTGCTGAGCGAGAACGCCAACTTCGCGGAAGTGTGCCGGGCTTCGAACATCAAGTTCATTGGGCCGCCGCCCGAAGTGACGCGGCTGATGGGCGAAAAGGAAAAGGCGCGCCAGGCGATGAAGCGGGCGAAGGTGCCGATTCTGCCGGGGTCCGACGGCGTGATCCAGAGCGAAGGCGAAGCGCTGGAGTGGGCGAAGACGGTTGGGTACCCGGTGATCCTGAAAGCATCGGCAGGCGGCGGCGGACGCGGCATGCGTGTTGCGCGGACCCCGGACGAGTTGCCAGGGCTGTATCAGGCGGCGCAGAGCGAAGCCGCGAATGCCTTCGGCAACGGCGATCTCTACATGGAGAAATTCATTGAGCGGCCGCGGCACATTGAATTTCAAATTTTGGCGGACGAGCACGGGACGGCACAGTCGATTGGCGAGCGCGAGTGCTCGATTCAACGCCGTCACCAGAAGCTGATTGAGGAAGCGCCATCGCTGCAGGTAACGCAGCGCATGCGCGACGATATTGCGAAGACGCTGAAGCGGTCGCTGGAGGCCGTAGGCTACCAGAACGCCGGGACCATCGAATTTCTGATGGATGAAGACGGCAAGCTCTACTTCATCGAGATGAATACGCGCATCCAGGTGGAGCATCCGGTGACGGAGATGATTACCGGCATCGATCTGGTGAAGGCGCAGCTGCGGATTGCGCTGGGCGAGAAGCTGTCGAGCATTATTCCGGAGACGGTGGTGACGCGCGGACATGCGATTGAGTGCCGCGTGAACGCGGAGCATCCGGAGAAATTCACGCCGTCTGCAGGCAAGATTACAGCGTTCAATGTGCCGGGCGGGAACGGGATTCGCGTGGACACGGCGCAGTATGCCGAGGGCATTGTGCCCCCGTATTACGACTCGCTCATTGCGAAGCTGGTTGCGTTTGGCAGTGATCGCGACGAAGCCATGGCGAGGATGCGCAGAGCGCTGGAGATGTTCATCGTGGAGGGCATCTACACCTCAATTCCGCTGCACCAGCGGATTTTCCGGGACCCGGAATTCAAGCGCGGGAAATTTGATACGAAGTTTCTGGAGCGGTTCTTCGAACGCGAGAAGCAGGCAATCGATGCTGAGCTGGTGACGACTACCTAGACGTCGCAAATCGCAACGGCCTGCTTCAGGCTCGCGATGGAATCGCCGGTTGGCAAAAATTCATGCGCAACATAGCCGGTGTAGCCAGCGTCCGCGATGGCCTGCATCACGGCGCCGTATTGAATCTCCTGCGTCGGGCCAATCTCGTGGCGGCCGGGTACGCCTCCGGTGTGGAAGTGGCCGAGGACGCCGATGTTGGCGCGGATGGTGTCGATCAGATCGCCTTCCATAATTTGCATGTGGTAGATGTCGTAGAGCAGTTTCACGCGCGGCGAGTTGACCTCGTGCATCACGCGCGCGCCCCACGAGGTGTGGTCGGCCATGTAGTCGGGGTGGTTGACTTTGCTGTTGAGCAGTTCGAGGCAAATGGTCACGCCGTAATCTTCGGCGATTTGTTTCACGCGATTCAGGCCGAGGATGGTGTTGCGCGCGCCTTCCTCGTCAGACAGTCCGCGGCGATTTCCGGAAAACGTGATGACGTTGGGGACGCCGGCTTTCGCGGCGAGCGGAATATTCTTGCGGAACGCCGCTTCGATGGCCGCGTGATTCTCGATGCGGTTCATCGAGTCGGAAATCGACCCGCCCCCGGCATAACCCATGGTGCAGATGAGTCCAAAGCGGCGCGGGACTTCGAATTCGTCGACCTCGAGCAGATCGACGCCCTTGAGGCCGAGGCTCACCGCCCATTGGCATAGCTGCTCGAGCGGCGTGCTCTTGTAGCACCAGCGGCAGACCGATTGATGAATGCGATTCTTTTGCGCGGCAGGCTGCGGCTGCAACGCGAGGGCGGGCAGAGATGCGCCGAGGGACGCTGCTGCTCCGGCTTTGAGGAAAGTGCGCCGAGTGGGAGACACCAATTCAGGGTACAGCGCGCAGGGTACAGGGTGTAGGGGGTAGGGTGTAGAAAAGCGGAGTTGATGGGAACGAGGCGGGAACTGGACTTGGTGGTCCTGTAAAATTTCTGCATATTCGAAATCCCCTGGAAATTGTTCGGAGATAGCTCATCATGCGTGGTTCCTGCTTTTCGCGTGCGGTTGCTGCCGCAGCCTTCCTGATTTTACCGTTTGCTGCTGGGGCGCAGGCCGCCGGTCAACCCATGCCTGTGCCGATGCCGCCGCCGATTGCGGCCCCGGCGGATACGCCGTATCCCGGGACCATTACGCTCAACGTGAATTTGACCAACACCGTGGATCGCGTGGTGACGGTGCACGAAGGCATTCCGGTGCGGGCGGGTGAGCTGACGTTGCTGTATCCGGAATGGATTCCCGGCAACCACTCGCCGACAGGGCCGATTGAAGCGCTCGCCGGGCTGATGGTGAGCGCGAATGGGCAGAGCATTCCGTGGGTGCGCGATCGCGTCGACATGTATGCGTTCCACATCACCGTGCCGAAGGGCGTGACGTCGCTGGATGTGGACTTCGATTATTTATCGTCGATCGCCCGGCAGACCGGACGCGTCGAGATTTCAAAGGTGTTGGCGAATCTCGCGTGGAATACGGTGGTGTTGTATCCGGCGGGACACTTCTCGCGCGACATCCATCTGGCGACCAGCATTACCCTTCCGCACGGTTGGCAATACGCGACGGCACTGGAGACGGCTTCGCAGGATGGCGACACGGTTCACTTCAAAGACACCACGCTGAATACGCTGGTGGATTCGCCGCTGGTGGCGGGCGATTATTTCAAGCGCGTCGATCTGTCGACGGGTCCGGACAACACGGTGCATCTCGACGTTTTCGCGGACGAGGCGAAGGATCTTGAGATGACGCCGGAAGAATTGCAGGTTCACAAAAATCTGACGGTGCAGGCGCAAAAGCTGTTTGCATCGCACCACTACGACCACTACGACTTTTTGTTCTTCCTGAGCGACGTGGTGGGCGGGCAGGGGCTGGAGCATCATCAGTCGAGCGAAGACGGGACCGGTGCGAATTATTTCACCGACTGGCAGGCGCAGACTCGAGAGGTCGACCTGCTGGCGCACGAGTACACACATTCGTGGAATGGGAAATTCCGGCGGCCGGCGGATTTGTGGACGCCCAACTTCAACGTGCCCATGCGCGACGACCTGCTGTGGGTTTACGAGGGCCAGACGCAGTACTGGGGCTACGTGCTGACGGCGCGTGCGGGCATGCGGACGCCGGAAGCGACACGGGATTTGATCGCGGGGATTGCGGCCGGATACGAGACGGATCCGGGACGCAAATGGCGGCCGCTGGTGGACACCACGAATCAGCCCACGATCGACCAGCGGAGGCCGATGAGCTGGACGAGCTTCCAGCGGACGGAGGACTACTACGAGGAAGGATTGCTGATCTGGCTCGACGCGGACACGAAGATTCGCGAGCTGAGCAACGGGCAGAAGTCGCTGGACGATTTTGCGAAGCTGTTCTTCGGCGTCGACAACGGGAGCTTTGTGACGCATCCGTATGACCTGGACGATGTGGTGGCGGCGCTGAACAAAGTGCAGCCGTACGACTGGGCTGGATTCCTGAAGACGCGGGTATACGATCTGCATCCTGAGGTGCCGGAGAACGGCTTTACCCAGGGCGGCTACAAGCTGGTGTACAACGACACCCCGCCGGTGTGGGAGCGGCATGGCCGCGGCGAAGGAGGCGGCGGTATGGGCCGCTTTGGCATGAGCTTCGCGACCTCGCTGGGCATGAACGTGTTGCCGGACGGGACGGTTGTCGGCGTGGTGTGGGATGGTCTCGCCTTCAAAGCGGGCCTGACGCCAGGCGCGCAGATTGTGGCGATTGGCAGCGATGTGTTCGCCATGCCGAAGCTGCGGGACGCGATTCTGAAAGCTGAAAAAGGAACCGATCCGATCGTGCTGCTGGTGAAAGTGGGCGATCAGGTAAAGACGGTGAGCCTGGATTATCACGGCGGTTTGCGGGTTCCGCATCTGGAGCGCGTAGACGGGACGCCGGACCGGCTCGACGATATCCTCAAGGCCGTGCAGTAGCGATAGCTGGTGGTACGAAAAAAGGAGCAGCTTCGGCTGCTCCTTTTTGTTTGCCTGTTGCAATGATTACCGCTGGACGACCCGATCGAGCAGGTCGAAGAATTCCGGAAAGGAAATCGCTACTGCTTCGGCCCCGCGGATGAGGGTGTCGCCCTCGGCGCGCAGGGCTGCGACGGAGAAGGCCATGGCAATACGGTGATCGCCTCCCGAGTCGATTTCTGCGCCGTGCAGGATTTGACCGCCGGGGACGTCGAGGCCATCTTCCAATTCCACAACTTCAGCCCCCATGGCGCGCAGGTTGGCAGCGACCAGCGCGATGCGGTCCGATTCTTTGACGCGAAGTTCTTTAGCGTCGCGGATGCGGATGCCGTGGTGGGTATAGGGGCCGATTGCGGCGAGGACGGGCAGCTCGTCAATGAGCTGCGCGGAGAGAACGCCGGAGATGGTGGTTCCAGTGAGCCCATGCGGCGGCGCGTTGACCTGGACCGTGCCCACCAGCTCGCCGTGCTTCTCTTCGAGGTTCAGAACGCCGATGTGCGCGCCGAGCGCGGTGAGGACGTCGAGCAGCGTGGAGCGGGTGGGGTTGAGGCCGAGCGAATCGAAAATGAGGTTCGAGCCGGGAAAGAGCGCGGCGGCGCAGAGGAAAAACGCAGCCGAGGACATATCGCCGGGGATGTGTGCTTCGATGCCGGTGAGAGGCTGGCCTCCGGTAACGGAGACGGATTCCATCGAGCGCACCAGCGAAGCGCCGAAGGCTCTCAGGGCCAGCTCGCCATGGTCGCGGGTGCGGACGGATTCGCGCACCAGGGTGCGGCCTTCCGCCTGAACTCCCGCGAAGAGCAGCGCGGTTTTCACCTGAGCGCTGGGGATGGGCGTGGTGTAGTCAATGCCGGTGAGGGGCGCTCCCTGAATCGTGATGGGCGCATGGCTGTCGGTGAGCTCGATCTGCGCGCCCATTTGCATCAGGGGCTTGCGGACGCGCTCCATGGGGCGGCGGCTGAGCGACGCGTCGCCGGTGAGGGTGAAGCTGCCGGACTGCGCCGCGAGCAAGCCGGAGAGCATGCGCATGGTCGATCCGGAGTTGCCGCAGTCCAGCGGTTCGGCGGAAGGAACG
>DATHQV010000026.1:0-15728 GCA_035482355.1 Acidobacteriaceae bacterium | reverse complement strand
CCAGCCACCCAGGCACCGCAGCCGCCGCCAGCGGCCTGCTATAGAAATACCCCTGCACCGCGTTACAACCCTTTGACCGCACAAACGCCAGCTGCTCCGCGGTCTCCACGCCTTCCGCCACCACGTTCATCCCCAGCTCGTGCCCGATCTCGATCGTCTTCTGCACCACCACGCGGTCGCTGTCCGTGTCATGCAGACCCTGCACGAACGACTTATCGATCTTCATCTCCGTCGCCGGAACATTCCGCAGTTGCTGCATCATCGAGTAACCCGTCCCAAAGTCATCGATGGATAACTGCACCTGCTTGATCCGCAACCGGGTCAGCACATCCAGCGTGCTCGACAGATCCCGCAGTAACCCGCTCTCCGTAATTTCCAGCACCACATTCTGCCCTTGCAATCCATTCCTTGCCAGCAGCGCAACAAACTGGTCCGGAAACGTCAGATCGTAGAGCGAATGAACCGAAACATTCAATGAGAGCCGTGGCACCGTCCCCCGCGCATCGGCAAACCCTCGAACCTCTCGTGCCCCGCGCTCAAAAATCAGCCAGCTCAACTCCTCAATCGCCCCCATCGCCTCCACGCGTTGAATGAACGCATCCGGATAAACCAGCCCCACTCCAGGACGTTGCCAGCGCACCAGCGCCTCCAGCCCCATCACTCGCCCCGTTGCCGTCTCAATCTGCGGCTGATAATGCAGCACAAACTCATCCCGGCGAATGGCAGCGCGTAGCTCCTCGTCCTCAATCGCGTCATCGGCTCGCGCCTGCGCCGTTGCGGTGGGGCTCGGAGCCGTCCCTTTCGTCAGCATCGCCTTCAGTTCAATCAGCCGGAACGGCTTATTCAGGTGCCCCACAATCCGCAGCCCCAGTGTCTGCGCCAGTTGCTGCGCCGTTTCCAGAACGCGGTTGCCCACCCCGCTCATCAGAATGATCCCGGCCTTGCATTCCTGCCGCGCCAGCAGCCGCAGCAGCTCGATGCCGTCCATATTCGGCATCATCAGGTCCAGCAGAATCAGCGTTGTCTCCGTCGCCGGCTCGTCTAAAAACCTCGCCGTGTCCGTCATCGCCGTGCAGCGCAGCCCCATCGTCTCAGCAGCCGCCAAGATAAAGTTGCCGACATCCACCTCATCGTCGATTACGATCAGGTTCCAGGACGTTGCCACGGTCTCCTCCGCGCGCTACCAGCAATCAGGCCCGTGTCCCTAACGCACATAACCCTCCTTAGTCAGAGATAACCTTCTTCTCCTCCATCACACCTCGTATCATGGCTCTGAATTCAGCCCGCTGGTAGGGCTTCCGCAGCAGCGGACCCTCCACCAGCTCCATCTTTTTCTCCTCCAGCGCGTCCGCCGGAAAACCTGACGCATAGATGATTTTTATCGCCGGATGAGTCGCGTGCACCCTTCGAGCTAACTCCACCCCATTCATCCCGCCTGGCATAATGATATCGGTCACCATTAAGTCGATGTTTCTTTCCCGCTCTACAATCTCCAGTGCGCTCGCCGCGTCCACGGCTTGCAACCCTTTACATCCAATCTCTTCGAGATACGCCAGAGCGACCGTCAATAGGTCAGGCTCATCGTCCACCACCAGCACCGTTGAGCCCATCGGCGTCAACTCATCCACCTTGCTGGCAGGAGCCGTCTCTTCCTTTACCGCTGGCACCAGCAGCAGATACATCGACACCGTCGTTCCCACCCCCAGTTCGCTGTAAATGCGCACCGTGCCGCCCGACTGCTTCACAAATCCATAAATCATCGCCAGTCCCAGCCCCGTGCCTTTGCCGCGCGGCTTGGTCGTGAAGAACGGCTCAAATGCCCGATCCACAATCTCCTTCGTCATACCCTCGCCGGTATCGGTCACCGAAACGCACGCGTACCATCCGGCTGTCACTTCGCCGGCCTGCACCGGCGCGTAGGCCTCTTCGAGCTTGGCCAGACGCGTTGCTACCGTGATCGATCCCCCATGCGGCATCGCGTCCCGCGCGTTCACCACCAGATTCAGCAGCGCGCTTTCCAGCCCCGCTGCATCCACAAAAACATGCGGCAGCGATTCGTCCAGCTTCGTCGTGATCGTTATCTCCGGCCCCAGCGCCCGTGTTGCCATCGCAATCATGTTTTGCACGGATCCATTCAGCGAAGTCGACTCCGGCCTCAGCACCTCCATCCGCGCAAAGGCCAGCAGACGCCGCGTCAGTTCTGCTCCCCGCGTTGCCGCCCGCTGCGACGCCTGCACCTGCCGCACCGCCGTCGGACGATCCGCCACCAGCTCTTCCAGCAAATCCAGATTCCCCAAAATAATCGCCAGCAGATTATTGAAGTCGTGCGCGATGCCGCCCGTCAGCTGCCCCAGCGCATCCATCTTCTGGCTCTGTTGCAGCTGCCGCTCCATCCGCTTCCTCTCGGTAATGTCGCGCGCAATCTTCGATGCCCCCACCACCCTCCCGCTCGCGTCGCGAATCGGAGAGATCATCAGCGATACATGGATCAGCTCACCGTCTTTTCTGCGCCGGATGGATTCGGTGTGCTCGACCGTCTCCCCCCGCCGGATTCGCTGCATGATCTCGTCTTCCTCGCCTTCGTGCCCCGGCGGCATCAGCCTCATCATCGTCTGCCCCACCATCTCCGCGGCCGTGTAGCCGAAAACTTTTTCCGCTCCGCGATTCCAGCTCTTGATCACACCCTGTGCGTCTTTTCCGATAATCGCGTCTTCCGACGATTCCACGATCGCCACCAACCGCGTCTGCGTCTCGTCCGTCCGCTTCCGCTCCGTAACATTGCGGAAGGTCAGCAGCGTCTGATCCGCCGCACCGCTCATGTTCCGGATTGGTGCGGAACTAACTGCAATATCCAGAACGCTCCCCGTGGCTTTATTGCGCAGTCCTATTTCCAGGTCCAGCAGAAAGTCCCCACGCAGCGCGCGTGCATCCGGCCATTCATCCCGCGGCAGCGGTTCGCCGTCCGGTGTCAACAACTCGATGTTCTCCAGAAACTTCTCGTAGGATCCGCTCTGGAACGGGAGATCGAACAGCTGCGCCGCCGCCCGGTTCATGCGCATGGTCTCCTGCCCATGGTCCAGCAGCGCAACGCTTTCCTTCAGGTTGTCAAAGATCGCCTGCAGGTGCGCCTGGCTGTCTGCCAACTGTCGCGTCTGCCGCGAAAATCGGCGATCCTTCGTTCGTACCTGGAAAAGAATACTCAGCACCAGCGCAGCAACAACTGCGATGCAGATCACCGCCAGCGATATCAAACGATGGTCGTAGGGACCGAAGAGAGCCGTATCCATGGAGTCCGCCGATCAGGAGACGGACTGCAGACCTTGAGGAGAGTCTTCAGCTCGGTCGCGGCGTTCGCCTGCACCTGCAAACTTACTCGCGGCGGCTAAGTCTAGCACGGCGAACCCATAACTTTGCAATGACCTTTCCGCTTCATGAAAGCTATCGTTCATCTCGCCGTTGCGCCCATGCAATTCACTCTGTATCCAACGTCATCTCCCTTCTTTGTCCAGGGGCATTAACTGAATTCAGCTGCGATAAGAGTGATTGCTTCCATTGACATAGTTGTCCATGTTCAGCGAAGGTCGGCGTAACCGCCAACCGCAGTCGAAGAACCTGCGGTGTCGCCCCACCTCGTGGGCCGCGCAACGCATCCGTCTTCCTGACATCTGAGGTCTAACGACTGCTCCCTCACTGTTACCAGCGACGTGCCAACCCCCCAACCCATAACACCGCCCGGTTGTGTTTCGACCAGGAATGTGAATACTGGATGGGGTTCCGAAAAGAGGGAAGTCGTGTTCACAGGGCGTAAGGGATTAGCCGGACTGGCAATGGGTTTGGGTCTGTTAGCCGCAGCAAGTGCGCAAAGCACGGCACTACCAGCGCGCATTGAACTCACCACCGGATGGCAGCTGCAGGACAGCGCCAAAGTCACAGAAACCAGCGCGGAGATTTCCGCGAAAGGCTATCCCGCCACCGGCTGGCTCGCCGCAACCGTCCCCGGCACCGTCCTCACCAGCCTGGTCAGGGACGGCGTCTATCCCGAACCGACCTACGGCGAAAACAATCGCCCGTCCGTCATCCCCGAAACGCTGAACAAGACGCCCTGGTGGTATCGCACCACCGTCACCATCCCCGCTGGCTTCGCGCATCGCCAGGTCTGGCTCCATTTCGACGGCGCGAATTACTCGTCAGACGTCTGGGTGAATGGGACCCAGGTCGGCACCTTCACCGGAGCTTTCATCCGCGGACGCTTCGACATCAGCAAGCTCGTCAAACCCGGCGAAGCCGCCACCATCGCCGTCAAAGTCTCGCCCCAGCCCCATCCCGGCGTGCCGCACGAGCACAATATCGCCAACGGCCTCGGGCCGAACGGCGGCATCACCGCCATCGACGGTCCAACGTTTCTCAGCACCATCGGCTGGGACTGGCTCAACGCCGTCCGTGACCGCGATACCGGCATCTGGCAAAAAGTGTGGCTGTCCGCGAACGGCCCGGTGCTGGTTGAAGACCCCCTTGTCATTACCGACCTGCCGCTGCCGAAAACGGACACCGCCGACATCACCGTCAAGGCGACGCTGAACAATTCCAGCGATAAGGAAGTGAAGGGAACACTGGAGGGAGACATTGTCGAGGGACCGATTGGCACAGCGAACGGAACCAATGCCGCGCATTTCTCGCAAAAGGTGACTTTAGCCGCGAGCAAGACGGAGGATGTGACGATCGATCCAAAGACCACCGCGACGCTCCACCTCGCCAATCCCAGGCTCTGGTGGCCCAACGGCTACGGTCCGCAAAATTTGTATCACCTGCGGTTACGCTTTATAGCAGGCGGCAAGGAATCCGACCAGCACGAAACCCAATTCGGCATCCGCAAAATCGAATACGGCGGCATGGACGCCCTCACCATCTCCGTCAACGGCGTCAAAGTCTTCATCCGCGGCGGCGACTGGGGCCTCGACGAAGCCATGAAGCGCATCCCCCGCGAGCGCCTCGACGCCGAAATCCATCTCCACGCCCTCGCCAACATGAACATGATCCGCAACTGGGTCGGCCAGAGCACCGGCGAAGACTTCTACGACATGTGCGACAAGTACGGCATCATGCTGTGGGACGAATTCTTCCAGGCCAACCCCAGCGACGGCCCCAACCCCACCGACATTCCGCTCTACCTCGCCAACGTGAAGGACAAAATCCTTCGCTTCCGTAACCATCCGTCCATCGCGCTCTGGTGCGCGCGCAACGAAGGCTATCCGCCCCCGGCCATTCACGACGCGCTCTCCAAAATGATCCCCGAACTCGACCCCCAGCGGCTATACCAGCCCAGCTCAACCGCGGGACGCGGCGTCATGTCCGGAGGCCCCTACGACTGGCGCGAGCCGTCCGCCTACTACGCGCAGGACGCGCCCTTCAAAACTGAAACCGGCTCTGTCAGCGTGCCCACCATCGAGTCCATCCACGGCATGATGCCCGAAAAAGATTGGGAATCCATCAACGACGACTGGGGCGCGCACGATCTGGCCAAGGGAGCGTCCGAGGGCGACCGCTATCCCTATGCACTGGCCGCGCGCTACGGCCGCGTCGCCAATCTCGCCGACTTCGTCCGCAAGGCCCAGATGATGAACTACGAGGCCTATCGCGCCATGTACGAGGGCCGCAACGCGCTTCTGTTTGCGCCCGACACTGGCATCATCACCTGGATGAGCAATCCCGCGCAGCCCAGCTTCGTCTGGCAGCTCTACCACTACGACCTCGAGCCCAACTCCTCGCTCTTCGCCGTCAAGGAAGCCGGGGAGTTGCAGCACATCCAGCTGGACGAGAACGATTTCCATCTGAAGGTCATCAACAATCTCCCCACCGCCATCAGCGGAGACACCGCGCACGTCACCATCTGGGGACTGAGTTGGTGGGGCGAATCCGCGCAAAAGGGCGGAGAAGCCGACATCCCCGTCAACGGCCCAGCGGACACCGCCATCGACCTGGGTCCAATCCCAATCCCAGGGTATGACCATCGCGGCATCGTCTACTTCGTGCAGTTGCAGCTCAAAGACGCGCAGGGCAATATCATTTCGCGCAACCTCTACTGGGAGCCAAATCCGTCCTCCGGCCAGGACCTCACCCGCATGGGCCAAATGCCTCCGGAAAAACTGACCGCCGACATCGCCCGCCACGATCAGAACGGACGCCTCGGCCTCGATGTGACGCTCACCAATCCCGGCCGCAACATGTCCCTGCTCACCCACTTCCAACTTCGCCGCAAGAGCACAGGCGACCGCGTCCTCCCCGTCTTCTACTCGGACAACTACATTTCGCTCGCACCCGGCGAAACCCGCACCGTCCACATCGACGCAGACCTCGCAGATCTCAAAGGCGACGTCCCGCTCGTCGTCCTCGACGGCTGGAACGTCGACGTCGATAAAGTCGATCACCCCGACTGCGCCATCGACATCAACGTAGACGCCCAAGTCAACCACTGGCCAGTAACCGGGCTGCCCATGATCACCAACGGCCTTCCCCCCAAACAAGGAGTGCCGTTCTAATTGCGGGTCCGGGATAGAAGCGAGGACAGTTGAGATAGCGTCCTAACCTCGCCGGGTGCCCCATATCTGCCCGGGGTTGGCAGATGGGTGAGACGCGCGAAGCGCGTCCACTCTTGTTATTTGTTGTCATCCCGACCGGAGCGCGCAGCGCGCAGCGGAGGGACCTGCTGTCGTCTTTTCTAACCTCGCACTGGGTGCCCCATGTCCCTGGGTTTGGGGACATGGGCGTGAGCGCCGGGTTTGGCAGATGGGTGAGGATGCGCGAATGCGCATCCCGTTTCGTGTCAGGGCATGACTTCAGTCGTGCCGCAAAAGGCCTCATATTTCGCGGGCTTCAGCCCCTGAGGGATATTCTTCTCCTTCGCCGCAGAGTCTCAGACAGCTTCGTAACCGCGCACATTACGGCCGATAGGACACCTGTGAAACTGTCCTAACTCGTCGTTCCTCCCTCCATCAGCGCGCCTAACTTGCTGGCATGAAGACATTGCGCATCGCGCCATTCGTGCTGACCTTTCTCGCATCCGTCTCACCCTCCGGGCGCAGACGCTCGACTGGCAGACGGTTCAAAAGATCACTCCATCCACCGGGATCCTCGTCGAAACACAAACCTGGACCCACTGCTATCTCGACAAAGTCACAGACGACACCCTGATTTGTCTGAATTCGAAAATAGGTTTCACTCACCGCGATGAGCGTGGAACCCCCATCGTGTTGGAGCGCGCCGAAATTCGCGCGGTCCGCGTAGAGCGATACGACTATTCATCCGGATACCTTTCGTTTCTCGCCGCCGCAGGCGGGGGCGGCGGCTGGGGCGCGGCGCAGGGAAACTCAGCGTTTGCCGGCGTGAAGATCGGCGGCCAACTCTCGCTCGATCTGCAATACGACCGCGTCGGTGGCCATAACGGATTCTCAACCGAAGGGTCTGCAGTCCTGCCCCTGTTCCGCATCCCTGCTTTCCAGAAATACGTTTCTCCCGGCGCAGACCTCAATCAGGACACCAACTTCGTAAAACTCTACGCCGAGCCTGGCATCGGATACCGCGCAGGCCCCGGACCCTTTGGCGGCTACAGCAGCGCGAAGATGCTCCTGCTGCTGTCCACCAAGTCCGGCTGGCAGCCTTACGTCGAGTTCCAGCGCCGCTTTCCCTTCGAAGCACCGCTCCAGGGCGATAACCGGATCTCCATCGGCGTCATGGCGACACTCTGCGAACATTGCGACTGGAATTGACCCTGACGTGCGTCGGTCTCCTCAGGCACAATAATCAACGTGCGATTCCACCGCCCCAAACTCGCTCTTTCTCTCTTCCTCATAGCAACAATCGCCGCAATCACCATCCAAGCCCAGCAACCCACCCCCTCCCTCCTTCCCGGCAAAATCCTCCTCGACGCCTGGTTCAACAGCCAAACCCGCAAAAACCCCGCAGGACAAACCGAGCTCTACCACTACAAGTGGGATGACACCACCAACTCCGGCTATTCGCTCTTCGCCCAAATCTTCCGCGACCACGGCATCGCCACCAGCACCCTGACCACCGCCCCCACCGTCAAAAATCTAAACGGCGCCCAGTACTACATGATCGTCTCCCCCGACATCCCCGCCAAGAACCCCAACCCCCACTACATCACCCAGGCCGACGCCGCCCAGGTCGTGAAATGGGTGAAACGCGGCGGCGTCCTCCTGCTCATGGAGAACGATCCAGCCAACGCCGACATCCCCCACATGGACCTGCTCGCCGACCAGTTCGGCCTCCACTTCAGCAACGTCCTGGTCCACCACGTCGTAGGCGACGATTTTCCCGCCGGACGCATCGACGTCCTCACCCCCGCGCCCCCCTTCAGCCATCCCCACATCCTCTATATGAAGGACACCTGCTCCCTCGCCCTGTCGAAGTCCGCCATCCCCCTCCTCACCTGGAAGGGCGACATCCTCATGGCTGAGGCAAAGTACGGCCACGGCCTGGTCGTCGCCATCACCGATCCCTGGCTCTACAACGAGTACACCGACGGCAAAAAGCTCCCACCTGAGTACGACAACTACGCCGCAGGACAGGACTTCGTGCAGTGGCTCGTTGTGCAGCGCGCCAACCTGCCCATTGAGCCCCGCCGCCACCGCCCCTGCTCCATCCAATCGCTTCGCTCAACCCATTATTTCTAAAAGACTTAATAATCTTTGAGAAAAATTGAGAATGATTGAGCGCGATCTTGAGGACTTTCTCTGCCCACCTTGCCATAGTTTCGTCCAGCAGAGGAGAACCCCATGGGTGAAAATTCGGTCCCCACGCCCGATAGAACCGCCAAGCGGAACCGCCCCGTCTCCGCAGCCGTCGTTCAATCGACCATCGGGATTCTCCTCGCCCTCGCCGCCGTTGCTCTGGTGGCGGGATGCAACCAGTCACACCCATTCAGCCCCATTTCCCAGTCTGTGATTGCTTCACCCTCCCCCACCCCATCGAGCGCCGCAAAGACGGCCACGGCCCCCACAAAGGAATCGATATGAAAGTTCGCGCGGCGGCAGCGATGGCACTGGTTCCGCTGGCAAAGGCCACTCTGGCCGATGCCAGCTACCAGGCCAACTGGCAACGTCCGCCGGCTACAAACAAGTTCCGTCACCGACGGAACGCATGATCCAGTAATCCCGCCCGGCGCGTCCAACGCGTCCAGCGTGTCAGTTCTGAGCGAATTCAAGTTTCCAGGGGGCAGGCATCGAGCGCCGATGCGCCCCTTTTTTTTTCGCTGCTACAATCTGCAAACCACTTTTCTGATGTGCAGATTTGCAGTGAAAGGATTCCGCTCATGCGCCTGCGCTCTCTTCCTGGCTTCACCGCAGCCCTGCTCGCCTCTCTATCCGCTCTGGCCCCCTCTCTGGCCCGCTCTCAAAGCAGCATCACCTATCAGAAGCCGCCCCAGGCCATCGTCGATTTGCTGGAAGCGCCACCCACGCCCTTGGTTGTGGTTTCTCCTCCAGCCACCGGAACAGCGCGCACGCTTCTCCTTTTGCAGCCCGGAGGTCTCCTCACCATCGCCGACCTCGCCCAGCCTGAACTGCGCCTCGCCGGACTCCGCTTCAATCCGCGCACCAACGGCCCCAGCCGCCTGCCCTACGTCATCGGCCTCAAATTCAAATCGCTCCCCGCGGGCAAAGAACTAGCCGTCACCGGCCTGCCCGCTCATCCGCATATCGAATACGCGCAGTGGTCTCCCGACGCGCGCCGCATCGCCTTCGTCGTCATCACCGGAGAAAATCCCGCCGCCGGCCTCAGCCTCTGGACCGCCGATGCCGCCACCGCGCACGCCACCCGCATTCCTGGTGTCGCGCTCAACGGAGTCTTCGGCAATCCCTGCTCGTGGATGCCCGACAGCCGCAGCCTGCTCTGCAGAACCGTTTCCAGTGCACGCGGCCCAGCCCCCGTCCGTTCCGAGGTTCCCACTGGCCCCGCAGTCCAGCAGAATCTCGGCCGCGTCACCCCCGCCCGCACCTACGAAGACCTGCTCAAGAACCCCGAAGACGAGCGCTTCTTCGATTACTACGCCACCGCGCAGGTGCGCCTCATCGCTCTCGCGGGAACGTCGAAGCCCATCGGCAAACCCGCCGTCATCGCTGCAGCAGAACCATCGCCCGACGGCCACTACGCGCTGGTCATCGAAAGCCATCATCCGTATTCCTACGAATTACCGTTTGAGAATTTCCCGCAGCGCACCGTCGTCATCGATCTGCGCACCGGAACCGAGAAACAGCTATCCGACGTTCCGCTCGCCGACAATATTCCCATCGCCTTCGACGCCGTCCAAACCGGCCCGCGCGACTACGAATGGCGTCCCGACGTCCCCGCAACCCTCGCCTGGGTCGAGGCCGCCGACAGTGGCAATCCCAAAATCAAAGCCGACGTGCGCGATCGCCTCTTCGTCCTCGACGCCCCTTTCACCGCATCGCCCCGCGCGCTCATTGAAACTCCCATGCGCTTCGCCGGTGTCCAGTGGGGCAACGCGCACCTCGCGCTGGTCAACGAGCGCGAGTGGAATCACCGCCGCCGCGTCATCTGCGCCATCGATCCTTCGTCGGACAAGCCCACCCTCACCAAACTCTACGAAGGATCTTCCGAAGATCGCTACCACGATCCCGGCCGTCCGGTGCAGGTGGAGAACGCCGCAGGCCGTCCCGTCCTCGACCTCACCGCCGACGGCGCCGGCATTTATTTCGACTCAACCGGAGCAAGCT
Source organism: Acidobacteriaceae bacterium (assembly GCA_035482355.1). Taxonomy (GTDB): domain Bacteria; phylum Acidobacteriota; class Terriglobia; order Terriglobales; family Acidobacteriaceae; genus Palsa-343. The sequence continues at coordinate 4,977 of DATHQV010000026.1, read as the reverse complement.
CCGAAGGCGATCGTCCCTTCCTCGCCGTCATGAACGCAACCACCGGCAAAGAAGATCAAGTCTGGCGCTCCGCTGCGCCGTTCTATGAATTGCCCGCCGCCGTCATCGATCCCGCGAAGCCCGAAATTCTCATTCGCCGCGAGAGCGCCGATCAGCCGCCCAACTACTTCCTCCACGACGAGGCAGGGAAGCTCACCCAGGTCACCGATTTCCCCAATCCCTACGGCAACACGCCGCTGCCCAAAAAACAGATCCTCAAATACAAGCGTGCCGACGGCGTCGAGCTCAGCGCGAACCTCTATCTCCCGCCCGGCTACAAATCCAGCGACGGCCCCCTGCCCACGCTCATGGAAGCCTATCCCGTGGAATACCGCTCGCGCTCCGCCGCCGGGCAAGTTACCGGATCGCCGTATCAGTTCCCGCGCTTCACCTGGGGAGGTCCTGTCTTCTTTGTCACCCAGGGTTACGCCGTACTCGAGAACGCGGCCATCCCCATCATCGGCGAAGGCAACGCGCTGCCCAACGACACCTATACCGAGCAATTAGTCTCCAGCGCCAAAGCTGCCATCGACGAAGGCGCCAGCCTCGGCGCAGTGGACCGCAACCGCGTCGCCGTCATGGGCCACTCCTACGGCGCGTTTATGACCGCCAACCTGCTCGCCCACAGCGACCTCTTCAAAGCCGGCATCGCCCGCAGCGGCGCCTATAACCGCACCCTCACGCCCTTCGGTTTTCAGAATGAGGAGCGCACCTACTGGGAAGCTCCCGACGTCTACAACAAAATGTCGCCCTTCGCCTACGCCGACAAAATCAAAGCCCCGATCCTCCTCATCCACGGCGAAGCCGACAACAATCAGGGCACCTTTCCCATCCAGAGCGAGCGCTTCTACGACGCCCTCAAAGGCCACGGTGCCACGGTGCGCTTAGTCTTTCTCCCGCTCGAAGCCCACGGCTACGCCGCCCGCGAATCGCTCCTGCATATGTTATGGGAAATGAATAACTGGCTCGACACCTACGTGAAGAACCCGCCACCGGCGGTAGCAGCCGGAAATTAAAAGGGAAGGATTGTAGATGGTCGGGGCGGAGGGATTCGAACCCCCGACCCTCTGCTCCCAAAGCAGATGCGCTACCAGACTGCGCTACGCCCCGATCCTTCAATTCTAGCCTGGGAAACAAAACGCCACTGCATCAGCGGCTCTGCAATGGCATGCATTCAAAACCTGCGAACAAACCCACATCCTGAATCAGGGCAAGCTTCACAGCTTGCGGAAGACCAGGTAGGCGCGAGATTGATCTCGCGCAATCTACCGCCCCAAGGACGAACCGGCTTCAGCCGCTGAGGCACATGTGGCTTGCACAACCTCACTGGTCGCAGACAAACCCACATCCTGTATCAGGGCACGACTTCAGTCGTGCCGAAAACCGCCCAAATATGTGGGGCTTCAGCCCCTGAGGCACGCTCTTCGCACACCCCACCCTCACAAACTGTGCAGCATCCAAATCAGAATCACCACCAGCACCACAAACGGCGCCAGCAAAATCACCAGCACCACTCCCAACAACCCCAGCAGAAACGCCCAGTCCCTCCCCGTATGCCGATGCGGCTGCCGCAAATGCCGCGTCATCAGCCCATAATTCCGCCGGTTTGCCTTCCACGCGATGATGAACACGTCGCCAACCAGCGGCACCGCCCCCACCGCAATCTCCAGCCCCACATTCACCGCCATCCGCACCAGCGTCACGTAAGGCACGCCGCGAATCCACGCCGCCACAATCAGCAAACACGACGCGAGGCCCGCCAGCAAATCCCCCAGCCCCGGAATCAACCCGATCAGCCCATCCAGCCCCAGCCGTATCGACGTCCCTGGAATCCGAAACCAGTCGTCCAGCAAATGCGCCAGCAAGTCCAGGTTTTCATCGGAGACCAGATCCCGCGCAGCCCCGCCTCGCGGCCCACGCGAAGGAGGCAGAATCTCCGGATTGGCAGGATCAGGCACGTGAGGATGCGATGCGCCGCAGCTTCGAATCGCTGTGTCGCAATGCTACAATCAGGTCTGGAATGGCGGATATAGTTCAGCGGCAGAACGCCTGACTGTGGCTCAGGATGTCGTGGGTTCGATCCCCACTATCCGCCCCAAAAACGCATCACAACCCCAGCAACCCGCCGCCCTTGTGAACCCAAAAGTTGAACAATCGTCCGGCATCCCCGTCTACGTGGGCTGCTCGGGATGGGCCTACCCGACCTGGAAGCCAAAGTTCTACCCGCCCCAGGTTTCCTCCAAAAAGTTCCTCGAGTTCTACTCGACCCGCCTCAATACCGTTGAGGTGAACTACACCTTCCGCTCGCTGCCCACCCCCGCCATCATCGATGCCTGGCTCGCCCAGACCGGCCCCGCCTTCCGCTTCTCCTTCAAAGCCCCGCAGCGCATCACCCACATCAAGCGCCTCAAAGATTGCTCCGAAGCCCTCAGTGAATTCGCCGAAGCCATCCGCCCCGTGATCCGCGCAAAACGCATCGGCCTGGTCCTCTTTCAGCTTCCCCCCAACATGAAAGCCGACCACAACCGCCTCACCGCCTTCCTCCGCGACGCCAAAAAGCTGAAGCTCCGCATGGCCTTCGAATTCCGCCACCCCTCCTGGTTCGACGCCGCAACCTATCGCATCCTCGAGCGCAACAAAGCCGCCCTCTGCGTCGCGGAAAGCGACGACCTCGAGACCCCCGACATAACCACCGCCCCATTCACCTGCTACCGCCTGCGCAAAAGCAAATATTCAAAACCTCGCCTCGTCGCCCTCGCCGACCATCTCGCGAAACAGTCCGAACGCGGCGAAGTCTTCGCCTACTTCAAGCACGAAGACGACCCCACCGGTGCCCTCCGCGCAACCACCGTCCTGCGCCGCCTCCAGGAGCGCATCGCGTGACCCCGCCCCAACCTTTCACCGCAGAGTTCATCCCCCGCCGAGGCCTCCGCAACGGCCATCTTCAAACCATGGCCGGCAACTTCCTCCCGCGCCGCCTGCAACTGCCCGAACCCGAGCCGCTGCTGGTCGAAGTCGAAGGCCCCGTCGCCGGATACGGCCCCAGCCAGGTCCTCTGCCATTGCCACTGGCAGCCGCCCGAGATCCGCAGCCAGCGCCTCACTGTCGTTCTGGTGCATGGCCTCGAAGGCTCGTCCAGCTCGCGCTACATCCTCGGCAACACCGCCCGCGCCCTCGCTGCCGGATGGAACGTCGTCCGCATGAACATGCGCTCCTGCGGCGGCACCGACCATCTCTCTCCCACCATCTACCACTCCGGCCGCTCCGCCGACATCGGCCGCGTCTTCGATGCCATCGTTCACCAGCACCAGCTCGAATCCGTAGCGCTGGTCGGCTATTCCATGGGCGGCAATCTTGTCCTGCGCTACGCAGGAGAGCAGGGAAGCGACCTCCCTCCGCAGCTCAAAGCCGTCGTCGGCGTTTCGCCTCTCATGGATCTGGCCGCGTCTTCAGCCTCGCTCCACGCCCCCAGCAATCGTATCTATGAGTGGCACTTTCTCCGCAACATGCTCGCCCGCGTAGAGCGGCGCAAGGCCATGTACCCCCGCATCTTCAGCGGCGCCCGCCTCGATCGCATCCACTCCCTGCGCGACTTCGATCAGGAAATCGTCGCGCGCTACGGCGACTTCCGCGACGCCGACGATTACTACATGTCCGTCGCCAGCTCGCACTTCGCGGCATCGCTCCAGGCGAAAACCCTCATCATTCATTCCATCGACGATCCATTTATCCGCATGCTGCCCGCCACGCGCGATGCGCTCTTCTCGAACCCGCACGTCACATTCCTTGAGACAAAATTCGGCGGCCATTGCGCGTTCCTCGCTCGCGCCACCAGCCCCCAGGAGGACGGCCGCTGGGCCGAGCAAACTCTCCTCCAATATCTGTTGCGAACCGTTGCCTCCTCCGGCGAGGTCATCCATGGAAGCTGACTGGTCCGCGGAGATCGGCCCCAACCTCCCCATCATCGAAGCTGACTGGCCAGGCTTCGTCGAACTCCGCGACCACCCCGAATCGCTCCTGCAAATCCCCGAAGCCGCTCCGTTCGAGGCAATGCGCGAGGTCCTGACTTCGCTCAACGCGCCCGCCTCTCCGCTCATGACGGCGAAGTGCGACATCTGGACCCTCAACTCCGACGAGCTCGATCCCTCGGAATTCGATTTCCCGCCAGAAGAAGTGCGCACCGGCATGGCCTGTTATATCGACATCCTCGTCCGCGATCCCGACGGTTGCCGGTCCTTTGCGCATCATGACCGCTGGGCCCGCGCCGCCATCCAGCAGCTGCGCGCGTTGCCCATCACCCACGGCCGCGTGGACCTCATCGTCCGCGCCGCCGACCGTGACGGCCAGTCCGGATTCGGCGTTACCCTCTACGCCGCCGGTTGCGGAACCGATCCCTTCACCGCCCAGGCCGCGTGGGAAGCCGTTGTGCGCGCCGCCGTCACCGTTACAATAGCTGAGGCACACCCGCGGGCGAGTAGCTCAATCGGATAGAGCACCGGCCTTCTAAGCCGGGGGTTGTGGGTTCGATTCCCGCCTCGCCCACCATTACCTTGCGCTTCGTTCCCCCCAAATTTGTCTAGCCAGCCGCCCCCGGCAGGGTTACCCTCAATTCGTCCTGACTAATTCGATTTAGGGAACAACTCCATGAAACGTTCTGCTGTTTCGTTTGCGGGCGCTATTGTTCTCATCCTCTGCCTGGCAAGTTTCTCCGGTTGCGGCTCATCCAGTAGTTCTATCCAAACGCCGCCTGCCTCCATCACCAGCTTCACGGCCAGCACAGCCACCATCACCACAGGCGCCAGCATCACGCTCACCGGCGTATTCGCCAACGGAACCGGTGTCATCACTCCCGGCAATCTTTCCGTCAGCAGCGGACTCGCCGTCAGCGTCACCCCCACCGCCACCACCACCTATACCCTCACCGTCACGCCTTCCAGC
>DATHQV010000025.1:0-32965 GCA_035482355.1 Acidobacteriaceae bacterium | reverse complement strand
CGTAGCCCCAGTCGACGATGCGGCGCAGTCTTTCGACGGTGTGTTCGCTGAGGGTGACGCCGTCGGCGCCATAGATGGTGGTCGCGACTTTACGAATTTTTTCTTCGTAGGAATCCGACAGGGCGTAAACCGGCTGGGCTGAGACGGGTCCGCTGCTCTCGATGAGTTGGACGATGGCTCGGGCAAGGTCTTCGCAGCCGGCCCCGCCGCGCGTAAACGCCTCGGAGAGCGCGCTGGGCACACCTAGTTCTTCGCAATACGCAGTGAGCAGGCTGAGCTCTTCAGCCGTGTCGTGCGGAAATCGGTTGATCGCGACCAGGACAGGTAATCCGAAATGCTGCATGTTGCGGACGTGCCGGGCGAGATTGGCAAAGCCTTTTTTGAGATCGCCTTCTCCCTGGGCGCGCATGCTTTGAACGGTTGTCACGACAATGGCAACGGACGGGCTGACGCCGGTGACGCCCATGACAATGTCGATGTATTTCTCCGCACCAAGGTCAGCGGCGAAGCCGGCTTCGTTGACGACGTAATCGGCAAGGCGCAGACCCATCTGCTGGGAGATGACGCTGCTGGTGCCGTGCGCGATGTTGCCGAAGGGGCCAGCGTGAACCAGAGCGGGCGTTCCTTCACTGGTCTGCACCAGGTTGGGCAGAAGCGCGTCGGCGAGCAGGGCCATCATGGCGCCGGTGGCTTGAAGGTCGGCGGCGCGGATGGGCTGGCCGGAACGGGAAGCACCGATCACGATAGCGTCGAGACGTTGGCGGAGGTCGTCGCGATCGCGCGCAAGGGCGAGGATGGCCATGATTTCCGATGCTGCGGTGATGACGAAACCGGTGCGCCGATTGGCGCCGTCTCGCTTGCCATCGACGTCGATGCGAATGTTGCGCAGGGCGCGATCGTTCATGTCGAGAGCGCGCGGCCAGCTGATGTTTTCGGGATCGAGCTGCAGATCGTTGCCGTGAAACAGATGAGCGTCGATGAGCGCCGCGAGGAGGTTATGCGCCGCGGTAATGGCGTGCAGATCGCCGGTGAAGTGGAGGTTGATGCGCTGGCTGGGCTCGATCTGTGAGAGTCCGCCGCCCGCCGCGCCGCCTTTCATCCCGAAGACAGGACCGAGCGATGGTTCGCGTGAGGTGATGACGGCTTTTTTGCCGATGCGTTCCAGTCCCTGCACCAGTCCGATTGCAGTGACGGTTTTGCCTTCGCCTGAAGCCGTCGGAGTGGTGGCTGTGACGAGGATCAGCTTGCCGCGGATGGGGCGGGCGGGGTCGCGAAGGAGATCGAGTTTGAGCTTGGCGGCCCAGGGGGCAAGCGGCTCGTAGTCGGACTCGCGCAGGCCGAGTTTGCGGGCTACTTCGGCAATGGGCCGAAGAGTCTGCTTGATTTCCATCGTTTCCGTCATGGACCACCCCTGGCGTCATTCTCGCAGAGTGGAGACGGGACGGATCGATGGAGCCGGCACGCAGGTAACGTCCGGGAAAGTGGGGCAAGGAACGGCGTGAAGCCGCTCCCTGCCTTGACCTGCCCAAATCCGATTGCGACCTGGGGCTACGGGAAGATACCAGACGAGCAGATCAGGTATTGCGTGTTGTTGGGAGCCGCCGCACGGAGATCAGGCAAAGCAAAGTCGGAGGTTCCGTTGCCGCCATAGTTGATGCCAATGAGGCTAAATAGAGCTGTGTTCTCCGCGATCTGGATAATTCTCCCATCGGCGGGCGTGTAGTTATCCGGATACTGCACGGCAACGTTCAGGGTGATTGAGCCCAGGGTGCATTGGGCTCCTGTGTTACCAGAATGGAACCCAAGGGAGTTAGATCCGAAGATTCCGGCGGTACCGGAAGGTCCCTCAGGACCGGCCGGGCCAGCCGGTCCGGCCGGGCCCGGGGAGCCAGCTGTGCCGGGCGCGCCCTGAAGGCCCTGCGCGCCAGCGGGACCCGCGGGTCCAATGGGTCCGGCGGGGCCAATGGGTCCGGCAGCACCGGGGGCTCCAGCGGGTCCAGTTGCGCCAACAGCTCCGGCGGGGCCAATGGGACCGGCGGGACCGGGGGCTCCGGCAGGTCCAGTTGCGCCAACAGCTCCGGCGGGTCCAATGGGTCCGGCGGCACCGGGGGCTCCGGCAGGTCCAGTCGCGCCAACAGGTCCGGCGGGGCCAGCCGCTCCGGCAGGTCCTTGAGCACCGGCGGGTCCGGGAGGTCCGGACAGTCCCATCGGTCCTGCTGGACCCTGCGGGCCAGCGGGGCCATCGATGTTCCAGCTCAGCGCTCTCTCATGTTCCCGATCTCGGCATTCGGAGGTGGACTGCACAATGCGGATTCGCCCGGAATCTTCGTTGTAGCAGGCGTTGATGACGGTGGAAGTGGGGGTGGGTGGAGCTGCGAAGGCGGCAGAACAAACCGCTAGCAAAGACAAGGGTGCCAGTGCCAGACGAACGTGGCGCATGGGGGACTTTCCTTTCAGGTGGGTATCAGCGGAAGCTGGGCAGTGCGCGGAATTATAGCCAGACCGCTGAAGAGTTGACGATCTTTTTCATCCCCGCAAGGAAACAGAATCCCCAAGGGAGGGGAACGGACTGCTCAGGCCCGGACACTGGTAACGTCTGTCCAGCGACGCAAAACCAGAAGTGGCGCGAGCCAGGGTACCCCCTGTCAATTTTGTATGTGTGGAAAATAAAGGGCTTAACTTTTGTCCGTTTTGCAAGTGTGTGTAAACAAAGTGCTTGTATGGAGGTTTGACCGTATGTGTGGAAAATACAAGGGTTAACCGCATGGCGCGAGTGCTGCTTTCCCGCCGGCTGAGCGGCAGGATGGTGGAGCAGGCGCATGGTGGCCTCACGGTGCTGCGCGGAAATGTCAAGGAGCGGCGACCTCACGGCCTGGGCCGGGGCGCAAAAGGAAAAAGCTCGGTTCGCGAGGAACAGAGCTTTCCAGAGTCTCAGAGTAGATTGCGGGGGAAGGCCGGGGCAAGGGGGATCGTCTGCTGGGGTGGTACGAAGGTCATGCGGAGCCGACGGTGGAATTTCCGGGTTGTGAAGGGCAACTAGCGTGGCTTTGCCTCGAGTGGGTGGATGATTCGCATCCGGGCGGTGCCGTCTGGCAGGTGTGAATCGCGGCTGCGTGGGCATCACATAATGCGGACCCACGACGAGGCGTCAAAGACGATGGCGCGGGACGGGATGTGTGAGACGGCCATTTATGGAGGAGAATTGGAGCGCACGGATGCGGACGAATGAATATGGAGGACTATCCGATGGTTTGCTCGATGAAATTAATGAAGTGGTCGCAAAATAATCGTAGGTCCGAAGCGCCAATTGAAGCGGCCCAGTTCTTCGTGCAAGTCGCGCTCGGCTGATCCTCAACTCGAATCGTTACATCATCGATGCTGCGACTGTCGGAGTTGTACAAAAGCCGTGCATGACAAATCGCATTTCGCAGATGTTTGAGAAGAACCGCCAAATTCGCAGTAGGTTTTTTGGGGTCGTCGAGTAGGATCGTCCAGCTCGGCCAACCCTGTTTCTTCATGTCGTCGATGCTCAAGGTCGCCGCTTTTTCGAGCAATAGCTTTTCCTTCGGGAACACCACCAAGCCAAGCAGCGAAATAGTAAGTTGCGTCACAACGTGAACGTCAGCATGTCCCTTCGCGGCGTTTTCGATGTACTCCATATTGCGCCGCGTTCTCCTAGCGAACTCGAGCGCTTCGTTGCGCGTATTTGTCGCTTGATCGCCCATGATTGTGCCCCGGCTGTTGCAGTGATGGAGAAATCAATCTGGATATTGATCGTACAGTTGCTTGCACAGGACAATGCCATCCCAATCTGTCGGTTTAGGGGTCTCGTACGTCCTGCAAAGCTGCCCGGTCTTTGTGTCCAGTGCGAAGAAACCGGACCACGGTACGCCCTGAACATTCTCCGGTTGGCGCTGTACCGGCACGAACCTTTGGGACGGCGGTGGCTTTTGCGGCTGGGGCGTCGATTGCGCGGGGGGGCTATCGCAGCCGCTTGCAACCAAAACCATGAACGAGCCTACCGCCAATATTGTCTTCATCCGAGCAATAATCGCACTGGCCGGAAGCAACTGCAATGTCGAACACCGATCCTGTGATTCAATTTGCTAACTCTGTTTCGGTTACGAAGCTGAGTCATGCTGAACTTCGCTTTCCTCTGGCTGGAAGCATTGGCCGGGTTCAAAGCGCTCTATGATTTAACCCAAGGCGCGGGCGATTATGCGACGTACGTTCAACGGCATCGCCAGGAGCAAGACACCATTGCGGAGGCGAACCGCGTCAGCGCTGAATTCTCAACCTATTCGTTCGGACTCGGAAATTCAGGAGTTAATAAGCAAGATTGAAGGATGTCGTGACCGCTTCATCGCTCAGGGCGGCGGCGCTGACCGTGCTCGCTGCCTATGCAGCATCTTCAATGAGATTAAAGCGGGAAACGGAGGGTCGCTGCCGGTGATCGACGATTGGCTTCGAATGTACGGTCAGCTGGGCTGCGGTTAATCGGTGACGAATTGCCGCTTTGATTTTTGTTTAGGCATGGTCTGGGAGATCGCGCGTTCAATCTCTGCATCTTCCATCCCACAGCCGCTCAACAGCATGCGAATGACTCTTGGATTCTTTCCAGACTGCCCCCAGCGGATGATCTTCAGTCGCTGGTATTCATTTTTCCACCCAACGCGCTGGACGGCCGTCATGCGCGACCATTCGGGAGGTAGCGCAATATGCATCGTTCGCCGCATATCAACTTTTGGGGGCGGAAACGCGCTGCATTCGTCTCTCAGCAGCAAAAGCCGGTCTGTTTCCTCCGCAGTCCGGACTACACCTGAATCCTCGAAATGGATGATGTTATGGCACCCTTCGCATAGTGAGGCTAATTTGTCGTCGTCATTGCCGAGCATCACCTCATCCGCATAGCTGCGATGGTGAACCAGCGTTGCTTTTCCACCGCAGCGACGGCATTGGTTATCGTCCCGCGTCAATACGCGGCGTCGGATCTTCCTCCACAGTGTAGTGCGTCGGTATTCGTCATATGGCACGGCAAGAGGATGCTGAGCGACGAGGGATCGCCTGTACTCAATCGGGTTCTCACGCTCACTCTGCATGTTTGCTGCCAGTTCGCTGAATGTTTTCGCGATCTGTGCGGCGGATGTTTCGTTAGTGGGCCGAATTTCGGCGATTGCAAAGGTGGCATACCGCTTCCCACCCTCGGGTTTGAATTTGCGAATCTCGAATGCCCTGCCTACGTAGCTGTCAGCCGTATAGTGTGAGCGCAGTTCGCTTGCCAAAACGCTGTCGGCGACAACGCGCCATGATTCGCCCGTGACGAGGTCTGTTGCGCCCATCAATGCGAGCGAACGTATGGAGGACTCTGCGAAAATCGAAATCGTGGATGTGATTCGGAGATACACGGGCTTCCCGTCATCGATCAATCGCCGAATCGCCTGAGAAATGCTTTGCTCGTTGGCTGGCGCGGACACGCAAACAAATCTACCGTGCCGGGGATTTCAGGGGAATAACACGTTATAGGGGCATGACAGAACTTCGATACGTGACCCGCAGGGACGGCGGAGCCCCCGCGTATCTTCGAGTGCCAGTTCCGGGGGCGGTCGGCTCTCGCGCAGAGCGTCGATTGAAGGGTGCAACGTCTCAGACGTGGATCGCCGGCAGCCGAACAGCACGCCTCGCAGATCGCTTATTCGACACCCAACTCGACATTTTGCCAGTCCGGGGCTCGAGCGATGCCTAAATGCTTGATTTGTGATGGGATGGTGGGCGCAGCAGGATTCGAACCTACGACTTCCACCGTGTGAAGGTGGCACTCTACCGCTGAGTTATGCGCCCGAAACAGGTTGGCGGGACCGTTTCAGATTATCATTCTGGTCCCGCTGGTGCCAGTGGGGTGGGAAGGGGTGGCGAGGGCCAGGTGGTTCAGGGATAGAATGATGCAGGCACGTATGGCCCTGCGCAACCCGTCGCCTCCACCCGACGATTCCGAACCTGATTCTCATGCAACCGGCGACCCGCAGGAGACCCCTGAGGGAGCGGAGGTTGATGAGGAGATTGAGGCTGATCCGGAGGAGTGGGAGGACGACCCAGAAAGTGAAGATTCGCCGCAACCTGACGACCCGGATGGGGTTAGCAGGGATATGGCGACCGTAGCTCTCGATCGACCGATGCTGAAGAGGGAACCGGCGCAGGCCGTCTGGACCGGTGGGCCTGCTGACTGGAGCGCAATGACCGATGCGGAGATTATGCTCCGCGTGCGGGAAGGCGATGACTCCGGGTTCAATTTTCTGATTGAAAAGTACCGGAAAGCGATTATCAACTTTATGTATCGCATGGTGCACAATCAGGCGGTTGCCGAGGAGCTGGCGCAGGAGGTTTTTCTGCGTGTGTACCGCTCGCGGGAGACGTACCGGGCCGAGGCGAAGTTCACGACGTGGCTGTACCGGATCGCGACGAATTTGGGAGTGAACCACGCGCGCGATACGAAGCACGAGCGGTCTGCGCCGACGGTTTACCTGGACCAGCCGGATCCGGAGACGGGCACCACGCCGGACGTGGCAGATATGCATGCGACGGCCGAAGAAGAGCTGGTACGGGATGAACGGATGCGGGCGATCCGGAAACATGTGATGGCACTTCCGGAACGTCAGCGTACGGCGGTACTGATGCACAAGTATCAGGGACTGGACTATAAGGAAATCGGAGCGGTGCTGCACCTGAGCGAGTCGGCGACCAAGTCCCTGTTGTTTCGGGCGTATCAGACGCTGAGAGAACGGCTGAAGGAATTTGTTGAGCAGGGTTGAGAACTGGAGAATTGAGGCAATTATGATCTGCCGGAAGATGAAGTCGAAAATGCCGGATATGCTGCTGGCCCCGGAGTCGGTATCGGCGGACGTGCGGGCCCACATGGAGAGCTGCGCGGAGTGCGCGCAGGAGTTGCGGGAACTGCAGGCGACGATGGCGGCGATGGATGCGTGGGAAGGAACCGAGGTCTCGCCGTATTTTGACTCGCGGATGGGGGCGATGCTGCGCGAAGAGCAGCAGAACCCGCCCGCCGGGTGGCTGGAGCGGCTGCGGACTCGGCTGATGTTTGGGGAGAAGGTGAATCTGCGGCCTCTGGCTGCAGCGGCACTGGCGCTGGTGGTTGCAGTGGGCGGCGGAATCTATGGCGGGTTCGTGGACCATGGGGTCCAGCCGGCTCCGGCGTCGCCGGTGATTCGGGATCTGCAGTCGCTGGATGAGAACGCGCAGGTATTTCAGCAGTTGAATTCAATGGATGAGCAGCAGGACGCCGGGGACAACAACGCGGCGCCGGCGAACAATCTGTAAGGGAACAATGGGCCACGGCGATGCAGCACGCAGAAGAACAAGGCCGGGCCGGTGGGAATTGTGGGTCTGCTTTGGGGAGCGGAACGATGAACTCCGGAAACAGGAAATCGGCGCGGGGCGGTAAACGGCGGCCCGGAAGCGGGCTTGCGCTGGCGTTTGCCCTGTCGTTGGCGTTCCTGATCAGCCCCGCTTCTTATGCCCGAGGTCAGCACGTTCAGGCGAGGCCTCCGGCAGTGAGGCCTGCGCCGATGCGGCCGGCACCACCTGCGGCACGGCCCAATCAAAATGGCAAACAGAATGGGCAGGGTCGTCCAGCGGCGAATCGTCCTTACCAGCCTGCACCGTACCAGCCCGGCCCGTATCGGCCTGCGCCTGGTGCCGGGATGCGGCCTGGCGTAAACGGATCTGTGCGCCCCCCCGGTCATCTGCAGGACTGGATGGCACGCCACCAGAACCTTCCGCCGGCCCAACAGGAGAATTTGCTGCGCAGCGAACCGGGATTCAATCGGCTGTCGCCGGACCAGCAGGCACGGGTGATGAACCGGTTTCATACGCTGGAATCACGGCCGGCAGCCCAGAGGGAACGGATCACCGGACGGGTTGAGGCGTTCGAACACCTGTCTCCCGCGGATAAGCAGGATGTAAGGGCCTCGGCAGCGGCGATGGCGGCAATGCGGCCGGACCGGCAGGCGCTGGCGCGGCGGGCTTTCAACGACCTGCGGCAGGTTCCGCCGGGTCAGCGCCAGCAGATTCTGAATTCGGCGCGGTTTTCGCAGGAATTTTCACCGCAGGAGCGCCATGTGATCGGCAGCCTGCTGTCCATCGAGCCATACCAGGCGGGGAATTACTAATCTCTTCGAGGTTGTTGCGTGCGGATGTAATATGGGGCCACCCCCTGGCGAACCGCCATGCACAGCACGACAAAAAAGCAATTCAAAAAGGGCGACGTCCTGTTGCGCGAGGGCGAACGCGGGGAATGCGCCTACGTGATCGAGACGGGGAACGTCGAGATATTGGTGCAGCGCGACGGTCAGTCGATCCAGATTGGCACCCGTGGGCCGGGATCGCTGATCGGCGAAATGGCGATGATCGACGACAAGCCGCGCACGGCGACGGTGCGCGCGCTTGACGATTGCGAAGTGCAGGAAATTACGCGCGAGGATTTTGCGCGGCGCATCGAGACCGCCGATCCGGTGCTGAAGATGGTGATGCGGGTGATCACCACGCGCTACCGCGACATGATTGGGCGGACGGGGACGATTCAATTCGTGCCGCCAACGCATGCGGCGGAGACGGCTGAGAACGCCGACGCCAGCCATGACGTGGCGCTCTCCGCAATCAAGATTCACAACGAGCTAAAGCTGGCTCTGGAGCGCGGCGAGCTGATGCTGTACTACCAGCCGATCATCGATGTGCAGAACATGAAAATCGCGGGTTTTGAAGCGCTGATGCGCTGGAAGCATCCGGAGAAGGGCATGATTTCGCCCGGCGTCTTCATTCCGGTTGCGGAAGAAGGCAGGCTGATTATCGGGCTTTCGCGGCTGGCGCTGGATCTTTCCTGCGATGCGGCTAAAGCACTCCAGGCTGCGGCGGCGCCGGAACTGCTGGGAGAGGCCCCGCTGTTTGTCGGCGTGAACTTCTCCGTGAAAGATTTTGTGGAGGGCGACCTCTTCAACCACCTGAAGGCGACGATCGGGAAAAAACAAATCGATCCGATTCAGATCCACCTGGAGATCACCGAGACGCTGCTGATGCAGGCGCCGGACGCCGCCAGGGCGGAACTCGAAAAGTGCCGCGAAATCGGGCTGAATGTTTCCATCGACGACTTTGGCTCGGGGTATTCGTCGCTGAGCTATCTGCATTATTTCCCGATCGACACGCTGAAGATCGACCAGAGCTTCATTCGCGCCATGTCGACGCACGCTGCGAGCCTGGTGCTGGTGAAATCGATCATCGGCATTGCGCGCAACCTGGGGATGAAGGTGATTGCCGAGGGCGTGGAGTCAGCGCAGGAGGCCGCGAAGTTGCGCGAGATGGGTTGCGAGTATATCCAGGGCTACTGGTTCTCGAAGCCGCTGCCGTTCGAGGCAGCGCTGAAGTTTGTGCAGACCTGGCAGGCGCCCAAGCTGGAAGTCGAGGCCTGAGGCGGGAGCGGGCCGTCGGGTATTCTCGAGACCTAATCAATCCTTACCGGTTTCCGGAACAGCGCTAATTCCTGAAGAAGTTCTTTGCCAGGAAGATGACATTGGCTGGCCGTTCGGCGAGCCGGCGCATGAAGTAGGGATACCACTCGTCGCCAAAGGGCACGTAGACACGCACCTTGTAGCCGTCCTGGACCAGCTTGCGCTGAAGATCGCGGCGGACCCCATAGAGCATCTGGAATTCAAAGCTGGCGCGATCGATGCGCTCGGCCTCGGCAAACTCCTTTGTAGCTCGGATCATGGCCTCGTCGTGGGTGGCGATGCCGTGGTAGATGCCGCTCTTCAGCAGAGTTTTCGTGAGTGCTACAAAATTGTCGTCCACATCCTTCTTTTCGGGAAAAGCCAGGTCGGGCGGCTCGCTGTAGGCGCCTTTGCAGAGGCGGATGCGAATCCCATCCTGCAAAAGCGTGGCGATGTCGCCGGCGCTGCGGCGCAGGTAGGCCTGGATGACGATACCGACGTGGCCGCGGTTTTCCGGGACGGCGTGGAGCTTGCGAACCAGGTCGATGGTGGCCTGGGTGTAAGCGGTTCCTTCCATGTCGACGCGGACGAAGGTATCGGCCGCGACCGCATGGCGGACGAGGTCACCGACAATTTCCGTGGCCAGATCTGCGCCAAGATCCATACCCATTTGGGTCAGCTTCAGGCTGACGTTAGCGTTCAACTTCGAAGGCGGAATGGCATCCAGAAGCCAGTGATAGAGCTGGGCGGACTGCCGGGCCTGGGCGGGCCGGGAGACATTTTCCCCGAGGCTGTCCAGAGTGACGCCGAGGCCCTGTCCGCCGAGGGTGGCGGCGGCACTCATAGCGTCTTCAATACGGAATCCGGCGACGAACCGGGAAGACATGCGGCGACCGAGGGAGGAACTTTCGGCAAAGCGACGAAGGCGAGCGTTACTTGACAGGGCAATGAATGTAGACCGCAGAAGAGGCATTTCGCTCCGAATTGGGCAAACGTTCATTTTGGCATACGGAAGGGGATTACCAAAAAGAATTCACGCGAATTTCCCCCGCGCGGGAGTAATTTGAGGCAGAATAAAAAAGTAACCTTCTGGTAACGCATCCAGACAACAGGCAATTTTGGGAAGGCCCAAAAGCTGTGGAAAACGGCAGTCTCGGTCCGTGCATCCAATAGAGGTTGTCAGCGAAATTTCACGTGACTGCGGGCAGAGCAAGAGCGGTTAGCCCGCGTGATTCCAATCGAAAATGGCAGCGCTGAAGACTCAACCTGTGGAAAGCTCCAGGGAATCTCGGTAGCGCAAAGGAGATGAGACTTATGGTGAGCAATTGCGCCAACCCGAAATGCGGCAAGCCTCTCCACTATTTGAGAGACGGACGGATCTTCGTATTTGATGTGCCGGACAAAGTCCAGGCGAACGGCAAACGGCTGCGTCGCGTCGAGCATTTTTGGCTCTGCGGTGCGTGCTCGCAGACCATGGCCATGACCCAATCCACCGAGGGGGTGGAGTTGACTCTGCGACCGCGGATGCGTGCGGCGATGAGTATGACGGGGACGGCGATCGCCTCCTGAAGCCTGGATTCGCAGATTGGACAAAAGCGCCCATTTGGGCGCTTTTTTGTTGCCGGGCGGCGCAATTTGCCGTGGATCAGGGGCAATCTTCGGTTGACCAGGATTTTGACCAAACTTATAGTAGTAGTTACCAATGAGTTCTCGTTTTCCAGCTGCCTTTTGTCACTGGTGTTGTAGCGAGCCCGCCCGTTCTTGTGGGTCAGCGCCTTAGAGTCAAAACTCGACGGGATGTCCATAAGACCGCGCTGCTGCTTGAAAGCCAGCGCGGTTTCTTGTTTCTACACGACAACCTTGAGGAGGAAACAGGTGGGTTGGAGCGGAGGTATCCCCGGAGTGGGAGAGGCAGCGGGCAGGCTGGCGGAAGCCCCTGGGTCACGCTTTTTGGCTGATCACCAGCGATTGAGTCACATGCAGCTGCTCGAGGCAGAGAGCATCCACATCATTCGCGAGGTCGCTGCGGAGTTTCAAAAGCCGGTGATGTTGTACTCGATCGGCAAAGACTCGTCGGTGATGCTGCGTCTGGCGCAGAAGGCTTTTCATCCCGGCCCCATTCCGTTCCCCCTGCTGCACGTGGACACTGGGTACAAGTTCAAAGAGATGTTGGAATTTCGCGACCGGTACACGGCAGAGCTGGGGCTAAAGCTGATCGTCTGGCGCAATGAGGAGGCTCTGGAGGCGGGAGCGAATCCTCTTGCGCTGGGAACGCAGCGGTGCTGCGGGCTGCTGAAGACGCAGGCGCTGCTGGATGCTCTGAAGGGGCACGGATTCGACGCGGCGTTTGGCGGAGCGCGGCGCGACGAGGAGAAGTCGCGGGCGAAGGAGCGGATTTTCTCGTTTCGCGACAGCGCAGGGCAGTGGGACCCGAAAAACCAGCGGCCGGAGTTGTGGAACCTGTTCAACGGAAAGATTGGGCCAGGCGAGAGCATTCGCGTGTTTCCGCTTTCAAACTGGACGGAACTGGACATCTGGCACTACATCCACCTCGAGAAAATTCCGATTGTGCCGCTCTACTTTGCGAAGGAGCGGCGAATGCTGGTGCGCGGGGACAGCCTGATTCCGGTGGAGCAGCCGTTTGTGAAGGGATTGCCGGGCGAGGAGCAGTGGGTGATGTGCCGCCTGCGGTCGCTGGGGTGCAGCCCCTGCACGGGCGCGATTCGATCGGAGGCGGATACGCTGCCGAAGATCATCGCGGAACTGATGGCGATGCGAAATTCCGAGCGGGCGAACCGGGTCATCGACCACGATCAGGATGGATCCATGGAAATTAAAAAGCGCGAGGGGTACTTCTGATGGGGGCGATTGAGAACAGTCCGATCCTCGAGACCCAGGACGCATTGGCAGCCGCGGCAGAGGCGCGAAGCCTGGACGAAATGCTGGAGGCCGAGGCGGGCAAGGATTTGCTGCGCTTCAGCACGGCCGGCAGTGTGGACGATGGGAAGTCCACGCTGATTGGGCGGATGCTCTATGACTCGCGCAGCGTCTACGAAGACACCATGCAGTCGGTGACGAAGGGCACGGCGATTGATTTTGCCCAGCTCACCGATGGATTGCGGGCGGAGCGCGAGCAGGGAATCACGATTGACGTAGCGTACCGCTATTTTTCAACGCCGAGGCGGAAGTTCATTATTGCGGATACGCCGGGGCACGAGCAGTACACGCGGAACATGGCGACGGGCGCGTCGACGGCGGATGTGGCGATTGTGCTGGTGGACGCACGCAAGGGGATTCTGGACCAGACACGGCGCCACGCGTGCATTGCTTCGCTGTTGGGGATTCCGCTGGTGATTGCCGCCGTGAACAAGATGGACCTGGTGGATTTCTCGGAAGAGGTTTTTGCGGGACACCGCCGGTCGCTGGAAGCGCTGCAGCAGCAACTGGAGATTCCGGAACTGATCGCGGTGCCCGTGAGTGCGCTGGACGGCGACAACGTGGTGCATGGCAGCGAGCGGATGGATTGGTACACCGGACCGAGTCTGCTGGAATTGCTGGAGACGGTACCGCTGGCGATTGAAAGCTCGCGCGCCGGGTTCAGGCTGCCGGTGCAACGGGTGATTCGTCCGAACCAGGATTTTCGCGGATTTGCAGGGCTGATTGCAGCGGGGACGGTGCGTCCCGGCGACGAAGTGGTGGCGATGCCTTCCGGTGTTCGCACCCATGTGAAGACGATCACGACGTGGGAAGGCGATCTGGACTCGGCGCGCGCGCCGCAGTCGGTGACCCTGACGCTGGAAGATGAAGCCGACATCAGCCGCGGGGACATGATCGTGGCGGCCCATGCGCGTCCGCACAAGGCCAGCCGTGTGGAGGCAACGCTGGTGTGGATGGCCGCGAAGCCGCTGCGCCCGGGCGCAACGTATCTGCTGAAGCACACGACACAGACGGTGCGCGCGCGTGTGGCGGAGATTCGGTCGCGCATTGACGTGGAGCATCTGGAGCAGCGGCCGACGGATCGCCTGGACCTGAACGCGATTGGAGAGGTGGTGCTGGAGACGAGCCGCCCGCTGATTGCGGATTTGTATCGCGAGAACCGGACGACAGGCAGCTTTATTCTGATCGACCCGGCCGACCACGCGACCGCCGGAGCGGGAATGATTCGGGCGTTCCCGGATGCGAAGCAGGGAGCATCGGGAGGTCACGGCGCGCTGGTGACGCTCGGTCTGCGGAGCGAGGTTGCGAGCGAACTGGAAGAGCGGCTGCTCGCAGTTGGGGCGCTGGTGGTGCGGACGCGGGTCGTCGAGCGCGCTCTGCTGCTGCCGCTGGCGCAGGCTGGAGCGGTGGTGCTGGCCGAGGGCGGCGAGGCAAGTGAATTGAGGATTACCGTTTTTGATCACGGAGCTTCGGAAGTGCGCGAGCCGTTTGCCGTGGAGGGCGCGGACTCGATTGTGCTGGAACTGCAGCGGGCTGGAGTCATTCCGGAAGACGGGCTGAAGGGGGCATGATGAGCGTTCCAGCGGGTATTGAGGGCAAGGCGGCCGAAGCGCGGGAGTTGCTGCGCGAATGGCTGACCGGGGCCGAAGATGCGTGCGTGACCAGCAGCTTCCAGGCAGAAGATGTCGTTGTACTGCACATGGCGCGGGAATTTTTGCCAGGCGTGCCGGTGATTTTCCTGGAGACCGGGTATCACTTCCCGGAGACGCTGGTCTATCGCGACCGCATCACGGCGGAGTGGGGCCTGAATTTAATCAATGTGGCTTCAGAGCAATCAGTGGCGGCGCAGGAAGCGGAGTTTGGGATTCTGAACCAGACAGCGCCCGACCGCTGCTGCGCGATGCGCAAAGTGGGTCCGCTGTTTCGCGCGCTGGAGGGGTATCGCGTGTGGGCGACGGGATTGCGCCGGCAGCAGTCGAAGTCGCGTGCGAATCTGCAGTTGAAGGAGACCTTCGCGCTGCCGACCGGACACACGCTGGAAAAGCTGAATCCCCTGGCGGATTGGACGACGCGCGATGTGTGGGAATACGCCGCGGCGCATGAGATTCCGCTGCTGCCGCTCTACGATTTGGGGTACAGCAGCATTGGGTGCGCGCCGTGCACGAGCCTGCCAACGGACCCGAGCGATCCGCGCTCCGGGCGCTGGAGCGGGCAAAAGCTGGAGTGCGGGATTCATATCCAGCAGCAGTCAGGAGTCAGTGATCACTAGTCAGTAAATGCCTCCGAGTCGACCGATCCTGACTGTTCCGCATGGACCGCGGAAAAATAGGCCGCCCCTTGCGGAGCGGCCTTGCTCAGATAAACCTAATCCTCAATTGCCGATGGTCGGCCAGTCGTTGACCCAATTTAGATTCTTCAGCCACAAGTAGAGTGCGCCGTTCTGCGTCATGTTGAGGGCGTGGAAGACGATGAGGCTGTCGCCGTTGGTTGGGTCGAGATAGGCGGTGCCCCCGCCAGGGGCATTCCAGGTGCCGTCTCCCTGGAGCAGCACTGTGCCGCCGCCATTCATCATGGCTGTGCCGTTTTCATCGACAAAGGGGCCATGCGGGCTGGCGGAGCGGCCGACGGCTTCTTTGTAGTCGTCCGTGGCGATGTCCTGATTGCAGCAGAAGTCGACGGAGACGAAGAGGTAATAGTAGTTGCCGTGGTGGACGAGGGAAGAACCCTCGATGGGGTTGGCATAAACGCCGGGGCGCGTGGCGAGATTGTAGCGGGTGGAGTTGGATGCGAGCAGCATGCCGGTGGCGGGGTTGATCTGACGCTGCTTGATGCCCGACCAATAGCTGCCGTAGGTCATCCACACGCTGCCGTTGGTATCGATGAGGATATTGGGATCGATGGCGTTGAAGTCATCGCCAGGGTTCGACCCGAGGACCTCTCCCTGATCCACCCACTTGTAGGCCGGGCTGGTGGGGTCGAGTGTGGCATTGGTGACCAGCCCGATGACGGATTGCTGGGAGCCGAGCGTGGAGCCGGCGTAATAGACGTGGTAGAGGCCGTTGAAATACGAGATGTCGGGCGCCCAGAGTCCGGCGATGCCGGGCACTTTCGCGACCACCCATGCGGGCATGGCGTCTGGGAAAATGCTGCCGCAGGCGGTCCAGCTGACTTTGTCCTGGGAGCAGCGGATGGGCAGATAGTTGCCAGGGGGCAGGCCGAGCACGTCGGTAGTGAAGGCGTAATACGTGGATCCCTGGCGGATGATGCTGGGATCATGCACGGGTTGGGTTTCGCCGGTGAGCGCGTAAATACTCAGCGGGTCCGTAGGCTCGGATGCGTAAGAGAGGTTGCCCTCAGAGGAGACAGCCGAACTGGCCTGCACAGAGCGACCGCAGGCACACGTACCCAGGAGACAGGCAGAAAGCAGGCAGAGACCCGCCGCCCGCATGATGCGTTGCATAAGAAGAAAACAGCCTTTCGGGAAGCTGTTCGCACAATAGCCGATGTTTACCGAAGACACAATACCCAAATGCAAAAATATTTCGCATTCGGGTGGAGTGCGTAGACAATCGGCGGCCGATCTTAGGCGCGGCGGAAGCGGCTCAGGCCAGTGGCAGCGCCGGCGGCGGCGATGACTTTGAGGATGTCTCCGGGGAGGAACGGCGCGACGGCGAGCGTGAAGACAGTGCCGGCGGACTGGTGCGTGAGGATGCTGAACCACGCGGCTCCGGCGATGAGGACGAGGACACTGGCGGTGGCGCCGGCGAGGAGCGCGGGCGTAAATCCGCCCTGGCCGATGCGACGGCGGAGGTATCCGGCAAGGGCTGCGGCGGCGGGATAGGACAGGAGATAGCCGCCGGTGGGACCGAAGAGGTGCAGGAACCCGGCGGGGCCAATGGGGCTGAGGACGGGCAGTCCGGCTGCGCCTTCGATCAGATAAAGGACCATGGCCGAGGCAGCGACGCGGGGTGACAGAAAGAGTCCCAAAAAGAGGACGGCGAAGGTCTGGAGCGTGACCGGAACCGGGGTAAACCACAACGGAATCGCGATATGGGCGCAAATGGCGACGAGCAGGGAGCCGAGGACGATCTCAGCGGCGGTGCGGGCCACGGTTGATTGCGCTGGACGTGCGATAGGGAGGGTTTGCGGGGCAGCGGATGCGGTATTCATGTCGGCTCCAGAGCTAAACGTGATCGTCGTGGTGTTCGGTGCGCATGCGTGTGGCGCGGCGATGCAGCACTATATGCCGGGTGACCGCAATGGCCGCCCAGATGAGCGCAACGGTGCAAAGAACATAGACGCCATACAAAACCAGCACAGGGGTCAGCATAACAAACCACGGCGAGGGTTTGGGGGCCCAGGGGGTTACCGGCGGGTGAGTGGGTGAAAAGTGCCGGCGTCCAGTGTCAGGCGTGCTGTGCGGTCGGCTCAACGGGAGCAGGTGTCCAGTTGCCATTCGCGAGTTCAAGTACGGTGCGGTTGCGCGTCGCAAGAATCCAAAATACGACCCATAACGCACTGACGGCAGCCTTGTACGCTTCCTGCGGAGCAAGAAGGATAGCCACCTGAATCCCGAGCCAGAGGGCGGGCGTGATGAGAGATCGGTATGCTCCTCGGGTGGCGAGCGCGATGAACGCCGGGAGCACCAGGATGAAGTCGTGAAACCAGCAGTACGGCGAACTGGCGACGGAAACGATGAGGAGCAGCGGCATGTGTTCCGTCCAGCTCCAATTGCGCCGATTCTTCGCCCAATACCAGGCAAACCACACCGCTCCTGCGACGCAGGGCGTGTACTGGAGCCAGGCGTGCTGTTTTCCGAAGAGCAAACGCAGGGCGCCGCCGAATCCGCAACTGGTGGCGATCGCGGGGCCGTAGGCATTGTGGAAGAAATGAATGGCTTCCGGGTCGAAGGCGAGGTTTGCCGCCCACGCGACCATCCAGGTCACAAATCCGGCAACCAGAAATTTCACTTTCCGATTACGAATCGCCCACAGGAAGATGGCAATGAAGACAAGCCAGAGCAGATGCGGTTTGATGCTCATGCCGAGCAGGCTCATTCCGGCAAGAACCCAGCGCTCCGACCGTACCAACAGGAGGAATGCGGTCAGGCAGGCAAGCATGATGGGCGTCACCTGGCCAACGTGCGCCACAGTCACCAGCGGAGTAAAGCTGAGGAACACGAGAAACGCGATCCACAGGGAGCGCATTTTTCCGCCGAAGTAGTACCAAAGGCCAATGGCGGAAAGGCCGTCCAGCGAAAGCGAGACGAGATACCAGCCAAGCTGGGCTTCACGGAAGGGAAGAATCCCGAAGAGCGCGTTGACGAACAGCGTCCACGGCGGGCACAGCATGACCAGGGGAAACCAATAGTTCCAACCCTGTGCGCGTTCGAGAGCAAACATGCTGGCGGGAACGTACGGATTTTGATGGGCGAGAACAAGGCGTCCGGCCGACCAATAGGAGACAAAGTCAAAGTAGGCCAGAGGCACAAAGCCCAGGACATAAACGGTGAAGCAGAGGAGTGGAATGCAGCAGACGAGGGCAAAGAGAAGGGTGCCGCTATCCATTCGTGCGCGGACGGGGGTGCTCGATGCCACAACGCCTCCTGAGGGTCGTGGAGGGAATTATAGTGGCGCGGATGCGCGGATCATCTACCACTTTCGGTGCGTGAAAAGGGATGGATTCGGGGGTTGCCGGGGGCGAAGGGAATTGCCCTGAAGGGCTTGCAACGGTTAAACTGATATTTCGGCGCTGCGGGTTCCCCGCGGTAGTGCGGAATCACGCGGAATTTGGCCAGGATGGCTGAATCGCGAATCTTTTCGGAGTTCCCATCATGGCACAGGTTTGTGATATTTGCGGCAAAGGCCCGCAGTTCGGCAACAACATCTCGCACGCGCATAACGTGTCGCGGCGGCGCTGGAATGTGAATCTGCATCCGGTGAAGGCGAAAGTCAGCGGCGGCGCAAAGCGTATCCGCGTCTGCAGCAGCTGCCTGAAGGCAGGCAAGGTCGTGAAGGCCGGTCCTCGCGTCGTTAAGACCGCAGCGAAAGCCTAACGGCAGCAATCAGACAAAACTTCCTACGGTCTCGGCGTGATGCGCCCGGACGGCGGCGTTGCCGTGATGGCGATGCGGATGTTCGCTTCAGGCGCTTTGTCGTCGAAGTTCACGCCACTGGCAGTGCGCTGAATTCCCAGCTTCTTCCAGATTGCTTCCAGATCCACCGGGACCGGCGCGTTGCTCATACGGTTGTAGAGGTCCACGAGCACATGCGTGCCGGTGCCGGCATCGCCTGCCTCGAATGCTTTTCGAATCGGCCAATCCTGATCGATGGCGCCGCCCGCGGCAACGATGGCGCGGAGTGCGTCCTGCAGGCCCTTGCGGTTATGCGTCTGCTCGCGGATGGTGATGTCGGCAAGCAGGCAGAATTGCGCGCCGCCCCAGTAGGTGCGTCCCCAGGTGTGGGTGCGGTCGAGTCCCTCGTCGCCTGGCTGGGGATTGCCCTTCGGCATGTCGCGCACCATGTCCGACCAAATTTTCTCGGGGCGGAGAAAGCCCGCCTGCACGCGGGCGACCGGCTCCACGTAAACCGCAATTCCTTCTTCGATCCAGTGCTGCGCGTCGTCCTGCGAGGGAAAGGCAGTGTGGGTGAGCTCGTGGGTCATCATCCAGTCATCGGTTAATTCCTGGGGAGTGGTGTGTTCGCCCAGGTGGATGCGAGTGAAGGAAGGGAAGCCTCCGACGCCGCCCCAGGTGGTGCCCTGCATCACGCCATCGTCGCCAGGACGGATCTGGATGAGGACGCGGTCGCGCGGGACAGGGAAGCGTCCGTAGTAGGTGGCCACTGCGGTCGCGGCATTCTCGACCCACTGCATGACCTGTGGAATGGGCAGGTCGAGAGTGCCCGGAGCGAAATCGACCTGGACGGTTGCGTCGTCAATGTGAAAGGTTTGCGTGGAGGCGACGGGTGCGGTCCACGGCGGACCGTGATGCTGCGAGGGCGACTGCGTTTGGCAGAGGATGATGATGAAGGCGGCGCAGGCCAGGACTGCAAAGGAATACACAGACTCGTTGCGTCGCGGACCTTTGTCGTCCGGCCGCTGCGGCGGAGTCACTTCGCCTTCTCGAAATCGAGGGCGACGGAATTGATGCAGTAGCGCAGGCCGGTGGGTTTGGGCCCATCGGGGAAGACGTGGCCGAGATGTGCGCCGCAGCGAGCGCAGGTGGCCTCGACGCGCCGCATGCCGAAGGTAGTGTCTTCGTGGGTCTCGACGGCTTCGGGGCTGACGGGCAGCCAGAAGCTGGGCCATCCGCTGCCGGATTCAAACTTGGTCTCCGACTTGAAGAGGTCGGCTCCACAGGCGACGCAGCGATAGATACCATCGTCGTGGTTGCGGTAGAGAGCGCCGGTAAAAGGAGCCTCCGTGCCTTTTTGACGGGTGACGTGGTACTGCTCGGGCGTGAGCGACGCGCGCCATTCGGCGTCAGTTTTCTCGATTTTGGTGTCGGCCATATTGGACTCCCTGGTTTTCGATGAGCGGCGCGGTTAGACGGTCGCGATGATTTCGATTTCGACGAGGGCGTCCCTCGGCAGGCCGGCGACGGCGACGGTGGAACGCGCTGGCTTCACCACGCCATCGGGGGCCAGGTACTGTGCATAGACTTCGTTCATGGCCGAGAAGTCGCTCATGCTTTTCAGAAAAACGACGGTTTTGACTACGTGGCTCAAATCGGTCCCGGCGGCGGCAAGGACGGCTTTCAGGTTCTCGAGCGCGCGGGTGGTTTGCTCGGCGATGCCGCCAGGAACGATCTGCCCGGTGGCGGGATCGAGGGCCACCTGGCCGGATGTGTAGATGAGGTTGCCGAGGCGGACAGCCTGCGAATAAGGGCCGATGGCTCCAGGCGCAGCGGAGGTGGAGACGGCGGATTTCAGGGAATCGCTCATGAGGAGATTCTGCCGGGCAGGGACCCCTGGTGGCAAATGGTGCACGCAGCCGGGCTGACAGGATAAAATAACGAAGCTCCCATGAGAAATGCAGTTTCCCGAATCCTGCGCTTGAGCTTAGGCCTTGCGTGTGCAATTGGTGTGACAACGGTGATGACGGCGCAGACGACGCCCCCGCAGACGGCGCCGCCCGTCACGGCACCTGCTCTGCCTCCAGCAGGGCAGCAGCCGCAGGCGCCTGCCGCGAGCGACCAGGACCAAACGCCCACCGTGCGCGTGAGCGTGAACGAGGTCTACCTGGAGTTTGTGGTTTCAGACAAACACGGCCACTTCATCAAAGACCTGAAGCAGAATGATTTTGCGCTGCTGGACGACCATAAGGCTCCGGCGCAGGTCTACAGCTTTACGCAGGAGACCAACCTGCCGCTGCGCGTCGGGATCCTGATCGACACGAGCACGTCGATCCGGCAGCGGTTCCTGTTCGAGCAGCAGGCGGCGACGTCGTTTCTGCTGTCGATCCTGCGGCCCGCTTCGGACAAGGCGTTCATCGAAGGCTTTGACGTGACGCCGGACTACCGCCAGGACTGGAGCAACGACATGGATGCGCTGACCCACGGCATCGATGCGCTGCGCCCGGGCGGCGGCACGGCCCTCTACGATGCGGTCTACAGCGCCTGCCGCGATAAGCTGCTGACGTCGCGCGGACAGGAGCCCGTGCGTAAAGCAATCGTGCTGGTATCCGACGGCGACGACAACCAGAGCCATGCGTATCTGGAAGACGCGATCAAAGAGTGCCATCGCGCGGACACCATCATTTACGCGATCAGCACGAACGTGAGCCCGAGCCGCGACCGCGGCGACGACGTGCTGGAGAAGATGGCCATCGCCACCGGCGGCAAGGCGTTCTTCCCGACGAACATCGAGGACATGCCGGTCAGCTTCCAGGCGATTCAGGACGAGCTGCGCAGCCAGTATGCGCTGGTTTACAAGCCGTCTGACTTTAAACAGGATGGAGCGTTTCGGCCGATTTATCTCTTCTGTCTGGACCGGCGGTACACGGTGCGGGTCCGCGAAGGATATTTCGCTCCGAAGGGCTGATCGCGGCTGAATTTGATCCTTCCGGACCCTCTGAGGTCCGGGAGTGGTCTGGCTGAACCTGGGCGCTATGGCTATGGCGCTGGTCTGCTCGCGACACCTACACTTCTACAGTCATACGAACGGGCTCGTGGATTGAGCTCGCTCAGGAGGCTGTGTATGGGCGCGAAGCTTCGAGTTGGGCGTGGCAGGGTTTGGATGGGTCTGGCGGCCGTGGCTCCGCTTGCGTTTGCTCTGAACGTCGCCAGCGGTCATGCGGCTGCCGATGCCCCACGGACGCCGGTGCTGATGGAGCTGTTCACGTCAGAAGGGTGCTCGAGCTGTCCGCCGGTCGACAACTGGGTGGAGCGGATCGACGCCGCGCAGCCAGTGCCCGGTGCGGAGATCATTGTGCTGAGCGAGCACGTCGACTACTGGGATCACGATGGCTGGAAGGATCCTTTCTCTTCGGCATCGTTCACGGACCGGCAGAAGGCGTATGTGCACAATCTGGGACTGAGCGATGTGTACACGCCACAGATCGTGGTCGACGGCGCGGTGGAAGTGAAGCCGTCGGACGCGCAGGCCTCGAACGCGAGCTTGCAGAAGGAAGCGAGTGCGGCGATGCTGGGCGTGAAGCTCGACGGCGTGGCGCTGGCGGACGGATCGATCACCGGCCATGTACAGGCCGATGGCAGCGCGCAGAGGAAGAACGCGGACGTCTTTGTTGCGCTTGCGCTGGATAAGACGATGACCGATGTGCTGGCCGGCGAGAACAACGGACACAAGCTGACCAACGTCGCCGTGGTGAAGGAGTTGGTGAAGGTCGGGAAATTGGAGAAGGGCAAGAGCCTGGACCAGACGTTCAAGGTGAAGTTGTGGCCGGACGCGGACCCGGCGAATCTGCGGGTGGTCGCGTTCGTGCAGGAGTCAGGTGAGGGGAAAGTGGTGGGCGCGGCGATGACGAAGGAGATTGCCAAGGCAGGGAACTAAATTCTGTACCTCTCACCCGCGCAGCAGCTCTTCCAGCGCGTCTTCATCGATGATGTTGACGCCTAGCTCGCGCGCTTTGTCGAGTTTCGACCCGGCTTCTTCTCCAGCTACAACGTAGTTTGTCTTTTTGCTGACGGAACCGGAAACCCGTCCGCCAGCCGTTTCGATTTTGGCTTTCGCGTCTTCGCGCGAGAGATTCGGTAGCGTGCCGGTGAGAACGAAGGTGAGGCCTTCGAGCTGCGAGGATTTTTTGCGTTTTTCGGCGGTCATTTTCAGACCGGCGGCTTCGAGCTTTTTGACCAGCTCGCGGTTTTTCTCTTCGTCGAAAAATTCGCGGATGGCCTGGGAGACGCGTGGGCCGACTTCGTTGACACGTTCCAGATCTTCGAGCGATGCGGCCATCAATGCTTCGATGGAGCCGAATTCCTCTGCTAACAATTGGGCGGTACGTTCGCCGACGAAACGGATACCGAGGCCGTAGAGCAGGCGATTGAGCGGGGCTTTCTTCGAGGCTTCGATCTCGGAGAGCAAATCTTTGCGTTCTTTGGGGCCGGCGAGGGCCTGGGTGCGTGTTTTCTGTTCGCCAGTCTTTTTGTCTTTGGTCACGACTTCGTGCTGCAGTGTGGCGAGTTGTTCCTCGGTGAGCGTGTAGAGATCGGCGATGCTGGCGACCAGTTTGCGCTCGAGCAGTTGGGCGACGACCGCGTCGCCGAGGCCCTCGATGTTCATGACGCCGCGCGATGCGTAGTGGAGCAGGCTGCCGGTGAGGCGCGCGGGGCAGTCAACGTTCACGCAGCGGTAGTCCACTTCGCCTTCCGTGCGGACGATTTCGCTGTTGCAGTCGGGGCAGTGCGTGGGGAAGCGGAAATGTTTGTGGCCCCGCGGATGCTCTTTATCCTCGACCACCTCGACGACTTTGGGGATGACATCGCCGCCGCGTTCGACTTTGACGTAATCCCCGATAAGCAGGCCAAGGCGCTCAATTTCGTCGGCGTTGTGGAGCGTGGCGCGGCTGACGGTGGTGCCTCCGATGGAGACTGGCGTGAGCACGGCGACGGGCGTGAGCTTGCCGGTGCGGCCCACCTGAATGCGGATGTCCTCCACCTGGGTGATGCCGGCGCGGGCCGTGAATTTGAAGGCGACAGCCCAGCGCGGGGCGCGGCCGGTGTAGCCGAGGCGGCGCTGCACGTCGGTGGAGTTGACCTTGATGACGACGCCATCGATTTCGTAACCGAGATCGGCACGATTCTTTTCGGCGCGATCGATGAAGGCGAGGACTTTATCGATGGTGGGGATGGCTTCGCGGTTGGGATTGACGCGGAAACCCGCGGCGGTGAGAGCGTGGAGGGCTTCAGCCTGTTCGGGGAGCAAGTCTTCGCCGCGTTCGGTGAGGAGAAAGTAGGCGTAGAAGTCGAGGCGGCGCTGGGCGACGATGTTGGGCTCGAGAGTGCGGATGGTTCCGGCCGCGTAGTTGCGCGGATTGGCGGCAGGCGTGAGGCCCTGAGCTTCGCGCTCGGCATTGGCTTTTACGAATGCTGCCAGGGGCATAACGACTTCGCCGCGCACTTCGAAGGTGGCGGGGATGCCGGCTTTGTGGAGTTTGGCAGAGGAGATGGAGAGCGGGATGGAGCGAATGGTGCGGACGTTGGTCGTCACATCTTCGCCTGTTGTCCCATCGCCGCGGGTGAGGCCGCGCTGGAGGTGCGCTGATTTGTCGGCAGCTGCGTGATACTGGAGGGCCATGGACATGCCGTCCATTTTGTATTCGCAGACGTAGCTGATGGTCGCGTTTTCACCCGCGAGTTGATGGACGCGGCGATCCCAGTCGCGAAGCTCCTCTTCGCTGGTGACGTTGTCGAGCGAGAGCATGGCGCGGGAGTGCGCGACCTTGGCGAATCCTTCTTTGGGCTTGCCACCGACGCGCTGAGTCGGCGAATCGGGCGTGACGAGGTCAGGGTGTTCCGCTTCGAGGCGCTTGAGCTCGCGCATGAGGTCGTCGAACTCAGCGTCGGAAAGCGAAGGCTGATCGAGGACGTAGTACAGGTGCTCGTGGTGGCGGATCTTCTCGCGGAGGGCTTCGAGTTTTTGGGCGGGCGCAGACATGCTGGGACCATGGTAAACAAAGAGCGGTGAAGCGGTCAGCGGTGAAACGGTCGGCGATGGTGCGGCCAGTGCGCCGATTTTGCGATGCAATTCGACGCGCCACCGGCTGAACTGATAGGTTTCAAGCGGAGAGGCACTGCGTGAACCGTCGTCAGATGCTTGGAGGATTGGTTGCGCCCGCTGCTGCCGCGCTGGTAAACGCCGTCTCCGGCCCGCTGCTGGCGCAGGCGGCGCCCGTTGCGCCCGCCTCCACGCGCACGCCGGCGCTCCAGAACTACGAGAGCCTGCGCTTCGGCTGCTCTTTCCACTTCAGCATTCCCACATTCACCGGCGACGACTACGACGTCGGGAAAGTGCCGCCCACCGTCTACAATCCCACGCATCTCGACGTCCGGCAGTGGATTCAGGTCGCTCATGACCTCGGCGCAAAGTATGCGGTGCTCACGGCGAAATACATGTCCGGTTTTTGCCTGTGGCCGTCGCGCGGCTACAACTACACGGTCGCCCAGAGCAGCAACACAACCGATGTGGTCGCCGCATTCGTTGACGCCTGCCGCGAGTTTGGCTTGCGCGCGGGGTTCTACTACTGCATTCTCGATCCCCACAACGAAGGCAAGTTCGACTGGGACTCGCTCATTCCCGCTCACTATTTCGAGCTGATCCAGCACCAAATCACCGAGCTGCACACGCTCTACCCGAACACGTTTTACCAGCTCTTCGATATCACCTGGAAACTGACGGCTCAGCAGCGCTGGGATCTTTATCGCCTGGTGAAGAGGCTGAGCCCCGATTGCATCGTGGTCGGAAACCAGGGATTTAAGCAGAGCCGCGTCAATCAGGGTCGCAGCTGCGAAGCTCCCAGCTGGCCCTGCGATGTCATCAATGGAGAAGACACGCTGCCACCCCTCGAAGGCCACGATCCGCACATCACCTACGACGGAAAGCCGTATTACATGCCGTTCGAAACGTGGCTGCCCACGGGCCCGCTCTATCCGCCCATGCCGTGGATGCACACCTGGTTCTGGCATCCCTGGTACAAACCGCAGCCCCCTGAAGTCATTGCCCGGGCGTATCGGGACTGTATGGAGGGGAACGCTAACCTGCTTCTCAATCTTGCGCCCGACAACACCGGGCGCCTGCCGCTGGATCAGGTGGATACCTTTCGTCGCGTCGCCGAGCTCATCCGCAGCAAAGACAACTGCTGATCTCAGGAAATCTGCTTGAATGACATTGCGATACCGAACGATAAACACGATCGGCGATGGTCTGTGTTCGAGCGGCTTCTCGGAGACTGGGCATTGGCTCGAGAGATTTCGGGCTATGCCACGGCAACGGGCGTGGCTCGCGTGTTCCTGATCGACGCGCAGACGGCTCGATATGAGGAAGCAGTTCGAATATCTCTGGCGCAGGGAGAAACGCTGAGCGGAACGCAGTGCTATCTCTTTCGGCGCGAGCCCGAGGCTCCGGCGAAAATGCGGATTCTCTTTTGCAGCACGGCCGAACTTTTTCAGTCGCTGGCGTTTCAGGAGAGGGGCGGCATCTGGCAGGCAAGCGCGCGTTTCGTTTGCGGTGCGGACCAATACGATTCGGAATACATCCTGGATCTGCAATCCTGGCAAGTTCGGCATGCGGTGCGCGGTCCCCGGAAGGACTATCGCATTGAGACGGTGTATCGCAGGGCAACCGGCGCGGGGTGAATGCGAGCTATTTCTTCAACGCGAGATAGCTGCTCTGGACGAAGCCGACGATGTTGCCGTAGTGGGGATCGTCGCCGTCTTTTTGGAGGGCGGCATACCAGGTCGCGTTTCCGGCGAGCGAGGTGTAGGCGCCTTTCAATTTCGGATCGATGATCCACTTCGTAAATGGAACAGTGGGGTCGGGGGCGCCGGCGGAATCAAAAACCAGGCAGGTGGTGCCCACGGACAACTGACTGTCGGTGACGACGCGGCGGTCGGCGGTGAAGAGGTAGGTAATGGCCTTGGTCTGGGCGTCCCAGGCGACGGTGAATTTGATCTTTGCGATTTCGATTTCGGCGCAGGGGTCCTTGTGGCCGGAGCCGGTGTCGCAGACTTTGCCGTGTTTTTCCGCAGCGGAGACGGAGTTGGGCGCGGGATCGCCGAGTTGGGGGAGGTGCGCGATTTGCGCGGGTGCAGGCAAGGCCAGCAGGGCAAGCGCAGCGAGGGAACAGGCAGAGAAAATGATGCGAAGAGGTGTTTTCATGGCGAAACCAACGCCCTTTCGTAGCCAATTCTAGGCCTGAGGGGTCGTCAGGAGTTCACTCAAAAGTTAACAGGGCAAAACTTTCGTGTAGGCGCGGGCCGGGCAAGACTGGCGTGGCGCACGGACATGTGCGCCACGGAAGTGTTAGGGGTTTTGGACGACGGCGCCGGCGGTTACGGGATGGGTTCGGCGGTGACTTCGATCTGTTCGTGGCGGGTATCGCCGGGAATGTCGAGAGTGCCGAGGACGGTGGGCTTGCCGGGGGTCAGGTTCGACGTGACGTCGAGAGTGGTTTGGTGGATGACGGGATCCTGCGGACCGGAGCCGGATTTTTCGTCGGCGACCTGGGACTGCTCGATTTTGGTATGAAGCTGAATGCTGTCGGCGGAACCGTTCACGTCGGCGCTGATGTTGAGTCCTACGTCGAGATATTGGACCTGGGTACTGGTGGACGATGCGTCGGGGGCGGTCGCTCCGGTGACGATGGGGACGCGGCTGCCCTGTTTGAGGTCGGCGCGTTGCCCGGCGGCAACGATGAGGGAAACGTGCTGGGGACTGGTTGCCTGGGCGGTGCCGGTTTGAGTAATGGTGTAGGTGAGGCGCCAGGTTTTGCGGGTGCGGTCGACGTCGGAGAGGATGTTATGCGCGAGCTTCAATTCGTCGGGCGCGCCGAGAATGGAGATCGCGTCTTCTGAGCGAAGGTACATGACGTGCGCATGGGGCAACATGTTGCGGAGGTCGCTGACGATCTCGCTGGCGTCATTCGATTCCGTGACGTGGGTGAGATAGAAGGTCTGATAGGTTTGCGGAGGCTTCGATTCGGCGGGCGTGTCCTGAGCCAGCGCGGCTGCGGTGCTGAAAGGCAGCGCGAGGATGAGGATCGCGAAAGTGAACATCGGGACAGAGTTTGACCGCTGACTTAGGGCACGACTGAGTTGCATGGCTCGCCTCGTTAAGAGTGTTTCGATCATGGACCGTAGGTCGGAACCCTGCGGTGCCGGCCGCGGCCTTGTTCTATCGAGACAGACGCGAGGGCACCCGTTCCGCTCGGAATTCCGCGAAATTGTTCCGGGGAAGGTTACGGAAACGTGGCCGATTGCGCATTGCGTAACGGCGATGTGAGCGGCACGGGCGCTGAACGCTATAATCCGTCTCGATGGAAAAGCATTTATTGGATGAGTTGGAGCGGCGGAACAGGCTGGCGGAAGAGGGCGGGGGTTCCGAACGGCGCGAGCGGCAGCATCGCGAAGGCAAGCTGAGCGCGCGCGAGCGCGTGGAACTGCTGCTGGACGAGGGCAGCTTCGAAGAGACGGACCGGCTGGTGACGCACCGCTGCACGGATTTCGGGATGCAGGAGAAGCGCATTCCCGGCGATGGGTTTGTAACCGGGTATGGGCGGATCGACGGGCGGACGGTGTTCGTCTTCGCGCAGGATTTTACGGTGTTTGGCGGATCGCTCTCCGAGACCAACGCGGCGAAGATTGTGAAGGTGATGGAGACGGCGATGCGCGTGGGCGCGCCTATCGTCGGGCTGAACGATTCGGGCGGGGCGAGAATTCAGGAAGGCGTGGTGTCGCTGGCGGGGTATTCGGATATTTTTCTGCGGAATACCCTGGCCAGTGGTGTTGTCCCGCAGATCTCAGCGATTCTGGGGCCGTGCGCGGGGGGCGCGGTGTATTCGCCGGCGATTACGGATTTCACGCTGATGGTGGACAAGACTTCGTATATGTTTGTGACCGGGCCGGACGTGATTAAAACGGTGACGCATGAAGAAGTGACGAAGGAAGAGCTGGGCGGGGCAACGACGCATAACGAGATTTCCGGCGTGGCGCATTTTATGGCGCACGACGATGCGGAGTGCCTGTTGATGATCCGGGAGCTGCTGAGTTTTCTGCCGTCCAATAACGTCGAAGACCCGCCGCGGCGGGCGTGCGCTGACCCGGTGGACCGCGCGGATCGCGAGCTGGATGACCTGGTTCCGGTGGAGTCGAACCAGCCGTATGACATCAAAGACGCCATCGCGCACATTGTGGACGACGGATACTTCTTCGAGGTGCACGAGCATTTTGCGCGAAATATTGTGGTGGGCTTTGCGCGGATGAACGGGCAGCCGGTGGGGATCGTGGCGAATCAGCCGGCGTTTTTGGCGGGGGTGCTCGACATTAATGCAAGCGTGAAGGCGGCGCGGTTTGTGCGGTTCTGCGATGCGTTCAATATTCCGCTGATCACGCTGGAGGATGTGCCGGGATTTTTGCCGGGAACGCAGCAGGAGTATGGCGGGATTATTCGGCACGGGGCGAAGCTGCTCTACGCGTATGCGGAAGCGACGGTGCCGAAGCTGCTGGTGATTACGCGCAAGGCATACGGGGGCGCGTACTGCGTGATGAGCTCGAAGCATATTCGGACCGATGTAAATTTGGCGTGGCCGACGGCGGAGATTGCGGTGATGGGGCCGGAGGGTGCGGTGAATATTGTCTACGGACGCGAACTGGCGGAGACGGTGCGGATGGCGGAGGAACGGCAGGGTCCGCTGAGCGAGGAACAGCGCGCGGCGGTGATGGCGGAAGCGCGTGCGGCGCGGGTGCATGAATTTCGCGAGCAGTTCGCGAACCCATATGTGGCGGCAGAGCGCGGGTATGTGGATGCGGTGATTCTGCCGCATGAGACGCGGCCCAAGCTGATTGCGGCGCTGGCGATGCTGGAAGGGAAGCGGGATAAGAATCCGCCGAAGAAGCATGGGAATATTCCGTTGTAGCGCCGGAGGCGCTACAACGGTGGCTGGTGAAGCGGTCAGCTAAAGTCCGGTCAGCGGGTGGCTGTGTAGCTGGCGGATTGCTGGATTGATGGAGCGAGATTGTGAGAAACAAAGTTAGCGCTGCTTCTGCTTCGCATTATGTTTGGGGTGCGGTTTGCGATGGGTGGCACCTTGTGCGGGGCGAGGCGCTGAGTGTGATTGAGGAACGGATGCCGGCTGGCGCGCAGGAGCAACGTCATTCTCACACGAAGGCACGGCAATTTTTTTATGTACTGGAAGGCGAGCTGATGCTGGAAGTGGAAGGAGAAGTGCACTGTCTGGGACCGCGGCAGGGACTGGAGATTGCGCCAGGGGAACGGCATCAGGCGCTGTGTGCATCCAATGGAGAATGCGATACAGAAGTGCGGTTTCTGGTGGTGTCCGCGCCGCCGGGGCAGGGTGATCGGGTGATTGATGGCGAAAATGCCGTCGGCTAAAGTGCGGTCATAAAAAACGGTCAGCGTATGCGATGGGTGCGCGTTGCGGAAGTTTTCATCAGCGTGTGATGGTTGGATGCGCTAAGATTTCGAGACATTGCCAGGAGGTTTCAGGATGAGTTCCCCCACTCAGAAGCGCGTTGTTCTGCCCCGATCCCAGCGGGCTGTTCCCACGAATGCAACGCACGTTGGCCGCACGAATGCACAACAGGTGATTAGCGTTTCGCTGATTGTGAAGCGCAAGAGCCCACTGGACCTGAGCGCGCTGGGCGGACGGATTGTTTCGCGCGAAGAATTCGATGAGAAGTACGCAGCGGATTCGGCGAGTTTCGACACGCTGCGGCAGTTTGCGCACCAGCATGGGCTGGCAGTGGACGAGACTTCTTCGAGTTTGTCACGACGGACTCTGGTGCTGCGCGGGCCGGCGAAGGCGCTGGAGACGGCGTTTGGCGTGGAACTGCACGATTACGATGCGACGGGCGCAGGCGCAGCGGGAACAGGCGCATCGGGAACGGGGCGGCGCTTTCACGGGTTCACCGGGGCAGTGTCGATGCCGGGTGTTCATGCCGAGTTGGTAGAGGCGGTGCTGGGACTCGACGCAAGACCGGTGGCGCAATCGCATATTCGATTTCTGAAGGACCTGAAGAAGCCTGCGCCGACCTCGGGTCAGCCGCAGCCTGTACCGTTCAACCCGCCGCAAGTGGCGGCGCTGTATAACTTTCCGACCGGCGTGGATGGGACCGGACAGACGATTGGGATTTTGGAACTAGGTGGCGGGTACAACACCAGCGATCTGGAGACGTATTTTCAGGGGCTGGGGTTGACAGCGCCGACGGTGGCCGCGGTTTCGGTGGATGGCGGCTCGAATTCGCCGACCAATCCGAACGGGGCGGACAGCGAAGTGGGGTTGGACATCGAAGTGGCGGGATCGATTGCGCCGGGGGCGAAGATTGCCGTCTATTTTTCTACGAATACGGATCAGGGATTCATCGACGGGATCACGACTGCGGTCCACGACACGGTGAACAAGCCGTCGGTGCTGTCCATTAGCTGGGGTGGGCCTGAGTCGACGTGGACACAGTCGTCGATGACGGCGCTGGACGATGCTTGCCAGTCGGCCGCCGCGCTGGGGGTGACGATTACGGTGGCGGCCGGGGACAACGGGTCGTCGGATGGCGTGACCGATGGAGCGAATCATGTGGACTTTCCGGCTTCGAGTCCGAATGTGCTGGCGTGCGGAGGGACGGAGCTTATTGGGTCGGGGACGACGATCGAGTCGGAGACGGTTTGGAACGATGGGTCGAGCGGTGGCGCGACAGGCGGAGGGTACAGTGCGGTGTTTCCGCTGCCGACATGGCAAAGCAGTGCGGGGATCAGCGGCAGCGGGCGCGGAGTGCCCGACGTTGCTGCGAACGCGGCGCCGGAGAGCGGCTACAACATCCTTGTAGATGGCCAGACGGAGACCGTGGGCGGGACGAGCGCGGCGGCTCCGCTGTGGGCTGGGTTGATTGCGTTAATCAACCAGATGAAGGGATCGCCGGTGGGATTTGTGAACCCGTTGCTGTATCCGGATCAGAGCGACTTCAACGACATTACGCAGGGGAATAACGGGTCGTATTCGGCGGGGCCGGGGTGGGATGCCTGCACGGGGCTGGGGTCGCCCAATGGGGCGGAGATAGCTAATGCGCTGGAGGGCTAGCTAAAAGACTTCGCGGTGGAAGAGGTCGTCTTTCTCTTCGCAGGGGGAGCAGATGCACCCAATGGCGCAGCCAATGAGCGTCGCGACGCCGAGGGTGATGAGCACTGCAGGCAGGTAGCTGCTGACAGCGGACAGATGTGCGAGCAGTTCGTGCATGTGGAGGAACCCCATTCGCCATACCCCGAGTGATAAGAAACATGAATCCTTTGTCAGGTTTCCTTCATCGCGGGGTTGCGAGACCATAATCGCAGATTTCCGGCGAATCGTGTGCGGATATTTGACCAGACCGCAATGAAAAGTTGGTAATCGGGAAAACCTTTCTGCGGCCTGGTCCGGAATGGGTCACCAGGCGATCCGGAATCGCCGCGCAACTAACTGAAAAACATACGCATCAGGCCGCTGGCGGGGAGTTCGCCGACCATAAAGGCTTGAGCATTGCCCAGGGAGCGCGTGAGCGCCTCGGCGGCATAGTAGCCGCTGCGGGCGGCGCCTTCCATGGTGGCGGGCCAGCCGGTCGCTGTCCAGTCACCGGCGAGGAAGACGCCGGGCCAGGGGCTGGTAGCGTGGGGGCGGATGCGGTCGAGGCCGGGGCGGATGGAGTAGGTGGCGCGGACTTCTTTGACGACGGCGGCTTTGAGCAGGGTTGCGCCGGCGAGCGCTGGGAAAAACTGGGCGAGCTCGCTCATGGCGAGGTCGATGATCTGCTGGCGCGACATCGAGACGAGAGATTTTGAGGCGCTGACCACCAGCTCGAGGTAGCTGGCTTCGGATCCGCGATGGCCGGGCTGGAGTCGGGACTTGTTGAAGAGCCACTGGATGGTGGTGTCAAGCAGGACAGCATGGTCGAGGGTGGTGACTTCTCGATCGAGCCAGAGGTGGATGCCCGTGATGGGCGAATGCTCAAACTGGGCGAGGTGGGCGGCGAGGTCTTCGCTGGCGGCGTTTTTGGGCAAGTATGGGAGCAGTGCGGCCATGGCTTCGAAGGAGAGGGCGAAGACGACGGCGTCGGACTGAAAACTTTTCGAGGATGCCATTGTTAGCCAGCCATTGCCGCAGGGCAGGATGCTGTCGACGCCAGTGCGGAGAGAGACTTCGCTGCCGCGGGCACGGAGGTAGTCGCAGGCGCGGCCGTAGAGTTCGCTGAGGGGAATGGCAGGGATGCCCATGCGTCCTGCCTGGGGCGAGAGCAGGAACGATTCGCGAAAAACTTTGGCGGCGTAATGGACCGAGAGTCGGTCGAGGTCTTCGTTGAGGGCGCTGACCAGGACGGG
>DATHQV010000024.1:0-78277 GCA_035482355.1 Acidobacteriaceae bacterium | reverse complement strand
GTCTTTACTATAAAAAGGCGGTGCTGGATGCGGAAACGTATCGCGCCGTGGCCAATCTAAACTGCCCCCTCGTTCAACGGCAGGACAGCTGATTCTGGATCAGCATATCGGGGTTCGAATCCCTGGGGGGCAACCAAACCGGTTTTTCCGCGCACTTCACCGAGCCCTCTCGGATCCTTCGTTTGGCCACCTGGCGCTGAAAATAAAGCACTAGATTCAATTATTCGTTTGCGATGGTTCCTAGACGTTCGCGAGCAGCCTGCCTAGAGGTGGGTACGAACTGGCGTGCAATTCGCCTGAAAGATGGGGTACGACCAAAAAGCATCAGTTCGGGGGACAGAGATGACGCTAACCGATGCGGCAATTCGGGCAAAAAAGCCGACTAAGAAAACCGAAAGGTTCCAAACGCAACCTGTTCAGGATGGAGCGTCGAAATACACCCGGCGCGAAGCGCCGTGCACTGATAGCTCGCCGTATTCGTGTGCCGGGCGCTTTCTTGATGTGACTCGGAATTTGCCGCGTTTCCCCGAACGGCCGCTTGCGTTGGAGAGCACTCCGGCACTCAATCCTGTCAGATCATTCCGGGGCACCGAATCGAGCATGCGCCGAACCATTGGCGCTGGGTCAAATGGGGGTTCGTAACCGGAGAAGGAGACATTCACTGGGCGATCCGGGCCCATTCCCGAGCGACGCCACGTTTCCTGTTTCATCTTGCTTCATCAATCGATCA
This sequence comes from Acidobacteriaceae bacterium, assembly GCA_035482355.1. Classification (GTDB taxonomy): domain Bacteria; phylum Acidobacteriota; class Terriglobia; order Terriglobales; family Acidobacteriaceae; genus Palsa-343. The sequence goes on along the minus strand of DATHQV010000024.1, from coordinate 77,547 downwards.
TCCCACGCAATATGATAGGGCGTGCTCGCGGAGATTTGCTTGATTCTGACCATCAGTCTGCTGGACCTCTGCTCTTATCTGGGACTGGGAGCGGTTGGCGCCGCGACCATCAACCTGCTGCTGGGAATGCTCATCTCGCTGCGCTACAGTCCGGTGCAACGCTGGCCGCACCGCCACATCAACCTGTTTGCGCTGCATCAGTGGACAGCCTATGTCGCCGTCGCCTTGACGCTGACCCATCCTGTTGTCCTGTTGTTTCTCCACCAGCCGCGGTTTCGGCTGTTCGATATCCTCATCCCGATTGACTCGCCGCTCCAACCCAAACTCAACCTTGCCGGAGCCGGGGCTCTGTATCTTTTGGTCCTGGTCCTGGTTTCTTCCTTGCTGCGAACACGGATCGGCCGCCCGCTCTGGCGCAGCCTGCACTATCTTGTGTTTCCCGCAGCCATTCTCTTTTTCCTGCACAGCCTTCTCACCGACCCCAATTTGAAGGATGGTCACCCGGACATGCTCGATGGGGGAAAGGTGTTTGTCGAGATTGCAACGCTGGTGAGCCTGATCGCCGTACTCGTCCGCTACCGAATGCGAGGCCACGGCCTTCGATGCCTTCCCGTCGATGCAAGGGCAGCGAAGAATGATTTACGGAACTGAGCGTTTGCCAGCAGGCTGAATCTTCGCCAAACGACCGGGGGACTGCGACGGAACGGAATCCGCACAAGACTCAAGCTACAACTGATACCAGTCTCCACGGCTGTCGTCCTTTGCCTCGAAACCGGCACGAATCGCAGTCACGTTATGGTTTCCGGGACGGGAATTCCGCACTCGTTCACACACCGTGATGTGGTCTTCCATGCCTTCTCCCGATGGTCTGAGCATACTAATCCGACGCGGACAGCATCACCGGGAAGGTAGTTTCCGCGTGGTCGGCAACACGGACATTTCAATCCGATTCCTACACTTCTGCCCGCCATTTCCGGGATGCCTGTGATCCGGCCCGGAACTCAAGTGGCGCTCAAGCGCCGCACAGCACGCCGCCCGCCTGGCATGTCCTGACTGAGTCAGGACGTCCAACCTCGAAAGGTTAGCTTGTCGCCGGCACTACTTCCTGGGCTGTGCCGAAGGCGGCAACATCCCGTTCAGCCTCAGGTAGGCAGCCATCTGGGAGTAGTGGTCCGCAAGGTCGACCGGCAACAAGACCAGGGCCGTCGCCCGCGGCATCGTGCGGTGGAGCAGGGTGACCGGCTCCCCAAGTTTGGTGTCCGTCAGGCCGTCGAGCACCGGGCCGCAGAAGTCGAAGGAAGCCTTCAACGCCGCAACCAGATCGGCCTTCGGGGCCGTGTCGCTCACGGTCAGCGCCGTCGGCGCAGGTGTGCCTGACAGCGCCCCGCACAACCCTCCATTCGATTGCGCTATGTGCGAAACCACCTTCGCGAAGGTCCATTGGTCGGGCGTCGGGTGGTAACCGTATTTGTCAGCGGGCATCTCTTCGGCGGCGGCGATCATGTTTTTTGAATCGCGCTCGTAGAGCAGCTTCGCACTCCACACCACGGGGTTCGCAGCCGCTTCAGCGGGCAGCGGCGCAACAGGCGCCTGCGCCAATACCACCGGCGCCGGCGTCAGAGCCATCAGGGCCGCCACCGACAAAAATCTCATCGAGAATCGCACAGTGTCATCTCCTCATTCTTGATTCAGTTGTGACGTGCCGCGAATAGCGATCCAGGGAAAATCGTCTGGACGGCTTCAGCCGGCAATTATATAGGGCCTGCCTTTCCCGCTTGTTAATTGCGCGGTTGGTCTTCGGCGGCAAGTGTCTGTTGGCAGATGGCAGGCGGAGCGAGGGACCTGCTTTTTCCCAGCGCGGGTCGCGAGCCTAATGGATATGGCCGGGGATGACGTGCGGCTGGATGTAATGCACAACCTGGTGAAAATGATCACACCTGGTGAGCCTCCGGTGGCATTCTCATCTGCCCGGAGCCCGCGTCCCCCAGCAACTTGTCCGGGAACTCAATGCTCCTGCTCCACGACGGTTTATGAACTGTGCAACCGAAATGAGATCCAGAACAACTCGTGCGAGATCGAACTCGAACATCTCACAGCGCAGTGGAACGGCGCTCCATGTAATCTGATTTGAAGATCCCGAACAGCTGGACCGTTACGGCTGTTCCGAGGAAACAGCAAACCCGGGATCAAACATCCGCCGCCTGGTCCGAGGCGGACCGCCGATGTCGAAATGGCAGCCAGTCAGAGCCTGCCGCAGAAGCCGCGTGAGTCGAAAACGGTGCATCTGGTGCTCTGACCTGAGGGTTTCCCGTGCAAGTTACATCGAAACGCTGGATTGGTTCGGCGGCGGCCCTGACTCTTATACAGATCGCAGCCTCAGCCTTTCTCCGACCCGGCCTGGAACTTACCGCAGTCAGTGACATCGCGTCCGCTTTGCTGCTTCTCGCCCTGCTCCTGGCTTTCATCGCCAACGCCCGCGCCGCGCGAGGCCGGCTACGCTCTGTCTGGATGTTGCTGGCGCTCAGCTGGGCATTTTGGCTGACAGATCAGTGCGGCTGGATTGTTTATGACGTTGTCTTCCGGAAACCAATGCCCGATATGTTTCCGGGAGACATCCTGCTTTTTCTCGCCGGAGTTCCCGTCCTCGCCGCGTTGCTGCTACGGCCGCATGTTGATCCCACCGAGCGCAGCGTCCGCTTTGGAATGCCGGATTTCCTGCAACTGATGTTGTGGTGGATCTATCTGTACCTCTTTCTCGTAAACTGCTGGCAATATGTCTGGAGATCCAGCGCGGTCTACAACCGTAACTTTGACCGTCTCTACGTGGTGCAGATTCTGATTCTGCTGACTGCCCTGGGGGTGCTCTTGTACCAGAGTTCCGGCCCCTGGCGGCGGTTCTACTTCCTTCTATTCGCGGCACTCTTCCTGAACTACCTCAGCGTCATAGTCGAAAATCGCGCGATTGAAGCGAGGGTTTACTACACCGGCAGCTGGTATGACGTTGCGTTTGCGGCATCGCTGGTGTTCTTCCTGGCTGTGGCGGCGCACGCCCGCGAATTGATTCCCGTTCCAGCAACGGTTAAAGACGAAAGATACGGAACCTGGCTGTTCGGCTCCGCCGCTGTGGCGGTTCTCTCTCTGCCGGCCATGTTGATCTATTCCGCGCTCGAGGGTTCTGTGCCTCCGGCGATTGTGAGATTCCGCCTGGTAATCACTTCGGCCGCAATCGTCGCTACGACCGCCCTTGTCTTCGTCAAGCAGCACCGTTTGTACTCGGACCTGAAAAGAGTAAACGCGATCCTTGCGGAAGCATCAATCACCGATCCGCTGACCGGAATCCGGAACCGGCGATTCTTTTCAGAAACGATCGGAGCCGACGTTGCCGCGACTTTGCGCGAATTCCGCTCGGAGGCGGATCGCTGCGCGCGTGATCTCGTCTTTTACCTCATCGACATTGATAACTTCAAGGAGGTGAACGATCAATATGGCCATGACGCGGGAGATCGCGTTCTCGTCGAGGTTGCGCGCCGGATCAGTTCCGTCATGAGGGCGTCCGATGTTTTGCTGCGCTGGGGTGGAGAAGAGTTTCTGGTCATATCGCGCTTTGCTGATAGGCGGCAGGCGAACGCTCTGGCGCTCCGGGTATTGGAAGCGGTGCGCGAAAAGCCCCTTGCGGTCGACGGTGCGGTTACCCTTACGCGAACCTGCTCCGTTGGCTGGGCCGCCTTCCCATGGCATGAAGGCGACCCATCATCAATGGGCCACGAAGAGGTACTCAAACTGGCCGATGAGGCGCTCATTCAGGCGAAGACCGCCGGGAAAGATCGGGCAGTTGGAATGATCCCGTACTAGGAAGAAACAATACGGATTTCGTGCCCGCGGGCCGAGTTCCGACGAACTGCGGCTGCGTAAACAACCCTTCCAGGGAAGGGGAAGACATCAGGAATCGATGCGCAGGCTGCCAGGTCCCGCAGGTGACCAGCCGGGCGACGGAGTCGACTCACGAGGCTCTCTTCATACTGTTTCGGGACACGCAGACAACACAAACTCAATCTTCTGCGACGGCCCATTGAGGCCTGAGGCAGCAAATGGATGTCCGGTTCTGCAGAGTGCAGGAACCAACCGCCGAGAGGCGAACGTGCGCAGCGACAATTCCCGATCGAACCAGTAACGCGCTCTCCAGTGCGCGGACGGAAGACTCGTGCTTTTCTGTTGACAATGACATACATGGATGCCGGTAATACATTCGGAATAATTTTCAACTCCACACTCGCTCAATCATGAGTGAAGAACGACCTTATAATCTGCCCATGTTGGCACTTCGCATTCTCCCCCTCGCCCTGGCTCTTACCATCGCGGCGTCTGCACAACAGACTGTCTCATTTGCAACCGACGATGGCGGACAGGTCTGCGCCGATCTCTATGGACAAGGCAGTCGTGCTGTCGTGCTGGCTCACGGTGGCAGATTTAACAAAGAGAGCTGGCACGACCAGGCATTGACGCTCACATCGGCAGGGTTTCGAGTATTGGCCATCGACTTCAGGGGTTTCGGTTGTTCGAAGGGACCGGGCCAGGAGGATTTTGACCATGCTCCGTTTGAGAAAGATGTGCTCGCTGCGGTTCGTTATCTGAAAGCTCACGGTGCGAAAACGGTGTCGGTAGTTGGGGGGAGTTTCGGGGGCGCGGCTGCCGGCGATGCATCGATCAAGTCGGAGCCAGGTGATATTGATCGGATCGTATTTCTCGGCGCAGTGCCGAATCTTCCAGCAGACGGATTGAAATCACGAGCATTGTTTATCATCGCGCGCGACGACAGCAATGGAAGCGGCCCAAGGCTGCCTGGCATCCGAGCGCAGTACGAAAGAGCTCCTAAGCCGAAGCAATTGATCGTACTGTATGGTTCTGCACACGCTCAGTTTCTCTTTCAAACTGACCAGAATGCTCGTGTTATTCATGAGATTGTGCGATTTCTTTCAGCGCAGTAAGGTGTGGTGCGGTTCGAGTGTCTGGTCAGGAACGCGAAGTGCTGGTCGGTTTGTCGGAAATCCGGAAGTTTAACCCATCGGGCCGGGTGGCCGGAAATGCCTGTTCATTACTCCTCGATCGACGGTCACAGATTACAACTGGAGCACCCGCCCTAAACCGCGATGGAAACTCTTGGGCGCGCTTATCGACGCAACCTATGCCTCCTCTTATCCGCAAAGCCGATCTGTTCCGACCCACAGTTGAGCCAGATCTCTGAGGTTGTGTTTGTACGTACGCGTTACCAGGTATTCTTTCCCGCCTCTCACACGCAGCCTATACTCCCCCGTCGGTAGAGGTTGGACCTCCTCAACGGCCGAGACATTTAAGACGACCGAGCGGTGGATGCGAATAAAACCGTAGGGTTTGAGCTTCTCGGCCATGGACGAGAGGGATTCGTGCACCAGATAGCGATGAGGCCGGTGTTGCAACGAGACATAATTGCCTTCGGCCTGCACTGCGAAAATATCGAATAGATTTAAAAGTAGAATGCTGCCCTTTGTCTTGAACGCGATTCGTGGCGCCTGTCGTTTCGCTATGCTCTCCAACTGCCGCGAGACCAGCATGAGGCTTGCCGCATCAACTGGGATGACCGGAAGCAGTGATGTGTCTGCAGCTTCGAAGAACTGGTGCTCTGTCGCTCCAGGGATGTAACCCCTCCTGCTTTGGGTGGGGAACATCGCAGCTCCCCGCAGTAAGCCAGCCGGATCGTCCGCATCTGCGTGAGCAGCTTGCTCGACAAACGTCTCACCTGCAAGTCTCTGATCCACACTTGTGCGGGCGCTCATGATGAAACCCCTTGTTCTCTCGGTTCGACTCCTGCTACGTGATTGAGGGTGACGAGTGCACTGCTTCTACATGAACTCAACTGGGTTCTGGGATGAGAGCGAAACTCAGACAAGCTATCGTCGCCGATCTTGTTCGATTCATCGCGTTCCCCAAAACTGAAATCAGCACCCTCGCCGGACAACATGCTCCTTCGCCATCCGTCGTCCGCTTTTTGGAGATTGGCGCGCCGCGTGAAGCGACCTCAACCACCCCACGATGTTTCTAATTCCTACTTTCCACACCCCGGCATCTTGAGCATTCTTCGCCAACGAGGCGTAGCCCTCGACCATGGCGACGAGAAAACTGGCACTCTCCTCTGGATTTAGATCGCGGCGAACTGTTCCTTCGGACTGTCCTCTTCGCAGGAGTGCAGCCACTCCATCCTGCCAGGCGAGGAAAATGCTCTTCAGGCGCTTGCGAAAATGCTCGTCCACCGGAGACATCTCCGTTGCCAAATTGAGGAGCGGACAACCGATTCGAATGTCTTCGGCCCGAACTGGTGTGCGCCGGACGATTTCAATCAGAATATCAATTGGCTGCCCGCTGCCAAGCAGAGGGTTTAGCCACCCGTCGCGAACGATCTTTGCGATGATTTCGTCGACGACCGCATATCCAAGGGCCTCTTTACTACCGAAGTGATGATAGAGCGCTCCCCTGGTCACATTCGTGGCTTCGAGAATTGTATCGATGCCGGCCTTCTGGAAGCCTGATCTGTGAACCTCCCGAAAGGCCGCTTGCAGCAAGCGTTTCCGTGTGCGCTCTGGATCACGGATCCGCGCCTTCTTCTCGTGACCGTTTAACATACCGACCAGTATGTATGTTAAGAATTTGAAAGTCAATCCAAATAATCTGCCTGACTCCGGGCCGCGCGGCGGTCTCGAATTTCGTAACCTCCCGCCAGTCTGGGTATGAAAAGTTGGAGAAACAGCCGTCTGAGCTGTTTGGGATCGCCCCAGCAGACTGTTAGCCCGTCACCCTCCGTCGAAATCCGAAACCCTGGACCTGTTGCTTCACGGAATTGCTGTGAACGTGGACCGCCACGTGCTTCTGTGAATTGCACACTATCGGCACGCAGATTTTCATGGGAGAAAAAGAGGAGACATGAATACACAGAGACAGTTGCGCGATTTCCGGACACTGTGGGTTATCACGATTGCTGTGGCTTGCTTCAGCAACGCGTTCGCTCAACAGAGCTACAAAATTACTGATTTGGGAATTAACAACAGCAAGGACAACTTCAGCATGGCCATGGGCCTCAATAATCAGGGGTGGACGGAGAACATGGATGGGACCGTGAACCCTCCGGAGACGAGCACTTCTACAACAGTTGCACGGGGCCGCGCGGTAATCAGTATCTACGGATTCAATATCGACCTGGGCACGCTTGGAAAGCCCGACGCCAACAGTTGGATTAATTGGGGCGGCATCAACAACCGCGGGGAAGCCGCTGGTGACTCCGAAACTGCTGAGCCGGATCCGAACGGCGAAGACATTTGCGGCTTCGGCACGCACCTTACTTGCGTTCCGTTTCTTTGGCGAGACGGCCACATGAGTGCTCTTCCGACGCTCGGCGGAAATAATGGGCAGGCCAGCGCCATCAATAACCGCGCAGAAGTCGTCGGATTTGCCGAAGACGGTTCCGTGGACCCCACATGCCTGGCCGGCACAACGAACAATCGAACTGCGTTGCCGGCATTATGGAAAAGAGGCAACGTTGAAGCGCTGCCGCTGGTGGCTGACGATGTGGACGGTTTCGCATACGGGATGAACGATCAGGGCGATGCCGTAGGCTACTCGGGAACCTGCACCGCAGCGACGCACGCCGTAATGTGGAAAGACAAGACGGCCTTCGTGCTTAAGGATCTCGGAGGTACAGGTTCCAATTTCGCCTACGCCATCAACAACCGTGGCCAAATCGTCGGGCAAGTCGGCATTGGTGATGGTCTCCCCTTTTATGCTGCGGTTTGGCAGCACGGCGCAGACGGCGAAGTCACGAAAATCCACCTTCTGCCGGGAGATTATTCCGCCTTTGCCACCGGCATTAACAACCGGGGCCAGGTGGTGGGAAACGACTTTGACTCTACGTTCAACTGGTCCCATGGCTTCATCTGGCAGGACGATGTGACGACCGACCTGAACACGCTCATTTCCGCGGAGTCCAACCTCTTCATCATCTCGGCCAGCAATATCAATGACCGAGGACAAATCTCGGGTATGGCGACGGTGCAAAGCGGACCCCATATGGGAGAAATTCACGCCTATCTTTTGACCCCCGCAGAAGGACGCATTGACACCTCGATGGCAGATTACGCACGTACACACCCGCATTCCATTTTGTCCGCGAACGCCTGCAACCACTCTTCGCAGCGAATCGGCCCGGGCCGGCTCCAGCGTTAAAGGTAATCGTTGTGTGAAAGCGCAAGGCTGGAGGTTGTGCGGCCAATTCTGGGTCACGTCGGATTCCGAGTGACCCAGGATGCACCACGTGAAGACAACAATAGGAAAGGACTGTTACGCTGAAGTCGCCTTGAAAGCAAACTTGGATCGGGGATAAACAATGCGCATTCGCGCTCTGCTTCTTGCAGTTGCTGTGATCTCGAGTAGTGGTCTACAGATGCACTCACAGATGAGCGGACTCCCACCGTCGCCGCCGGTGGATACAAAGGAAGACCCCGCGAAAGCGGTCGACGGTTTGCTCTCCCTGACAGAATTCCAGGTGGTGGGGGCGGCAAAGGCGATGCCGGCAGATAAATACAGTTTCGCACCAGCGCAAGGCATTTTCGCCGCGAGCCAGACCACGCAGTTCGACACCGTTCGCACCTTTGTGGCACAGGTGACCCACGTGGCACAGGCGAATTACTTCTTTTTCGGATGGAGCGGCATTCAACCTGACCGCGACGTGAAGGCGATCGGGTCAATTACGACGAAAGACGAAGCGGTGGCTGCATTGGAAGCTTCGTTCGTCTACGCGCATAAGGCGATCGCGACCATTACGCCAGAAAATGCGTTTGTCGCCATCAAGCCGATTGACGGGTTCAGCACTAGGACGACGATCGCCGCTTTTGCTGCCGCACATGGGAATGACCACTACGGCCAAATGGTGGAATATCTGCGGATGAACGGCATTGTCCCGCCGGCAAGCGCGAAGTAGACGCTCATTGGCAGCCAATCTAATTTGGCAATTCATGATGCGATCCCTCCACGCAGCTCTCTTTCTTCTAATGTTGGCTGTAACCCAAACGGAAGAGCCCCCTCTGGCGTACCCTCGTTCGCTTTCGCGCTGGTTGGCGAGGGAACGGACAAGTCGGTCGAACCTCAAAGAGCGGCGCCATCTGTACGAATTGCCGAGGTTGACTATCGCGATCTCTCTATTGAGGGGATTCGCTCCGGCATTCGCTCACGGCCAAACATTTCAAGGATCGTGGACAGTCGAACTCGTGCCGAAGCCGATTTCCGACGCGGTCCGTTTTCGTTCGACATCTTCCACGCGAATATTGGGTACAAACTGGGGTATCGTACGGGATAGATCGGTTAAGCCATTCATTTTCTAAACATATGAATGCCTGGGGGCAACCAAACCGTTTCAATATTTTGCGGGCATCACTCCGCCGCTCTCCTGCTTTGCAGGTGGTAGCTAAGGGCGATGTTGTACATCATCTCGTCAATGCCGGGATTGCTGGGCACCTGGCGGCCATTCGAGAAGTGGAAATCGGTGACACCCGGTCGAATCTCCCAGGCGGGCGTGAGAGGAATCTCCAGACCGAGAGCGTTCTGAAGCGTGAAGTTCAGATAGGCGCCGTCGGGAGAGAGGGCTTTCTGGGTGTACCCCACGACGCCGCCCTTCATCGTGAACCAGGGCTTGAGGGCCCTGCCGTCTCGCCAGAGCATGCGGAGCCCGATGGGCGTGAGAGCGAGACCATGCACCGTGGTGCGATGGGAACTCAAGATATCTCCGTACTCGTCTTCCACGGAGGGTTGCCGAAGGATTGTAATCGGCAGGATCTCGCCAACATAGTCCATACGTGCACCGATAAATTTGCCCCATGTGTGCCGGTCGTATTCGACGCCGGCGACATGGAGATAGCTCCACCACGAGCCGGCGAAGATGTGCCAGTGGCCGAAAGAGGATTCGTATTCGAAGGCGATCTCGGACTCGGGAGGCGGCGAATGTGAGTTGGATCGCACAATGACCGTGTCCGCGGGCCGAGCCAGACGCGGCGCCCATACGATGCCAGCTGAGCAGCGCCCGAAATTTGTGGGGAGACCGGGGATTCTGTAATACGGGTAAAGGGACGTAAGGCTGGTCTCCAAAGCGAAATTGGTGTGCTGAACGCCCCCTTCCAGGCGCAGGCTGAAGTGACGGTCAAGCGGGGTGTCGATTCCTCCGCCCGCGTAGATGGTGAAAGACGCGATCGTCCCGATCGCTCCGTTCGCGGCCCTCTGTTTGTTGAGATTGGCTGCGCCGAAGAGCATCTTGCCGAAGATCATTTCGCGGCCGGTGACGTGGCTAAATTGGCCGCCGGCCGTGGTGAAGTAGCCGCGCTGAGGCGAGCCCAGGTTGGCGCCCCGGAAGCTACTCAGATCAAGAACGAAACGGAGATTATGCCATGGCGGGAACGCACCGTCAGCATCCCACCCCAGCAGTGGTTGCCGTGAGCCCGGAACTCCGTTGAAGGAATTCGAAAGCGCGCCAAAACTGCCAGAAAGCTGGTTGGGCGCAGTTGCGGTCTGGGCCTGTCCCCCGCACAGCGGAAGATAAAGAATGAGCACCAATACTGCTGATCGCATCGTATTGTGCCGAGTCAACTAAACCTATCAGAAAAATTGAGTGTCTAACAGATGTTTCGACAGGTGCACGCAGTTGGAGCCCCGTGGCTCGACCTCCAAGGTCTCCTGGTTAGCGGACCGGGCTCGGAAACCCCCGGGAACTACGAAACCAAACAGCATGGGCTTACGCGCAACCCCTAAACTGGAACCTATGCCAAAACTCCGTGAGCCCGTCTACGGCAAGGGTCATCTCCACTTCATCACTTGTACCTGCTACCAAAAGCTGCCGAAGCTCGGAGAAGAGAAGCATCGGAATGTGTTCGTACGCCTGATGGAAGAGCTGCGCGTTAAGTTTCGATTTGCCATCGTCGGCTATGTGGTGATGCCGGATCATTTCCGGCTGCTGATGCGTGAACCCGAGATCGACACCGCCGCCAATGCTGTCGAAATGCTTCAGGGTCGCTACCGCCGCAGGTACAATAGTTCTACCCGATCAGACGAGCAGGTTTGGGAGAACCGCTTCTCAGACACGCACATTGTGGGAGCCGAAGCCGTTGCGGCTACCTTAGCTTCCTTGCACGCGGAGCCGGTGAAGGCAGGACTGGCGCCGAGCGCTGAAGAGTGGGAATGGAGCAGCGCCCGAGCCTACGCCGGATTGCCTGAGGGCGTGGTTACCGTCGAGCAGGTTCCTGCTGCATCGGTTTAGCTCGCTCTCACTACAGTTTCCTATTTGAAATTCTTATTGCGCGTATCAATAGAATCTCGGCAACGAACGATGCGACCGCGCTTGTAGGCCGAAATCCCGCATACGGCGCGGGCTGCGTGGGTTTGCATGACCAGTGCTGGGGCCTTCTGCGGGATTATCCTGACCACCGTGCCACTCCGGTTCCGGATCGCGGTATTGGCCTGACGGGGTCCTGCCAATTCGGCGAGCCAGGAAAAATTTCGCTTGAATTCGTATCCATCCTGGGACACAATAGGGCCTCATCAGGCCAAATCTCTTAAATCCTCACTAAATAAAAAACCATTACCGGGGAGTCATTCCGGTGAACGCAGTCTTTTTTGGAGGAAATAGTGACCAGACGCTGCATCGCAGTTGCCGCATTCGTGTTGTTACTCGCCTCTCCCCTCACCACCCTGGCTCAAATTGCTACAACGTCGCTGCGCGGTGTCGTGAAAGACCCCAGCGGAGCAGTGGTTCCCGGCGCTCAGGTCGTGCTCACCAACAACTCGACCGGCCAGATTCTGAACACCACGACGAATACCGCAGGTGAGTACACCTTCACGCAGATTTCGCCTGCCTCCTACACCATTGACCTCAAAGCGACGGGATTCGGTGAGCAGAAGAAGAGCGTTGAGCTGATTGTGGATCAACCGGGGACGGTCGATTTCACGATGACCATGAAATCGCTGGCCGAGGTGGTGAACGTGAGTGCCGCAGCGGAGACGCTGAATACGACCGATGCGTCGCTCGGCGGCGCCATGGACAACGCGCTCATCCAGGCGCTGCCCAGCGAAACCCGCAACGTGCCCGACCTGCTGTCGCTGGAACCGGGTGTTCTCTATCTGCCGACCATGGGCGCGTCTGAGTCGAATCCGGCAGGCGACAGCCGCAGCGGCGCGGTGAACGGCATCCGCTCCGACCAGGGCAACGTCACCGTCGACGGCGTCGACGACAACGACCAGGTATTCGGCTACGCATTCACCGGCGTATTGCGCGAGACGCAGGATTCGGTGGAAGAGTTCCGCGTGGCGACTGCGAATACGAACTCCGACGAAGGCCGTTCGGCGGGCGCGCAGGTGAGTTTGATCACCAAATCCGGAACCAACCAGTTTCACGGAGGCGCGTACGAGTACAACCGCCCGACCAAAACAGTTGCCAACAACTTCTTCGTGAAGCAGGCGGAGTTGAACAGCATGGAAGCCAACGTGGCGCCCAAGCTGATCCGCAATATTTTTGGAGCTGCGGTCGGCGGCCCCATCTTCAAAGACAGATTGTTCTTCTTCGGCAATTACGAGGGCACCCGTCAGGCAGAGGACGCGGTTGTCAGTCAGACGACGCCGACGGCGTCCTACGATGCGGGCGAATTGTCTTACCTGGGGGATACAGCAAGCGGCGGCACATCGCCGGTGACGCTTTCGGCCGCGCAGGTAGCGCAGATGGATGCCGGGTGCAAGGTCTGCAACGGCGCTAACGGTTCAGGATATGCGCCGGGGCCAGGTCCCAACCCGAATGCGCTGGGTTACTTCAAATCGATGCCGGTCGCCAATGGGAATACCGCAGGCGACGGTGGATTCAACAGCGGCTCCTTTACATTTGCATCTCCCAATCCCGTCACGCTCAATACCAGCATTGCGCGTCTGGATTACACGCCGAACGACAAGCACCGCATCTTTGTGCGCGGCGGACTGCAGAAGGACACAACCGGTTCCCCCGAACAATTCCCTGGGCAGGGGCCGTCGCAGCTCTTCGACGACAACACCAAAGGCATCATCGGCGGCGAAACCTGGTCGATCTCTCCCAACATCGTGAACGACGTGCGGGTGGGATACATCCGGCAGGGGAACGCCCTGAGCGGTCTCGGCAAATCGGATTTCGTCGATTTCCGTTTCCTTTCCACCCCAACGGCAGAGACACGCACGCTGACCCAGTCGGTTCCGGTCACGAATGTCATCGATAACTTCAGCTGGATCCGGGGTAAGCACTCCATTGAGGTCGGCGGAAACTGGCGGTTGATCCACCAGAACCGCGAGTCGGATGCGAACTCCTATAACAGCGCCAGCACCAATCCCTACTGGCTGGGTGGCAATCCCCCCAATCCGCCTGCGGGGCAGGAACCAGTGGATCAGTCTTTCGCAAACTCGTACCAGATTGCCTATGCGAATTTGGTCGGCACCGTACCCTCAGTCACCGATCAGTTTAATTACAAGGTGTCCGGTCCAACCTCCGCGAGCCTTTTGGCCGACGGCGCTCCAATCGGGAGACATTTCAAGTCGAACGAATACGAGTGGTATATCCAGGACGCCTGGAAGCCGACTCCGAAGATTGTCATCACGCTCGGGCTCCGCCAAAGTATTCTGCAGACTCCGTGGGAAACCAGCGGACAGCAGGTAGCTCCAACGATCGACACGCACACCTGGTTCCAGAACCGCGAGGCGCAGGCCCTGCAGAGCGCGGTTTACGAACCAACGCTGTATTTTGCACCGAGTGGACCCTATTACGGGAAGCAGGGTTTCTGGGCGAAGGCGAAGGGCAACTTTGCACCCCGTCTTGCCCTGGCGTACTCGATGAATGAGAAGACGACGATTCGGCTGGGAGCCGGATTGTATTACGACCATTACGGCGAGTCGCTGGTCAACGCATTTGACCAGCATGGCGCCTATGGCATCAGCAGTTCCATCGGCAATCCGGCCGGCACATACTCAGCTGAGACGTCGCCGCGCTTCACCAGCCGGACCTCCCTGCCGTTCAGCAACGGGTCGGCGCCTTCAACCGCGACGTTCCCCTATGCGCCTCCTTCCGGCCTCTCCGGGTTCTCCATCACCTGGGGCCTCGACAGCAAGCTGAAGACTCCCTACACCGAGGCATTCAATCTCTCGATCCAGCACCAGTTCGCCAAAGGGTGGACCGTGGAAACCGACTATGTCGGCAACATGGGACGCCATTTGATCCAGAGCCTCGATCTCGCGGAACCGGTGGATTTTATTGACCCCAAGGGGGGCGGCGATTACTACCACGCGGGCACCGAGCTATCGCATTTGGTGGATGTGCACGGCGGCAACTTTAACACCACTGGGCCAGGGACTCCTGCGGTACCGAAGATCAAGTACTTCGAAGACATGTTCCCGTGGATGGCCGGCCTCGAATACCCAGGAGAAAGCGCCACCCAGACCATCTATGACTATGAATGGGCTCCTTACCGGGCGGACCTGGGAGCGACAACGGCTCTGAGCGACCTCGACTTCTATGGTCCGCTCATCGGCTTCTACCCGGCGCCTGCCAACTATCAGCCGCACTTCTGGCAGGGGCAGTTCTCCTCGCTCTATGCCCTGTCGACCATCGGCATGAGCTACTACAACGCTGCCCAGGTCGTGTTGCGCCATCCCGGCTCTCACGGGCTGGAGATGGATGCGGCACTCACCATCTCGAAGTCCATCGACTTTGGATCGGATGCTGAGCGCAGCACGGAATTCGGCACCAGCGGCTCTGGTGGTTCGTTCAGCGACATCCTGAATACCTGGAAGCCTTATCTGAACCGCGCCGTCTCCGATTTCGATACCCACGAACTGCTCACCGTCGACGGGGTCTATCAGGTTCCCGTGGGCAGAGGGCGCCAATACCTCGGCAGCATCAACAAGTTCACTGACATTTTTGTCGGTGGCTGGCAGCTCTCGGGGATCAACCGCACGACGACCGGCCTTCCGTTCTCTCTCTTCGAGCCGGGCTGGTCGACGGACTGGCAGATCGAGAGCTACGCTGTGCAGACTGCGCCGGTGAAAATGCGTCGTCACTTCGATACAAATGGAGACCCGCAGTTCTTCGCCAATCCGGGTGGCTCGGGATATCCGTCAGGTGGAATCAACGATGGCGTTAACAGTGGAACGCCCGTGCGGCTGCCTTATCCGGGTGAAGCCGGCGAGCGGAATTTCTACCGTGGCGATGGTTACTTCGACATCGACAGCGGGCTGGACAAGTCCTGGAGTATGGGCGAGTGGGGGACGCTGAAGTTCGCATGGGAAACGTACAACGTGACGAACACCGTGCGCTTCGATCCGGCATCCATTGGCTCGGGCCTGACTGGCGCCAACCTCGGTGTGGCGAGCACTCAGCTCGTGACGCCGCGTCGCATGCAGTTCTCGCTTCGCTACGACTTCTAATGTTCTTCAACCATGGGGCGCCGGAGAAATCCTCTCCGGCGCCTTTCTTCTTGCGCCCTGTCTTCTGCCGGCGCGATATGATTCGTAATCATCCAGAAAGGGAATCGATGCATTCACGCAGCCTCCGCTGGTTTCTCGTCCTCTCCGCAATTTTGACGGCTTCGCTGGCTGCGCAGGCGCAGGTGCCCACGCCGGCCTCCGTCCTCGGGCACACGCCCGGCGATGACTATTACCTGGCCAATTACGAAGAGGAGATTCACTATTTCCACGTGATGGCGGAACACTCCGACCGCATCAGGATGTTCACAGTGGGGAAGTCGACGGAGGGGCGCGACATTGAGGTTGCGGTGATCTCGTCGCCGGAAAATCTGGCGAAGCTCGACCAGTACAAAGACACAGAGCGCAAACTGGCCATGGCCCAGGGGCTGGACGACGCGCAGGCGCAGGAACTGGCGCGCTCGTCGAAGGTGATCGTGCACATCGACGGCGGCCTGCATTCCAGCGAAGTTGCGGGAGGGCAGCACTCCATCACGCTCGCCTACAAGCTGGTTTCCTCGCAGGGCGATCCGGAAATCGACACGATTCTTAACAACGTGATTTTGCTCCTCTGGCCCACGCTGAATCCCGATGGGCAGGACATGGTCGTCTCCTGGTATCGCAAGAATCTGGGCACGCGGTATGAAGTGAGTCCCATGCCATGGCTGTTTCAGGATTACGTCGGCCACGACAACAACCGCGACGGCTACATGCTCAACATGAAAGAGTCGCAGGTGGTGACGAAGACCGAGATTGAGTACAGTCCGGTCATTTTCTACTGCCAGCACCAAACCGCTCCGTTTCCCGCGCGTATCTGGATTCCGCCATTCTCCGATCCCATCTCCTCCAACATCAGCCCCTACGTCCGCAGTTGGTTCAACGTGATCGGCACGAACATGACGGCGTATCTCGACGCGCATCAGATGCCCGGCGCCATCAGCGAATCGGAATTCGACAACTGGTATCCAGGTTTCGTCGATTACGCCGGATCCTTCCGCAACGAAATTTCGTTCTTCACGGAGACGGCGCTCTACCGCTACGCGACGCCGCGTTTCTACACCGTCGACGAGTTCCCGAAAGACATGCAGGATCTGAAGGCGCTCACCATGTACACCACTCCCTGGCAGGGCGGATGGTGGCGGCTGAAGGATGCGGTCGATTACATGGTCGCCGGTTCCATGTCCGTGCTCGACACGGCCGCGCGTTATCGTGAGACGCTGCTCTACAACCGCTATCAGGCTGCGCGCGACAACATCAAGCGGTATTCGCAGGAGCCGCCGTTTGCCTATGTGATTCCCAGTGTGCAGGCTGACGCCCCTGAGGGTCAGCAGCTCGCGCACATCATGCAGGAAAACGGCATTGCGATTCAGGAATCGCAGACCGGCTTTCGCGCCAACGATCGTGATTACCCCGCAGGCTCGTGGGTCATTCTGATGAACCAGCCATATTCGGCCATGGCCAAGGAGCTGTTTGAAGTGCAGCGCTATCCGTCGGCCCTGTTCACGGAAAGCCAGAAGGCCGTCGACCTGCCTTACGACGTCACCGGATGGACCTTGCCGCTGCAGATGGGCGTGCGCGTGGATGCGATCAGCGATCCGCTGACCGATGATCAGCTGGCCCATCTGAAGGCGGTGAACGACGTCGATCCGCCGCCGACGGAAGTGTCGGGAGCGGGCGCAGTGTTTACGGTGAGCCATCAGACCAACGCGAGCTTCCGCATGATCAACGACGTACTGGCAGCTGGTGGTTCCGTCTCCTTCGCGCAGGATGAGATCAAGACGCCTCAGGGATCGGAGAAGGGCGCCATTGTGATCAGCGGCATCGGCCGCGGCGCGCTGGGCGATCTTTCAAAGAAGTATGCCGTCTCCGCACTCGCAGTGGATAAAGCCCCGGAGCACGCCATCGCAATCCACAAGGCGCGCGTGGGGCTTTATCGCCCGTGGGATGCCTCCATCGACGAAGGCTGGACGCGCTGGATTCTCGAGCAGTACGGGTTCGCCCCCATCAGCCTCTACAACGCCGATATGCGCGCGGGCGGCCTGCGCGACCGCGTCGATGTCCTCATCCTGCCCGACATGAGCCAGCACCAGTTGATGGAAGGCTTCCGCGAGGGCATCGTCCCCGGGCAATATGCGGGCGGCCTTGGCGCAGAGGGAATGGATAGCCTGCGCGCGTTCGTCCGCGGCGGTGGGACGCTGATTGCGTTCAATGAAACGGCGGCCACGCTGGTACCGATGCTCTCGCTCCCCGTTTCGAACGTTCTCGAAAATGTGAAGAGCGATAAGTTTTTCTGCTCCGGCGCTCTGCTGCGCGTGGAGTTGAGCTCGACGGACCGTCCGGTGACGTGGGGCCTGCCCAGTGAGCCGGTGGTGATGTTCGAACACGGACCAGCGTTTTCTACCGGCGCCAATTTCCACGGTGCGGTGCTGGCGCGCTATCCCGAGGACAGCAATCCCCTGGAGAGTGGTCTGCTGCTGCATCCGGAAGCCATTGAGAGCAAGATCGCCGCGCTCGAAGTTCCCTACGGTAGTGGCCGCATCTTCCTCTACGGATTCAAGCCGCAGTGGCGCGGCCAGTCGCATGGAGACTACAAGTTCTTCTTCAACGCGCTCTACAAATATGAGCAGCCGCCCTTCGCCAAACCGCCAGCCGAGGAGAAGAAAGATGCGAAGTCGGAATAAGCCGCAGATTCCCGTAGCGATGATTGCGGAGGAATGTGGAGTCGCCGGGCAACAGCACGGCTATACTGTTGAATCTGTAACAGGGAACTAGCCTGGAGCCCTATTTGCCCGACGCAACACGATTTGGAGACTGCGCACCCGTCGTCATCACTGCCAGCGAATCCTGCACCGTCGTTGTTCCCTGTTATAACGAAGCCGCGCGTTTCCACGCCGAACCCTTCGCGCAATTCCTCGCCGCACCGGAGAACCGCAGCGTCAAGCTGCTGTTCGTCAACGACGGCAGCAGCGACAACACGCTCGCGGTTCTCGAAGCCTTTCGCAACCAGTTTCCTGAACGGGTAACCATTTGCAACCAGCAGCCGAATCGCGGCAAGGCGGAAGCCGTTCGCAATGGCATGCTGCAGGTCATCGCCGCGGGCGAGGCGCAGATCACGGGTTTTTGGGATGCCGATCTCGCGACGCCGCTCGCGCAGATCACGGACTTCCTCAGCCTGATGAACGCGCGTCCCGAACTGAACATGGTGTTCGGCGCGCGCGTGCGCCTGCTGGGCCGAGCCATTCACCGCCAACCGCTGCGCCATTACCTGGGCCGATGTTTCGCTACCGTGGTTTCAATCCTGCTGAAATTGCCGATCTACGACACGCAGTGCGGCGCCAAGCTGTTCCGCATCACTCCAGAACTGTCAAAGGTGCTTGCCGAGCCGTTTCACTCACGCTGGATCTTCGATGTCGAAATTCTGGCGCGCTTCATTCAGCTCCATAAGGGCGAGTCCCACCCGCTCGCGAACCAAGTCTACGAATTTCCTTTGCCGGAGTGGACGGATGTGGCTGGGTCCAAGGTGAGCTCACTGGATTTCTTCCGCGCCTTCGGAGAACTGGCGACCATCTACCGCCGCCACCTGAGCTGATCGCAGATTACTTCTACTGCGGATTATTTTGCTGCTGTTGTTGTTGCTGCTGCTCCAGGCGATCGTGCATATCCTGCAAATTCTGCAGGTGCTGTTGCGCGCGTGTCTGGTTGTCGATGTCGTCCGACTCCTGCGGTCGCGGGTGCGCGATGGCTCCGGGGCCGAGCGGTTCCTGATCGTCTGCGTCGGAATCGTCGCTGGCCGCAGCCGCGGAGCCATTGGGCTTCGATGGAGGGGCGCTGCCTTGTGCCGTTAACACCAACTGGCTCGGCACACTGCCATTGGCGCCGCCCAGCATCATGAAGTTGTACCCCGAACCAGCGAGCAGATCAGTAAGAACGTCGCGTGGCGTGCCCGGTCCGTAGACGCCGAAGACGCGTTTGCCCTGGCTGCGGCCGTCAATCGTCATACCGCTGGAGCGTGCCACATCCTGCAGGATTGACTGCAGGTCGGAGTTGTTGGCATCCACGGTGAGCTTTCCGCCGATTAGCGTCACGCGGGCAGGTATGGCGGCAGTATCAGAGGGGTTTGGCGGGATCATGGGCGCAGGCGCGGGCGCGGGCGCAGGATTCGCGCTGGGGGCATCCACCTGGGGAGGCAGAGCCCTCTTGTGATGCCCTGCCGCGTCGCCGTGCACGCGTACCTGAGGAGCCGGCGATGCATCCGGTGCCTGCTGCGCGTGAAGACCCGCCCCGCACAGGAGAGCTAAGCCCATGACCGCGGGTGCGCAGCGTCGCTCCACGCCGAAGCGGCGCAGCACGGGGAAATCCGAGGCTCGGGTGGGAGTTGTCATGGACTGGAGGGCAGCCACCCTCTATTTACCAGACTATCAATAGTCCTGTTTCGTTCGGAGAAATTTCTCGATTTGCGGCCAGCCGGCGCCCCGGAATAACAATTCCGCACCTTTTGTTTCTGAAACTTAAGGATTGGTGGCTCATTTGCTCGCGGCAAAGCTATCCCCGCACGACCCCGGGCCCCTATCCTGCATCTCTGTATGTGACTCGCGGGGGCTCAAGACCGCCCGGGCGAGCCGGAGAACGACAGATCCATGCATACAGCACGATTGAAGCTAATCGGCCCGCTGGCGCTGCTCGCGCTGGCCACCACTGTGGGCTTGCCCACTGCCTACGCTGATTCCTGCACCACCCAGGCGCAAATGACCCCGAGCCAGCGAACGGACTTCTCTCGCGCTGCCACCATGCTGGTGGGCTATGTGCAGAATGGCGATGTCCAGGGGTTGCGCGCCGATACGCTGCCCGCCGTTGCCGCGGATTTCTCCGGCATCGCGAACTCCGCCCAAACCCTGAAGCCGCAGATCGCGCAGGCTGGGCTGACAGTCGAAGCGCTGTTCGCGTTCGAGGCCGCACAACCCGCGGCTGGCGCGCAGCCTCAGGGCAGCCAGTTCTTCTGCAGCCCCGCCGGATCAACGATGACTGTGGTGCTGAATTTTTCTGGCCTGCCGCCGGGCAAGTATGCGCTGGCCATTCTGCACGCCACCGGCGTGCCCAAGCCGCAGCAGATTTCGATCATCCTCGCGCAGGATACGGACGGCCGCTGGAAGCTCGCTGGCATCTCCAGCAAGCCGCTGATGCTCGCCGGACAAAACGGCTTGTGGTACTGGAGCCATGGCCGCGACTACGCGGCGAAGAAGGATGACTGGGCCGCTTATTTCTACTACCAGATCGCGACGTTTCTGGTGATCCCGGCGGATTATGTTTCCAGCCCCAATGCTGATAAGCTGCGCCGCGAGGCTGGACAGCTGCACCCGCAGAACTTGCCCGGCGACCAGCCCGCGACGGTGAACGCCAACGGCCTGTCGTTTCAGATTACGCACGTCGATACGTCGGCCGATCTTGGCCCGCTCGACCTGACCATCCACTACAATCCCAACGCCCAGGAGGCCGCGCAACTGCGTGACCCGGTAACCGCCCGCAAGCAGGTGCTGAACCTGATGAGCGGCATGCTGGCTATGCATCCAGGATTGCGTACCGCGTTCCACGGATTGTGGGTCTACGCGGATTCGGGGAACGCCACGGTGTTCGCCCTGGAACTGCCGATGGATCAAATTCCCGGCGGCGGGTCAGGTGGCGCCAATTCCATGGGGCGCTAGCATTTCCGCGACTCATCAGTAGATCCGACCAACATTCCGTTTCGTTCAATTAAAGCGCAGCTTCGTTCACGGAGCTGCGCTTTGTTGTTTTAGCGCGCGGGTCGCCGACTAACACAAGCGAGTTTCGCGAATCCCTCCGTTTCGAGGTCGAAGGGCGCGAGGCCCACTTGTTACTTTGGTTACCACCAATTCGGTGCCAAGATTACCAGTTCACACTTTTGTGTTATTGCCACCTCCGTCACCCTCCCGTAATTTGGCAATCAACAACTCCTTGATGCACGTCAGCAAGAGCCCTCGGCAGACCGCCTGGGAGCAGTCGTACGATGCTGCGCTCACTATGTCTGTTCCATTGGGTCTGCGAATTTCTCGGAGCAGATTGTCTGAGGTGTTGATTCAATGAGAGTCTCTTCCCACGCCCTTCTTGCGCTCGTTTTCATCGCAGCGCCTGCATTCGCCAACGTGATCGTTACCAGCCCCGAAAACGGGGAGACGGTCAGTTCACCTGCAAAATTTGAAGCAACTGCGACCACTACATGCAAGAGCGGTATCGGGTCCATGGGCGTGTACATCGATAACAAACTGGAATACGTGGTGAACGGCACGACCCTCAATACCACGCTGGCTCTTACCCCCGGCAAACACAATGCAGTCCTGCAGGAGTGGGATCACTGCGGCGGCGCAACCAAGACAGCTGTGCCGATCACTGTGGCCGGCGGCGCCGACGCAACCGGCGTCTGGGTTACTACGCCAGCGAACAACGCCAGTACGGCCCCGCTGGTCGCATTTGTCGCAACGGCAACGACCAGTTGCGCGAATGGCGTTTCCGCCATGGGCGTCTACGTCAACAACCAGCGTCTTTACGTCGTGAACGGCGCGAAGCTCAACACGCAGCTCACGCTGCCCGCCGGTGCGGATTACGCCGTGGTTGAGGAATGGGATGGATGCGGCGGCGCAGCCACTACCCCGCTCAATCTCACCGTCACAGCCGCTACCACGACCGGCGGGGGCGGGACCACCGCGAGCCCCACCGCGAAAGTGTTCACTAACCTGCAGAGCGACCCCTGGCGCAGTTGGGCGCAGCAGCCTCCGCTGGACAACGACTGCGGGTATCCATGCGCCGGCGTTGACTGGAACATGGTAACCGGCGTCAAGTCGCCTTCGATGTCAGGCAATGCGACCCAATACAACATCTCCGGAACAACGCCCTACTCGGATGTGCTTTGGTACGACCAGCTCATCGGCACCGCCTCCACGCATGGGCTGCCCGACACCAATCACACGCTGCTTCCCACGCTGACCAACTTCACCTACGACACGTATTTCTATGTGACAAATGCCGGAGTCACCCAGGCGCTGGAGTTCGACATGAACATCTTCGCCAACACCGTCGGAATGACCTTCGGCACCGAATGCCGCATCGCGGGCGGTAACGAGTGGGACGTCTGGAACAACGTGGAGGCGCACTGGGTACCCACCGGCGTTGCCTGCAATCCCATTAACGGCGGGTGGAATCACCTCACCACTCAGTTCCAGAAGAACGCCAACAACACGCTGACGTTCGTGTCCATTACGCTCAACGGAAAAACGGCGGTGCTCAACCAGACGTATGCGCCGTTCGTGGTGCCCGCCGACTGGTATGGGATCGTGGCCGACTTCCAGCTGGACGGCAATCAGGCGATGAGCTCCAACACCGTGTATCTGGACAACTTCACATTCACATACTGGTAAACACAGGCGGATCCGAACCGCAACTGGGCGCTGTGCAAACTTCTGCACAGTGCCTTTTTGCGTGCGTGTAATTCTCACCAGTCACTGTGACAGATATATCCGGTGCGCCGAGCACATATTGCACAAACGCCAAAAGGATGCCCGTTATGCACAAAATATTTTTAAATTGAACCTGATTCCTGGTTGCCATGATTAGTTGCCTGTGTATTATCCGTCTAGACAATATTTGAAAGTTCTGCCTGAAAGACCCAAAAAGACCCGGACAAGGGCTCGTGAAAATTGGCCGTGCAGTAAACGTATGCAGCAAGAGGGCCGCGCGGGAAGTGCTTGCCGGAGTCGTAAAGGGTCGGATTTGCGGGGAGCGAAAGCCCCCAAAAAACTCCGGCCTGAGCATAAACGAGGTAGTCTGGTTTCTGTCAGACGCAAGGCGTCCTGATCCTCAGACCAGCCCATCGATACAGCGCGCAAATGACTCACCCGCTGACTGAATGCGGCGGAGGAGCCTGACGTAAACCCTGAACGTGCAAGCCAATATCCCTCGCTGAGGCGCATTCGATGAAGAAGCTTTGTTATTCCGTCCTTATGCTGTCGCTGTTCACGACTTCCGCATTTGCCACCGTGACTGTTAGCACCCCCTCCAACGACGAGACAACCGGATCAAGCGTCCAGTTTGTTGCCTCCGCAACCACCACTTGCTCCAAAGGCGTCTCCTCGATGGGCATTTATATCGACGGCGATCGCGAATACGTCGTAGGCGGCGCCAAGCTGAACACCGCACTTTCGCTCCCTGAGGGCACACACAACACCGTGATTGAAGAGTGGGATGGCTGCGGTGGCGCCACGACTGCTTCGCGGACCGTTAAGGTCAGTAACGCGCCCGGCGTCTCCGTGGCCACCCCGGCCAATGACGCAACGGTTAGCTCGCCGGCCAGCTTCGTAGCCAGCGCGACCACCAGCTGCTCCAAAGGCGTCTCCTCCATGGGTATCTACGTGGACGGCAACCGCGTCCTGGTGGACAATGGCGCGAAACTGAACAACCAGGTTTCTATGGGATCTGGTACGCACAACGTGGTCGTCGAAGAATGGGATGGCTGCGGGGGTGCAGCCACCAGGTCGCTCACGCTGCATGTGACCGGCGGATCTTCAGGAAACGTGCTCTCGGCAATCCAGGGTGCAACCGGCTGGGATCAGTGGGGTGAGCTGCCTCCGGCCGACAACACCTGCGACGCACCCTGCGGCGGCCACGTGAACTTCTGGATGGGCCAGCACGAGGGTTCGATTTCAAAGAGCGGCAACGCCACCAAGTTCGTTATCGGCGGCAACACTCCTTACGCTGACGTGCTCTTCTCCAACCCGATCATGGGACAGCGCTCTACGCTGATTCCCGACAACGACCAGAAACTGATCCCCACCCTGCACAATTTCACTTTCACCACGTGGGTCTATGTCACCGACGCCTCGGTCACACAGTCTCTGGAGTTCGACATCAACATGTACCTGAACAGCAAGGGTATGGAGTGGGGCACCCAGTGCAACCACCTGGGCGACGGCGACTGGGACATCTGGAACAACGTCGAAGGCCACTGGGTCTCCACTGGCCATCCCTGCGAAATGAACAACGGATGGAACCAGGTGACCCTGCAGGTGCAGCGCGAATCCAATGACGATCTGCTCTACCAGACCATCACCATGAACGGAAAGACCTACAACATCAACACCACCATGGCCCCCTTCGGCGTGCCTTCACAGTGGTACGGCATGACGGTCAACTTCCAGATGGACGGCAACTACAAGATGAGCGGGAATACGGCTTACCTTGACGACTTCAACGTCACCTACTGGTAGATCCGGGTCGCTGGGCAGCCGGCGAGCAGGGAACTACGATTACGATTACGATGCGATTGGACGGGCTTCCTGCCCGTCCATCTCATTTTGGGGGGCAGCCAGGGTCTCGACGGTCACCGGAACCATGCTGGTCACCGATTCCCGAGCCGGCAGCCGGCAAAGCACCTGCCGGACGACCGCCGTCTTCGCCTGCGATATCGGCAGGGGCGGAATGACCGTTATGCCGTCGACAAACCGGCTGAGCCGCAGATAGGCGTTGCGGTTGATGTGCAGGAAATCGAGCGGGTATTCAGGCTTTCGAGCGCGGGCCTGCTCCGGATTGGCGTCGAGCACAAAACAGATGTCGGGCTGAGGCACCAGCTTCAACAGCGAGCGCAGGTAAAAGCGCATGACCGGATTGTCCAGATTCAGGTTCGCCAGCTCGTCGTAGATGTAGCGATCGAAGATGACCACATCCGCGCCGGAGCGGAGGGCCCGGCGCACGGCCCGGCGCAGCGACATGGCGTCCAGCATATACAGCCCTAGCCGGACCATCGTCATCAGCGGCGAACGGACGTTTTTGTCGCGCCGCTCGATTGGAGCCTCGGGGCTGCCGACGCCTATGTCGCCCTTGAAGATCGTGTGGCCAGCGCCTTCACGGATGGGCTTTAGGGTCGCCACATCGTCCCAAAACGTGACCAGGCGGACGCGCAGCGAGGAATTTCCCAGGAATGCGCAAAGATTTGCAATTTGTGTGCTTTTACCGGCCCCATCAATCCCGGAGAAGCTGACGAGAAGCGGGGACCTGCGGAGAGAATCGGCGTTCATGCGTTTACCTGACGAAAAGAGATGGATTTCTAGTGCGGGTGCGACGGGCTGCCAAGCGTGGCCCCTGCGACCGTTCCGATCGCGATGCCCGCGCCCACAATCAGGGCAACGCGAATGGCCAGGGTATGCGTGCGCCGCTGTTTTGCGGGCGCAATGGCAGCTCCGGCCGGCCGCGATCCCGGAGCGCCTGCAGTCGTCACCATGGGCGCGGCCGCGGTTCCCACGGGCGCAGGGTTCTGCTGGTTGGCAGAAGGACCAGCCTGCTGATTTTGACCAGCAGATGGCGTTCCCGAGCGCTGAGGATTCGATTGCGCCGGACTCTGATTCGCCGCAACTTGCGGCAGCGGCGCTGATGGAAGTTGTTGATTCGCGGCTCCCGCCAACGGGGCCACCAGCAGAATCACGAGTACACAGGCAATCGGCCTCTCGATCCAGGAAATCGACTTGCTCATTTCTTACCCCCGAACTTGCTTCTTACCGGGTCTTTCTGCTCCGATTGCCCGGATGCTTTCATGCAACATTCTCGGCTGTCTGCTCGACCGGTGCGGTCTCGAACGAGCTGAACAGCGCGGCGTTGGGCCGATGACGAAAACTGTGCGCGGCCTCTGCGGTCGTCGCATACACCTCGAAAAGACGGCTGACTCCAGCAAATAGCAGCGACGCCTGGGCCTCCGCGCGTACACCGGCGAGCTTCACATCGCCGTTACGTTTCATGGCCTCTTCCAGGCAGGAGAGCAACAGATGCATGGTGGCGTTATCCATCGTCCGGATGCGCGAGCAATCGAGCACCAGACGTGGCCGCTCTGTCTCCACATAGGTCTGCAACTCACACAAAAACTTCTTTTCTGCCGCTGCCGTTACGTGCTCCGGCACCTCATGTACTGTCACCGCACGCATTTTTATGATCATTTCTTTGTATGAATCCCTTCTTTGGCAAAAACCTTCAATTCTTCCTGCAAGTGCGAAACCTGCTCATTCCCATCTCAGTTGCAATCAGTCTTCCAAAATCGGGCTCTGCCCAACATCTGTGCAAAAAAATTCAGGAACTTTCGAAAAGCCGCGCCAGCTCCGCTTCTGGACGATGTGTGAGCTGCCGCAGCAGGTTGTGCCCATAACGAGAAAGCGTCAGCACGTTAGTTCTGTACCAGCAACACTTCGTCATCTTTGGCGAGAGTCCGCAAAGAAAACGGAGCTGATGCGTTCTGCCTTCGAGGACCGCCGCAGCAAAGCGATGATTCCCATCGAGAATGGTGAATGGGGCCGATTCGTTCAAACCGATCAGCACCACGGATCCAGGGATCGACTCCTCTTGTTGGAGTCGCTGGCGAATGGCCGCAATCTTGGCAAGGAAAGGGTTGTCTGCGGCGTCCTGCCGGGCTTCGAGACGTTCCACTACGTCTGTGATGACATAATTGCCCCGCGCGATTCTTCGCCACTGCGCGCGCGGAAACACCTGAACTTGATCGAGGTTGGCCTCTTTCACTTCCACTTCGTACCATTCGGTGTCGTTGGGAAGTTCTTGCCACAAAGACAGATGGCGCAGAAAGAGCAGGGCGCGGCGCTTCGCGTTTTCCGATGGATTGTCGCAATTGGGACCAAGAATAATCGATCGCATCGATTCCTGATAATCGCGATAAATCGGGTGTTCGTAGTCGCTCTTCAGGAATTCGGAGATGACTTCATCCTCTGTGACGCGCCGAATCATGCGGACGGACGGCATGGTTGCGCTGCTGAGCGTGCCGGCGTTCCGCACAGCGGCCCGCATAAACGGCACACCCACCATTACCAGCAACAGCAACATCAGAATGAACTGCACTGCAATCACCTGGTGCAGCGAATTGTGATAGCGGACGATGGCCGCGATCAGCACGCCGCTGAAGGCAAGCTGCACCCAGCTGGTGTTCGCGATCTTGTACGACATCTCGTACGTGATGAGCACCACGCTCAGCGAGTAAATAACCGTGGTGAAGGCAAACAACGCGAAGAGATGCGACAAGCTGTAGGGGCCGGTGAGCACGAATTTTGAGCCGAAGAAGAGGGTCCAGACATGTGCCGGCATGACCCGCAGCCCCAGAGCCACGATGGAGCCAATCCCAAAAACCAGCAGCAGCGACGTCGCCAGAACGCTGTGGTTCTTTCGCTCTTCCGCACTCGTGCCGGCCACCAGCGGGAACATGCTGTTAACCACCGCCGACGACAACATGAAGATCACGCGCCCCACCATGGCTACAGCCGCATAGAGACCGGCATCCGTGGGAAGAAAGTAGTGCTTGACCTGCACGATGCTGTAGTTGTTGATCAGCACCTGGCCGGCAAAGAACACCATGGCCTGCGAGAGCTCGCGGAATGCACCGCTTAAGCGAATCGGGTTGGGGATATTACCGGTCAGCTTTGGGGCGAGCACAAACCAGGACACAGCCATAGCCAGCGCATTCGCTGCGATGACGCCGGTTACGCCCGTCCCCAGCAGCACGGCCAGCAGCGACCCGCCCAGCCGAACGGCTCCTTCCAGCACTAAATTGGTGGCCAGACTGCGAAAGCCGAATTCTCCCTGACTGTAGCCGCGCCGCGTTCCCAGCGGGACATAAAACGCTGCGCCCACCGCGAGCAGCACAATCAGCCACGGATTGGGCAGGTTGAGATAGTTCGTGAGTTGATGCTCAAAAACCACAAGCAGAAGCGCGATCACGATCCCGCAAGCCCACGAATCCCTGTGCAGGGCGCGATACACGGCGCTCTTGCCCTCGGGAGTGCTCTGCTGCGCCACCACCTTTGCGGCGATGATCTGAAACGCAAGCGTTGCGGCGGAGATCAGCGTGAGCAGCGTGTAGACGACGGTGGCGTGCCCGAATCCATTCGGGCCCAGAAAGCGCGCTACGGCGACGTTGTAAGCGAGGTTGAGAACCGCGGCGAGCGTCGATCCAGACAGCAGAACAACACTGCCCGCAACCATGCGGGCCTGAAGTGTCTTCGATTTGAGAGACGAATCTTTCAACAAGTGCTTGAGTCTCCAGCGAACTGAAAAGAGCGCAGATGGCTCGGGAAAGGAGCAACCTGGTCGGCCGGATAGGGCTCGGAGACTCGAAGGAATTCGGTCTCGTAACACGGCTATAACATCCGATGCTGGAACGGGGTTTGCGGCTGTCTGGAAATGCCTGTAAAGGCGACAACCCGGGCGCTCGAAAGGTGCTTCTAACGGTTATCTTTATGATCGGTCGAGCAAGCACTGCAATTCTTTCACTTCTTCTGATGTTCCACGGATGTTCTGATCCTTCGATCCAGCTGAAATATAAGGCGGCGGGCGCGTCGCCGGAGCTGCTGGCGGTCTACGAAGGATGGTTCGGCGAGCCTGGCCATATTTCTGTGGGCTATTCGTCCCATGATTCCGACGAGATCCGCAAACAAATCAGCAAAGCGCAGGGCATGGGCATCTCCGCGTTTGTGGTGGATTGGTACGGCGACCGCGACCAGTACGTCGACCAAAGCTACGCGCTTGTGCAAAAACTCGCTGCGAAGAAGGGCTTCCACGTCGCGATGATGTACGACGAAGGCAACGATGAAAACGGCGCAACGGACGTGGCGATCGCCGACTTCACCACCTTTCACGAGACGTATTTGTCACCCAAATCGCCTGGCCACGAGGCCTACCTGACCTTCGACGGCCGGCCGGTGATCTTCATCTTCCCAAAATCCGGCCATACGGACTGGGATAAAGTGCGTGCCGTGGTGAGCAAATGGAATCCCGCGCCACTGCTGATTGAAGAAAATCTTCCGGGCAACGACGCGGCGGACTTCGACGGCTTCTATCCGTGGATCAACCCCGGCCCGCAGGGTTGGTCGGCCGACGGCAGCCACTGGGGCGACGGGCATCTGAGCCTTTTTTACCAAACAATGGGAACAAAGTACCCGGACAAGGTGATCGTGGGCGGCGCGTGGTCGCAGTTCGACGACAGCAAGGCCTCCTGGGGTCTGAATCGGCACATCAACGCGCGCTGCGGGCAGACGCTGCGCGATACGCTCAACTACTGGCGCAAAGATTTTCCCGCCGACCAGGTCATTCCGTATTTGCTGATTGACACCTGGAACGATTACGACGAAGGCTCAGCGATCGAGCCGGGGCTGCCCGCTTGCAACGATCAGCCGCCGCCCACGACGCTGCAAAGTCTGGAAGAGACTCCGGCCACGCAGCAGGCGAAGCAATAGCGCGACGGCCTGCCGCGCCATCCCGGTTCGGCGTTCCGCAAAACAGAGCCCCTGTTCCGCATGCGGGTCAGGGGCGTTTTGCAGGTTGGAATGAAGTCAGTAGGCGCGTTCAGGCCTGCGGCTCGGCCTGGAACACGCGAATCTTCCAGCGCACCTCGGCTGGCGTCAGGACCACCACATAGCGCGCCTTCACGTGCTGCGTCGCCATCAGCTTGTCGTGATCGAAAACCTGCACGTCATATTCAACCGCATCCACCATCTGGATCGACTGGCCTTCCGGCGAGTAGAACACGATTTGCAGATTGTGGCTCAGGTCCTGGTAATGCGTGTGGATTCCGATCTTCGCCTGGGTCGCGATGGTGGCTGCGAGCTTTTCGCGGGCTGTTCCCAGGAAGTCGGAATTGAGCAGATCCACATGGTTCTGATCGAGAGCCGCGCTCAGTTTTTCCCACGACTCCAGATAATCGCGAATCACGGCGGATTCCGTCAGCTTCTCCAACGGCCGCGATCCATGCAGATCCGGAGGCTGCACCTGGACCGTCGGCTGGTCCGCCAGGGCCGGGATCGCCACAGCCAATGCGCATCCCATCGCGAGAATCGCTTTTTTCATCGTCCGCCTCCCCATCGAATCTCGTTACCGGCCACTACGCCGCTGGCCACCGAGATGGTCGCTCCAGGGTGCGCGGGCATATCCACGCGCGCGACGTCCTGCTTCACCGGAACGTCGACGGTGGACTGCATGCCGTTGTAGCTCTCTGTGAAGGTCACGACCGTTCCATCAGGAATCGGATTGCCGCTGCAGTCGTGAATCGGCGCCGTCTCCACGGTCAGGTTCTGGCCATCGGGATGAGCGCTGATCGTCAGCCCACACGGATCGCCGGGAACCTCCGCGATGACCCGGGTGGTGGTGATGCCGTTGGCCTGCACAATGAACTTTGCCGAGCCTTGCTTCGATGCTGAATCAATCGCGGTCCACGCCACGCCATCGCGCGTTGTTACCGTTCGCGCCAGCGGCGTGCCGGAAATTCCGGCAAGCTGGAACGACACGGACAACGGCGAAGTAATGAGGTTGTGGTACGTGTCAAACGCGTACACCGTGCCGCTGATGCCGTTATGCAGGCCTACGGGAACGCGCGACGGCTCTGCAAAAAAACTCAGCGTATCCGGCTGCGACTTCGGCGTCACGTCAAACTGCGCGGTGTCGGTCGAGGACCCCTCAACCAGCAGCGCAACGTAATGTCCGGCGTTGTACAAATCGCCTGCGGCAAACTGCACCGCAACGCCCAGTTGCACATCGCGCCGCAACGCTTGTGCGGGGCCAACAATGTACAGCACGCCCTGCCCGCTGCCCGTGGTTGGGATCGAAAACGCACTGCCCGCTTCAATCGTCGCCGGCACCGTCATATTGCTATTCTGCGCACCGGCCAACGGAGCCAGAGCCAGCGCGATGCCCAGCAACCTTCCAGCTTTCTTGGCGATCACAGTGAATTCCCCGAGCTGTAGTTGGAGACAATTGTGCGTTCGGTGCTCACCTGTTTGGCGAGATCCTGCGGCACCGGCACAGTGAAGTCCACGGGCGTCTGCGGCAGCAGAGCGCGATCCACATACTGTCCGGCCACCCACACCAGCTGCCCATTCTTGTCGTAGAAGGTGGTCAGCACGTGCGCAATGTTGACGGTCTGGCCGCTCTGGTTAGACAACTGCCCGCTGAGCGATGCGCCCGGTCCGGGATCGAATTTCTGGTTCTGAATCTCAACCACCGGATCAGCGGAAGCGGAGACCAGCACCGACTGCGGATCCATATGGATGGCGCCAACCTCCGAGATGTCCGCGTTAGGAAAGACGATCGAGAAGGGCGTCACCTGTTTCGGAAGCAGCGTGTGCGCAATCATGTCAAACGAGCCCTCGCGAGCGATCGCCGAACCGTCTTTGCGCAGCAGCGTCGCACTCACCGTGACGTAGGCCGGCACAATATCTTCGTTCAGTAACTCGCCCATCACCACAACGCCTTCCGCCCGGCTCACCGGGTGCATGTCGACGATGCGGATGCGCGGGCTCTGCACGTCCTGCGCGCCCCACTCATCGCCGGGTCCGCGATAGATCACGTCCCAGCGCAGATAGTTCACAGGGATCACCTGCGGCGGCACCGAGGGGATTTTCACGAGCGGCCAATCTACCGCCCAGTGGTCGCCATTGCGCACCACGTGCAGGTCGCGTGAGGTTTCGAACGGCCCCACCACGGTGGACCAGCGCAGCTTCAGGGTCATCTCGGCATCGTCGGCCGAGGCATGCAGCGGCCGCACTTCGTAGTTTTCCAGGTCCGCAAAGGTGCGCAGGCTGAGCGTGTTGCCGGTCATGTCCTGAACGAATTGCGGTTCGGTGAACTCCGCCTTATTCGCGAGGCTGTTGTAGGCGTTCTCCCACGCGCGTTGCTTCAGGTCTACCGCGAGGTTATCGACCGCCGCCTGCGGCGTGCTGGAGGCGCGCAGGAGGTTTTTTCCGCCCGCATAATACACCGCGGCGGGAACCGGCGAGAGCGTGCCGATCACCAGGAAAACGACCGTGAGGACGGCCATTAGAAGGGCGAGCATCACTCCTTTGATCACGAGACCATCCTCCCTTCAGCCGGAAGTTCCGAGGAAATCGGCGTCACGGTCGCGTCGTCTTCACGCAGGCCGCGCCGCCGCTTATCCGGAATGAACATCACCAGGATGGCGAGGATGCTGCTCCCAATGGGCAGCGTACCCCACAGCAACCCCTGCCAGGCCGGAGGCATTTGGGCCGTATTCATCGCCACAGCGGGAGGCACTCCGTCTTTGGCCCAAATCGTGATGGTCTTGTCGTTCAGCGCATCCACTTCCCGCCATCCGGCAAACACCAGGAGCGGCTCATAGTACGGATCGCGCACAATGACCCACTTCAACCCGTAATGATCGGCGTGGTGCAGCATGGCGCGCAGCGAATCCAGGCCTCCGGTGCCGAAATACTTCGCATCGGTCAGCGCGCCGCCGCCGTAGGCGGTCAGTTCCGGCAACATGCGCGACGAATTCGATTCGCCATCGACGCTGTTGGCATCGGTCAGAACCGCGAGCCGCGACAGCTTGTTGCCAAATCCCAGCGTCATGTAGCGATAGTCGTTGTGTCCATCGCGATTCAGCCATGCAGCGATAGGCCGCACATCGAAGTTCTGCGCGTCCGGCGGTTTATACGTGGACCAGGCCATAGCCATGGCGCAGGTAGCCGCGCCGAGCAGGGCGACAGGCACCGCAGCCTTCAGGCGGAAGCGCTCCACCAGGTCGGCAATCAGAACTCCCAGAATCGGCAGCGCCAGCAGCGTCGCCCAGTAGCTGAATCGCTCAAACGTCAGCACGTCAAAGGCGCGGCGCAGCAGCCAAAGTCCCAGCGGCGTTGTGCCGCCCAGTCCAAACATGAACGTCAGCCAGAAGCCGAGCATCAGCGGCCGCAGCCGCGGCACGACCGAACCGCGCCAAATGATGAATGGCAGCGCGAGAATCATCGCTCCATAGGGGATAACGAAATAATTGATGCCCCACTGCGGGCTCAAAATGTAATTCGCGCGGCTGGGGTGGGGAATCGGCGTCTGCGTGACCGGATAGCGGTAAAGGCCAATCCAGAAGGGCAGCAGCACCAGAGCGATCGCGATGCCGGTCACCACAACGATGGTTACCACTCGAAACGCAAAGCCGGAGGTGGAAGATTCGTCGCTTTCCTCGCGGTCCATCCACGCCAGCGCGACCACGGGCACCGCGAAGAGCACCGCGCCAAAGATCAGGGTGGCATGGTGAATCGCAGCCGCTGCGCTGAACAGCACCAGCGCCTTGAGGAACGCTCGTCCACTGCCAAAGCGGAGCCATTCGTACAAGTAGGGCAGCGCCAGCAGATAAACGGGAGCGGCGCAGGTGGTGGCCAGCTGACCAGCGGAATAGACGAGGAAGCTCTCTGAGCCCAGCAGCACGCTGGCCAGTGCCGCAATGGACGCCGCCCGCGGGCTTACCCATAGCAGCGAGAAACGGTAGACGCCCACCGCAAGCAGCAGAATCGCGACGAACTGCACCGCCATGTAACCCATGGTCAGGCCCATGAACCACGACGCGATGGCCACCCACTGCTGCGAGAGCGGCGGGTAGGTGGTCTGCGAAAAGCCAGCAAACCACT
Source organism: Acidobacteriaceae bacterium (assembly GCA_035482355.1). Taxonomy (GTDB): domain Bacteria; phylum Acidobacteriota; class Terriglobia; order Terriglobales; family Acidobacteriaceae; genus Palsa-343. Next base: position 43,558 of record DATHQV010000024.1, on the reverse strand, counting down.
TCACATTCCATGGATTGAACCAGTGGTGAACGTAGTGCGACGCGAAGAAGATGTGGAAATTCGTGTCGTACGACTTCAGCGGCAATTGCATCAGCAGCAGTGGCAAATGGACTGCGACCGCCACCATGAGGATGAGGCTCATCGGTATCGGGCGCGATGATTTGGGAACGGTCTCAGTGCTTGACAAGGAACCCCTCTTGAAAGAGGCTTGGATTCCGATTGAATCCCGCTAGTTGCCTTTCTCCACACTTCGCTCCAAAGCTTGCGAATGCACACGATTAAGACCAGATAGCACGTACTCAGCCAACGCAACTGGCCTTCCGCGAATCCAACGGCCTTAAGTCGCAAGGTACGTTGGTGACCCGTTTGATTGCCAGACCTGATTGCCTGAAGATTGCGTGTGCGTTTCTGCTCGTCGCGCTTGCCTATCCTGTTCATCCGCAGACCTACCAGGTAGGTTCTGACGCTACAACGAAACCTCAACCCCAAGCCGGGCCAAAACAGGACGCCGGGCAGCAGTTGGGCTGGGGCTCGAATATTCAGAACGCGCGGCTGGCGCGCGCGGCCGAGCTTGCGCTCCAGCGCGGCGATCACGCGCTTGCGCTTGAATACGCGCAGCGCGCGGCCCAGGCAGCGCCCAACGATCCCCAACTGTGGTTCCTGCTGGCCTATGCGGCACGGCTCGACGGCAAGCTGGTGCAGTCGGCGGACGCGTATCAGAAGGGCCTCAAGCTCAGTCCTTCGTCGGCCAGTGGCATGTCCGGGCTGGCGCAGACCTACAGTCAGATGGGCCGCAACGCTGACGCGGAGCGCCTGTTGAAGCAGGCACTCGCTGCAAATCCAAGACAGAACGACGACCTGATGCTGCTCGGCGACATCCAGCTGCGTAGCGCTGACTATACCGGCGCGCTCGAAACGCTGGGCCAGGCGGAACGCTACGCGCCGAATGCGCGCTCGGAGTTGCTGCTGGCCCTCTGCTACGAGCGCACCAATCAAATGGATCAGGCCAGCCATTATTTACAGTTGGCCAAAACCCGCGCTCCCAACAATCCTGACGTGGAGCGCTCGCTGGCCGGCTATTACCGCGAGACTGGCGACGACGCCAAAGCCATCGGCGAATTGAAAGCGATCCGTAATCCTAAACCCGACGTCGTAGCTGAACTGGCCTACACCTACGGACTGAACGGCCAGTTGAATGAAGCCGCACGGACCTACGTGCAGGCCGCCAATGCCATGCCACGCGACATGAGCCTGCAATTGGCTACAGCCCAGGCCGAAGTGGCCGACAGCGCGATGGATAAGGCCACTCCGTTTCTGGATCGCGCAGCCAAAATCGATCTCGGCTACTATCGCCTGCACGCCATCCGCGGCGAGATCGCGCAAATGCAGGACCATAACGAGGACGCGGTTCAGGAATACAAGCAGGCTGTTGCAGGTTTGCCCGCCTCTCCGGTCGAAGGACCTCTCTACGGCATTCAGCTCCACATGGACCTGCAGGCGCTCTACCACGGTCTGAACGACGACGACTCCGCGCAGAAGCAGTTACAAATCGCGCAATCGCAAATCGGTGCGCTCGATGAACATGGTGCGGACCGGGCAGCCTTCCTGCGCCTGCGCGCTCTCATCGAAATGAATGCCGGGCAGGAAGACAGCGCGTTGAACGACATGAAAGAGTCGCTCGCCCTCAACGCGCACGATCCCAACAGCCTGCAACTCGACGGCGACGTGCTGTTGAAGCTGAACCGTCCACAGGACGCCATCGCGGTATTCCAGAAGATTCTCGCCATCGATTCTAAAAATCGCTTCGCGCTCACCTCCATGGGATATGCCTCGCGCGCCGCCGGCAACGACAATGATGCGGAGAAATACTTCGAACTGCTGGCTCAGGATTATCCCTCCCTCTACGTTCCTTACCTCGCGCTTGGCGATATGTACACCCAGAAGCACGACTACAAAAAGGCCGAAGGCTTCTACGAAAAAGGCTTCAAAATCGCTCCGACCGACATGCCCATCGTGGCTGGCGGCATGAACGCCGCCATTGAAGGGCACAATCTGGATCTGGCCGCCACCTGGCTGAATCGCGTGACGCCCGCCATGACCGCTGCGCCGCAGATCCTGGCCGAGAAGGAGCGGTATTTCTACTTCAAGGGCGATGCGCAGCAGTCGTATCAAGTCGGCTTGGAAGCCATCAAAGTGCTGCCGCAGGATCGCGACGTGGTGGTCTACCTCGGCTACGACCAGCTAAACCTCGAGAAATACGACGATCTGCTCGCGCTGACGAAAAAGTACGACACCGTTTTCCCCAAAGAGCCCGACATTCCACTCCTTGCCGGGTACGTCTACAAGCACAACGGCGATCGTGACCAGGCGGTGCAGTCCTTTACCGAGGCGCTGAACCGCGACAACAGCGTCGTGACTGCTTACGTCAACCGCGGCTATGTGTTCAACGACCTGGGCAAGCCCGCGCAGGCAGAACTCGACTTCAAAGAAGCCCTCCGTCGTGACCCGAAGGACGGCCAGGCGCATCTGGGCCTCGCATTCTCCGACCTCGCCCTCAATCACAATGACGACGCTGTGCACCAGTCGCAGTTGGCTGAGGATGCGCTCGGCGACTCGGTGATGCTGCATACCATCCGCGCTACGGCCTATGGCCGCGAAGGCATGTTGACCAAGGCAGAGGGCGAGTATCGCGCCGCTCTGAAATTTACGCCAGACGACGGGACGCTCTACCTGGGTCTAGGCAATATAGATTTCTCCGAGCGCCATTATCACGAAGCGATTGAGAATCTGCAGACCGCGCAAAAGTACCTGACGGATAATCCGCAAGTTTACGCGATGACGGCGCGCGCTTACGCGAACCTTGGTGACCGTGCGCAGACCCTGCGCAACGTTCAGCTTGCTGAGGAGTCAGCCGCTCGCTCACCCAATGCCACGGTTGCGCCAACGGATGGCACAGGATCGCTGATCAGCGATATTTATGTCTCCACCGGCGAAGCGCTCAGCACCCTGGGCGACGATAAAGCGGCGATGGACCGATTCAGCAAAGCGCTGGTCGCGCCCAACGCCAACCGCGCCGGCGTGCGTATGGCGATTGCCCAGATGATGGCGCAGCAAGGGCACGCGACGGATGCAGAGCGGCAATTGGCGCTGGCCCAGATGGAAGCGGATGCCGGAGACACGCCGCCCGTCAGCGGCGATCAGTACCTTGCTGCCGCGGGCGTTCTCCAGGAGCTGCACGAGTACGAATTGTCAGAGACCTACCTGCAGAAAGCCCGATCCGCTGGCGCTTCTGACATTAAGGTGCGCGTCAATTTGGCCAACGACTATCTGGCGCTTGGGGATACCACCCGCGCCGCTGCCGAGCTCGCTGCCGTCAGCCAGTCGGACGGCACGCGCTCCGATTATCAATACCTGCTCGCCGAAGCCAATGTGTATCAGCAGGAGCACCGCGGGTCCCAGGCCGTATCCGCATTTGCGCAGGCGGCCAGCACGGCGGGCGACGATCCCACGGCCGAGCAGTCGATGCTCCAGGCTGGCGCCAACGAGGGTTACCGCATTAGTGCGGAATTGAGCGCTCTGTCTAATCTCATCTTCCAGCCCATCTTTGAAGACAGCACCGTCTACGAACTGGATGCTAAGACCTTCGGCAATCCTCCGGCGATTACCAGTGGCGGCGTCAATACGGCGCTGTTGCCGCCGCCGCGCTATTCCGACGACATCGAGTGGACCAATGCCTACCATTTGCACTTCGGCCAGATGCCCACCATTGGCGGCTTCGTCCAGGTACGCAATGATCGTGGAACGATTTCCGTTCCCGCCATCGGCGTTGTGAATCGCGACACGACTGACACAACGTTCAACTTCGGCGTCGCGCCCGTGCTGCATATTGGGTCCGGCGTCGTGACATTCAACAGCGGTTTCCAGGAGACTATCCGCCGCGATTCGCGCTCACCCGTGCAGATGAACCAAAATATCGGGCGTATTTTCACATTCGGCTCAACAAGTTCGCTCTTCGATGCGGTCTCTGTTACCGGCTACATCATTCGCGACTTCGGTCCCTTCACGGAAACTCCGCTCAGCGAAGCCACGCTCAGCGGCGCTGTGGATTTCCGCGTCGGTTCTCCGTGGGGCAGAACCGCGCTCATTACCGGCTGGGGGTCGAATAAGCAGAACTTTACGTCGTCGACCCTGGGAAACACCCAAAACTACTACACATCTTCCTATATTGGCCTAACGCGGCGCTTTTCGACGCATCTAAGTGTCAATGCGATTGCGGAAGACGTGCGTTCGTGGCGCGTCGTGCCGTTTGTGATTCACCCCTCCGATTTCGTCGTTAATTCGGGCACCGCACAGGCGTTGCGTCCTGCCGGAACGATCGACTTCTCCCCGACGCGGAATTGGGACATCCAGCTGTCCACGGCTTACGAGAACACGCGCAGCTACCACCTTTACGACATGACCCAGAACGGGATCACAGTCTCCTACATGCGTCCGTTCGGTCGCACGTTCAACGACGAAACCGGAGAAGTCCATCTGAAATATCCGATTCGCTTTTCTGGAGGGATCCAGCAGGAGACTTTCCCCAACTTCACGCATGGGTCGAACTCGCAGTTTCGCCCTTATGTGAGCATCACTCTCTTTTGAGGCGGGACCCGATGAAGATTTGCTTGATCGCAGCGTTTCCACCCAGCATGCGACAGCTGAACGAGTACTCGTACCATATTGCGCGCGAGATTCAGCGGCGCAAGGATATTGAGCTGACCATTCTTGCGGATGAGCTCGACGAGTCCCCCGCTGCGGACGGCCAAAAAAATGGCTTCGACGTGGAAAAGCAGCAGGAACTGCCCGGCTTCAACGTGATTCGGTGTTGGAAATTTGGGAGCATGGCGACCCCGGTGCGCTTGCTCAAGACCATTCGACGCGTGAACCCAGATGTGGTGTGGTTCAACCTGGTGTTTTCGAGCTTTGGCACGCCTGAGAACCCCTTCGCCGCATTTGCCGGCCTCTCGGTGCCGGCCCTGACCCGCGCCGCCGGATTCTATACCCACATCACACTGCACCACATTATTGAGCACGTCAATTTCGCCAACGCCGGCGTCCGACGCGAGAAAGTCTATCGCCTGGGTACCAACATGGCGACATGGGTCCTCCTGAAAGCGGATTCAGTCTCCGTGCTGCTGTCAAACTATCGCCGCACCCTGATGAAGAAATACTCGGCGGAGAACATTCTGGTCGGCACTCACGGAACATTCACTACCGTCACGCGGCCGCCGGACCTCACACAGCGCGGCAATCCTGAGCTGCGCATCCTGGCCTTTGGTCACTGGGGCACTTACAAGCGCCTTGAAACGCTAATGGAAGCTTTTCCCTCTGTCCTGAAGAAAATTCCCAACGCGCGCCTGATTGTCGGTGGCGGCAACCACCCGATGGCGCCTGGGTATTGGGAATCGATACGAGATGCACAACCGAAACACCTTCCTATCGAATTCCGCGGATATGTGCCGACGAAAGATGTCGCGGAACTGTTTCGCACCAGCTCGATTCTGGTGATGCCCTACGATTCTTCCACCGGCTCCAGCGGACCGGCTCATCAGGCATGCGAGTACGGCGTTCCCATCGTCTGCGCCGATATTCCCGACTTCCGCTGCATGGCCGCGGACGACGACATGGCCATCAGCTTTTACAATACCGGCGATGCCCCCGACCTGTCTGACAAACTGATCGCCATCCTCAAGTCGCCTGAATTGCAGCGGCAGATGGCCCAGCATAACTACGAGGCTGGCATTCAGATGAGCATGGCGAGCGTGGTTCGCAATTACCTCCGCTGGTTTGAACTCCACCAATGCAAGCGCACCATCGCAGGTTTCCGCGGCAGCCGGCCTCGCAAGTGGCTTCGCCCCTGGGCAAGACGGCTCACCAAAACGTCGGGGAACTGGACGCTGGACGCGGATCTGCTGCCGGACGATTCAGATGCCGCAAACATTGGAATTGCTGAGTCGGCCGGCGCCGAACCGCTGGATCCGGAATCGCCGGAGTTGGCCCCTTTGCGTAAGCCACACACTAAATCCCATTCCACGATCAAGCGTGCCGAGAGCGATGGCTATGCAGATGCAGGTTAGCCATTAGCAAGACAGTTGGATGGACTGTGAATACAACTCCTCCGCCGTATCACAGCGTCCAAAGGTCAACTGTCCCCCTCGGGTCACACGGCCAAACGTGCGACGCCCGACAGGAGAACACGGTGAATAGTTCCTATGGTTATATGTTAGTTCGACGCGCACTTTCTGCAGTTTTGTTTGTTTCTATCTGCCCTCTTCTGTTACCCATCGCCGGTTGCGGTGCAAACTCCGGCACAGTTATCGTTCCCCCGCCGAACGTTGCCATCAGCGCGAGCCCGACGTCCATCAGCGCGGGCGCCTCTTCCATGCTGACGGTGACTGCGACCAATGCCACCGTCGTTACCGTCACCGGTTCCGACGGCAGCAGTTACACGTTGCAGAGCACTGGCGGGACCCAAAGCGTTACGCCGAGTGCGACGACGACCTATACGGCAACGGCGACGGGGGGTGCCGGAAAAACAGCAACGGCAACCGCCGCCGTGACGGTAGCGGCGGTTGCGGCCCCCACGGTTACCATTGCCGCCAATCCCACGACCATCGCACCCGGGGGTTCCTCCGTTCTTACGGTTGTGGCCGCGAACGCTACGACGGTGACAGTAACCGGAACCGATAACAGCAGTTACGCGCTGACCAGTACCGGCGGCACGCAAACGGTATCACCCACGGCCACCACGACCTATACAGCGACGGCTACGAATGCCGGCGGAAGCACGACAGCGACTGCCACCGTGACCATCTCCTCGACGGAACCGCCCACGGTGACCATAGTGGCGAACCCCACCACCATCGTGGCGGGTAACCCGTCCTTGCTCACCGTGACTGCAACGAATTCCACAACCGTTACCGTGACCGGCACCGATAGCAGCAGTTATAACCTCCAGCCGACCGGCGGCACACAGTCTGTCACTCCAGCTTCTACCACCACTTACACCGCGACCGCCACGGGAAGCGGCGGAACCATCTCTGCCACCGCAACCGTCACCGTGGATCCCGTCGGCACGGTGAATGCCGTCGATCACGTCATCTTCATGCTCCAGGAGAACCGCACCTTCGATTCCTATTTCGGCATGTTGAATCCGTACCGCGTCTCAAACGGCTGGACCACAGGCGCTGACGGCAATACCTACGCCGTTGACGGCATCGACGACAAGCTGAGCACCATCAGCAACACAAACGACAACGGCGATAAATACTCGCTGTTCAAGTTCACCAGCACCTGCATCGACGACGCCTCCTCAGCTTGGCTGGAGAGCTACGGCGACGTGAATACCTATAATTTCGCGGCCACGCGTCCCATCCAGATGGGGGGATTCGTCCACACCGCGGAGGGCTTCGCGAACAGCTGCAACGCCAACGGTGGCTGTTCCGGTAACTTTACCGACACCAACGGGCAGCGGGCCATGGGTTACTACGACCAGGGATTCCTGAATTACTACTACTACATGGCATCGCAGTTTGCGTTGTCAGACCGCTGGTTCTCGCCTGTCTCCAGCAAGACGGTCGATAATCGCATCGCGACCATCACCGGCGGCACGACACAGGGCCTCGTGAAGGATCCGGGGAGCGACGATCTTCTACCGCAACTGGATATCAATAACATCTACCAGGAGCTGGATCAGGCGAATGTCTCGTGGAAGATCTACTACTCTGTGAACCAGGCAGACTGCGAAGACGAGGACGAATGTCCGGCGGCTACTGGAACTTCGAAGCTGCCCGCAACTGACTTCAACTATCTGACCTACGCCACCAAGTATTTGTACGACAATCCGTCGGGCGCCACCTGCACTCCGCCCACGGAGCCCTCGAGCGTGGTGGGCGATCCGAGCGACGAATTCTGTATCGATCCCACTCATATTGCGCCGTTGTCGCAGTACTACACCGATCTAACCAACGGTACGTTGCCCAGCTACGCCTTCATTGAGGCGGGTTACGGCAACAACGACGAACATCCTGGCTCAGGTCAGTCGATTCTGAATGGCCAACTGCAAGTCTCGAAGATCGTTGCGGCGCTGATGCAAAGTACATCGTGGAAGGATTCCGTCTTCTTCTTTGCTTACGACGAAGGCGGCGGTCCTTACGAACACGTCCCGCCTGTCCCCGGCCACTCCAACGACAACACCGATCCCATGGTCGGGGGTGAAGCGGCGACCAGCATTCCGGATATCTCCGGGATCGCTGTCAATGCGGACAGCTATTGGCCGTGCCTTCCGGCCAGCGGTACACCGACCCTGCACTGCGACCTGAGCAGTGTCGACCCGGGCGCTGTGTCGACCGATGCGCCGGCCGAAGATGGCTTTGCCGCACAGCTTGGCTTCCGCGTGCCGGACATCGTGATCTCGCCCTTCTCGCGGGCGCACTATGTGTCGCACATTCCCATGGACCACACTGCCGTCATCAAGTTCGTGGAGAACCGCTTCATCAGCTCCTCCGCGCACCTGACCCCGCGCGATGCTGCGCAACCGAACCTGCTCGACTTCTTCGACTTCACCGGCATCCCCTGGGCCACGCCACCATCACCTCCCACACCGGTGTCCGATCCAAACAACAGCAAGTGCACTCCAACGAGTTTCGGTCAGTAACTGCGATCGAGAGCCGGCAATCCTCAAACCTGAGATTGCCGGCTCGTTCCGTTTGGGTTATTGTGCCGGATCCTTCGCCGCGATCACTTCGTACGGCCGCATCATGTCGTTGTCTTCGTGCTCCAGCATGTGGCAGTGGAAGACATAGCGCCCGGCATAGCCTTCAAATGGAACCAGCAGCGTCAACACGTCTCCTGGATTGACGACCGCTGTGTCCTTCCAGCCCGCCTCATGGGCTGCCGGCGGCCGCCGCGTCCCCACCAGCGCAAGTCGTCCCTGGCTATACGCCGCGCGATCGAATCCCTGACGCTCCAGGATTTGAAATTGCACCAGGTGCAGATGCATGGGGTGAGCATCGTCGGTTGTGTTGATGAAGCGCCACCTCTCCAGCGAGCCCAGTTGTGGCGTCTCGGTTACCGGGTCGTCGTAGCTCTTATTATTGATGCGGACGCCCAGCGATTGCCCCGATGTGTCCATCAGCTCGGTCAATACAAAGTCGCGCGCAACTAGAGCATGCGCCGCGTCGTAGCGCTCCATTGGAACCTGCGTGGGCATGCTGAATGGCTTTCCCCCGGCGGAAAGAGAAAGCGTCACGCGAAACTGCATCAGCTCGCTCAGCGGAGCATGCTGCATTGTGAGCGTGGTCCATCCCGGATAAGGCGAGGGGGCATCGTTGGAGAGCGTGACGGTTTTCCCGTCGAGCCCAGTAAAGTCTACGATCACATCCGCGCGTTCCGCGGGCCCCAGCAATACCTTCTGTAACTCAACGGGAGCCGCCAAGAACCCACCGTCCGAGCCGATCTGGTGAAACGGCACAAGGGACGGGACGTCGGTAGCGTGGCGCGCGAGGTTGAAATACAAATTGAAGAATCGGGAGTTGGCGCTATTTAGTAGGCGCAGCCGATACTTGCGAGGCTCCACCTCAAGATGCGGATAGGCCGCGCCATTGATCACCGGCAGGTCACCAAAGAACTCCGGCCCCCACTTACTCCGCGGCGTCAGGGAACCATCTTCGTTCGTCGGCACATAGAGAAGCTGTCCGTGGTCGTCGAGCTTGCGATCCTGCAGGACCAGCGGAACCTCGTAATCGCCGGACGGAAGTTGCATCCCCAGCTCCTGCGGGTCGCGCAGCAAATAGAATCCTGACATCCCCGCATAGACATTGAGCCGCGTAATCCCCAGAGCGTGATCGTGATACCACAGCGTCGCTGCCTGCTGCTCATTCGGATAGTGGTACACCGCGAATTGTCCCGGCTTAAACCACTTCTCGGGCAGCCCATCGCTCTCAGAGGTCGTTCGTGAGCCGTGCAGATGCGGAACGGTGCGCACGGCCGGAGACGGCGGCATGGCGCCATGAATATGCGGATCGATGGGGAAGATGTGCTCGAGTGGCAGATCGTTCTTCCAGATTACTTCGACGGGCTTGCCACGCATCGCCTCGAACACCGGCCCTGGATATTGCCCCTCATAGCCCCACAGCTTCGCCGGCGGCAACTGCGAGTGCAGCTGTTTTCTGAATTCCACCATGCGAACGCGGTACTCCGTCGTGTTGCCGCGGGTGGCGTGCGGCTCCATGCGCCGCATCCGCGGCAGGGGATCAATATAACGGTCGATCGTCGCAGGCGTGCGCCACTGCTGCGGTTCCACGGGAAGCGTAGACGCGAGGAGCGCACCGGCGCGCCTCCCCAGAGCCAGGGCCGGAGCCGAAGTGACGCAGAACTTGAGGAAATCCCGCCGGTTGCCGGATGCCATTCACTCCATCGTAATCTGGGTGGCCACGTAGCGGGATCCGTCGTAGTTCGCCGTCACCTGGACCAGCGAACCCTCATGCAACTTGGAAGAGATGGACAACTGGGTTGGGTAGAAGAAGAATTGGTAGCTCTGGTTGTCGTGCGGATCCACGATGGTCAACTCGCCGTCGTGCACATCGAGCACGGAAACGTTCCCGCTAAAGGTGAAGGCTGCTCCCGGTGTTGCGAGGATATCGATATGCGTGGCGACGCCTTCACCATTGCGCGCCGCTGCGTTGAATTTCACATCCACCAGCGTGCCACGCGCCAAATCGTCCATTCCGCGCTGGCCTCCGGAGAAGCTCCTCTGGCCGACGCGTCCAATCGGCGTGCCGTTCGGTACGCGGAGCCGGATCGGTTGTCGCGACAGGGTAGCGTTCAGTATGAGGATGCCGGGGCCAGGGGTATAGCTGATCACCTGGCCTTCGCATTCTCCCTCCGGCAGTTGCGACAACATATGAATACGCAGCGCAAAAACTCTGTCGCCATCCAGCGTGGTTTCGATGGACGCGTGGCTGTCCGGCTTCAGCGTGAGCACTGGAATCCTCTGTCCGTTGCGATAAACTTGGGTTCGCTCATCGAAGAGGATCTTCATGGTGTCGTTTCCGCCGAAAACTTTCAGCGTAATTTGATCGCGCACAGGATCTACATTGCGGATTTCTCCGCCAATCACGGTGCTCTTGCCGGTGGGAATCGGCGGCAGGTTTTTTGCCTCCGGCGCGACGGCAGGGGGCGGGATCGAATCCAGACTTGTTTGCGGTGCGGAAGCAGTAGACTGCGCCATCGCCATGGTGCTGACCATCGCGATGGCGCAGAGACGAATCATGTTGTAGATCGTGGCTTTCGGCATCGTCGGCAAGTCCTTGGATGATGCCCGCACCTGCGCGGTGGCCTCATTCGCACATTTCCTTCGCGGCATTCGTGCGATGGCGGCAACACCTCGGGCTCATCCGCATCCAATCCGGTATGTCCCTACGGCCCGGCACTTCAGCCCGATCGGGAACCCTCTGATTTATATGCATGTAAACCGGCTTCAATTGATTGCCGCGCTGGGACTGATCGTTTGCGCCGCTGCTCCGGTGGCCCAGGCTCGCGATCTCCACATTTCGATTCCAGCGCGCAGCAAGCTCACGCCGGTGCAGCGCCTCAATCGCGATGGCGTTGAGGCTGTGCAGAAGCACCAATACGACAAGGCCGAGGCCCTCTTCTATAAGGCCTATCTCTTCGATCCGGTCGACCCCTTCACGCTCAACAATCTTGGATACGTGTCGGAACTGCAAGGGCAACTGGAGCGCGCTGAGACCTTCTACAAGCTCGCAGCAGAGCAGGGCTGCGGGGCCATCATCGATCGCAGCGACGAGAAGGATTTGCGCGGCAAACCCATGATGTACGCCATCGACGGGCTCAGAAACTCGCCGATGCGCGTCAACCGGATGAACATCCGCGCCCTCGAGCTGCTCGCACAGGATCACGGCTTCGCGGCCGAAGCGGTGCTGGAGCAGGCTCTGAAGCTGGACCCGCAAAATGCCTTCACCCTGAATAATCTCGGCGTCGCCAATGAAGCGGTGGGCGACTACGAGAGCGCGCTGAAGTACTACGACGAAGTCGCTGCTTCCCGGACCAAAGATCCCGTGGTCATCGCCCTGAATCCTGCGACGCGTGGAAAGCCGCTATCCGAAGTGGCTGCACATAGTGCGGCAAACTTGCGCAATAAAATGCGCAACATGGATGTGAACCGTGCTCAGGCCACCATGCTGGAGGTTCGCGGCGTCTATGAAATCAATGAGAACAATTGGGACGCAGCGAGGCAGGATTTTCTCGACGCCTACAAGGCTGACCCCAACAGCGCCTTTACGCTGAACAACCTTGGATACGTTTCAGAGCGAGATGGCGATCTGGAAACTGCGCAATTCTTCTATGATCGCGCCCGCAAAGCCAGCGATGCCAACGTCCGCGTAGGCCTCGCCTCGCAGGCTGGAGCGCAGGGAACACGTATCGCCTCCGTTGCAGGCAACAGCACGCACAAAGTGGATAGCGAACTGCAGGTCTACACCCAGGAACGACGCAGCGAAACTGGACCCATTGAACTGACTCCGAGGTACGGTACCTCGCAGCCCGAACCAGCGCCAGCGAACCCGAAGACGCCACAACAGCGATGAGGAACCCTCGAAACACCATGGCTAAACCTTCTGAATTGAACACTTCCGGCGATCTCATGAGCAAGCTATCCCTGCTACTGCTTTCGCTGGGGCACGCAGAGACCACATCGGCCTGGCAGGCCATCAGCAGGGAAGAATTCGATGCTCTCGTTGCCCTGGCCGATTCCAACCACGTCATCGTGCGCGCCATGGAGATCCTTCGCGGCATCATGCTTGAAGCCGGAGACTCCACCCGCGCCGAGTGGGCGCAGACCGCCCTGGACGCGGAACGGGCGCGCATTGCCAAAGCCGTTGACTTCCTGGCTGAGATTTGCGGTGCCTTTCAGGCTGACCAGTTCGACGTGACGGTGATGAAGTCCCTGGACCACTGGCCCGATCTCGGCAGCGACCTCGATCTCTACTCGAATGCAGCCCCTCCGGCCATCTGTGCCATGATGACGCGCCGGTTTGGTGCGCAAATTGCACATCGTAGCTGGGGAGACCGTCTCGCATGCAAGTGGAATTTCGAAATTCCGGGATTGCCGGAGCCAGTGGAAGTGCATATTGGCCGGCTCGGTCAGACCGGCGAGCAAACCCTGCTGGCTTCGCGCCTGCCGGGCCGCTCGCGTTCCGTGCAGATGAATGGTCACACCTTTCGCGTGCCCTCGGCTTCAGATCGCCTGATGATCTCGACGCTGCAGCGCATGTATCGCCACTTTTACTTCCGGGTCTGCGACATCGTGGACTCCGCAACCCTGGTCACTTCCAGGGATCTCGACTGCAGGGAACTGCGGTCGGCGGCTCACGATGTCGGTATCTGGGAAGGCGTCGCAACCTATCTGACGATTGTTTCGGATTACGTCAGGCAGTACCGGGGCACAGACCTCGGCCTGCCGCAATTTGTAAAGGATTCCGCTCGTTTTGGCGGCGACCTCGTTTACTTCGCGCGGGATTTTATCCGCGTTCCGATTATGCCGCAGTCCGCCGGTCTGTATCGTACCCAGCTGACCGGACTGCTGCGCAAACGGGCGCTGACCAGCAGCGTTCGCCTCGGCTTGTTGCCGTGGCTCGCGACTGCGGCAGCCGTTGGATACAAGCTCACCGGCAGCGATAAAGGAATTTGGTAACTGAGTTTCCTGGGAGGGCCGCCGCGCACGCCAAGCGGCGAGCCGGTCTCCCAAGCACGACATTGATCGCCATCATCAAGGAGGAGCCGGGCGTTCTGCCTCCCGGTAAATAATTATGGGCTATCCCGTTCTGAAGTCCCCTGAACTCGAAACGCAAGATGAGCTTTCCGCTGCGCGATCCAGCAGCGGGCTCTACCTGTGCTCAAAGCCAGTCGTCTTCGGGAAGGGTCTCCCGGAGCAGTCGCTCCTCGCTACTCTGGTCGAAAACATCAAAGACACCTTGTTTCCCGTGCAGCAGCCGCCATTGCATTTGACCTCGCACGCGGTTGCGGTCTCTGACCCGTTGGCGTCGCCCCGGGATCCCACTTCCAGCACCATATCCTTCATCATGCACGTGGTGGTCATCACCACCGTGCTGTGGTTTACGCTGACAACGCACACTCACGTCGTCGTCCAGAAGGCGCAGATCATCACGCCCATCACCTTCCGGCCGTATATCCCCCCGACCATTCCGGCTCCCAAGCCCATGGGCGGTGGGGGCGGAGGCGGTGCGCACCAGATCATCGAGCCCACACGGGGTCATCTGCCGAAAATGGTGAAAGTGCAGACCGTGGCGCCGCAGATCATGAAGATCGATAACCCGAAGCTGGCCCAGCCGGAGGCGATTCAGGTTCCGCAGCAAATCAAGTTGCCATCGAATAGCGCCATGCCCAATGTCGGCGTTCCCAATTCCCCGCAGGTCGCCATGGCCTCGCAGGGTTCCGGCAGCGGTTCGGGATTTGGTCAGGGACTCGGCGGCGGCATCGGCTCCGGCCATGGCGCTGGTCTCGGCGCGGGCACCGGCGGCGGATACGGCGGCGGCGTCATGAGTGTTGGCGGCGGCGTAACTGCGCCCCAACTCATCCATTCCGTCCAGCCGGAATTCACCGATGAAGCGCGTCAGCAGAAATATCAGGGCATCGTCGAAATTCAGATGATTGTGGATTCCAACGGCAATCCGGAAAACATTGAAGTGGTGAAGCACCTCGGTATGGGCCTCGATCAGAAAGCCATCGAAGCGGTGCGGCTGTATAAGTTCCATCCAGCCATGTTCCAGGGGCATCCGGTCTCGGTGCGGCTGGTCGTCGACGTCGACTTCCATCTGTACTGAGTCGCAGCCGATCTTCTCAAGGGCGGAGCCGTTCGCGGCTCCGCTTTCTTTTTGTCGGTGGCTCAGGAGTCGCGGTGAAGGGCTTCTCAATACTCTGCAGGGTGAACAAATGATCCCCACGTCTGCCGCTGGATTCCTGCAGGATTCCAGTATCGATATGCCGCAGGATACCTGCCGAAGCCGTTGGAAAGCTGAGCTTCGACGTACGGGTGGCGTGCCCGATCGAGGGTATTGGATTTGGCTGTGTGCAGGCTGCTGGAGGCAATGAAGACGAGTGTGGAAGGCTTGGCACCTTGCAAGGCGGGTTTGGAAGAGGGGTGATTCCGCGCGTAGCGTCAGCCTCTGTCTTTCTACACGCTAGACGCTACGCGCTAAACGCCCAGCTCCGGCACCTACGGATGTTCCGTACCCTGTTGGATCTCCTGCGCGGTCTGCGCGTCCGTGTTGTGCATTTTCTTGATTTCCTGCGGATAGTAGCCGTTCTTCGTTCGCACCGTCAGGTTGGCGTGCTTCGGCCCCAGCGCCACTACGTGCACCCGACGGTAGCCACCCAGCGAAGGAGATCTCGTCGAGTGGTAGCCCACCGTGTATTGATTGCGGATGACCTGCGCCACTTCCGTCGCAATCCCCTCAACATCCCGCAGCGATTGCGGGAAGTACGCCACGCCGCCCGTTTCATTCGCCAACGTTTGCAGCGCATAGCGCGCATTGTCCTCTTCCTGCTTGCTTTCAGCGTCGTAGAGCAGCCCAATCGTATACACCACCGGGCCGTTCAACTGCTGCACCCGGCGCACCGCCTCAGCCAGCGTGAGCCGCGAGGCGTTGTCCTCGCCATCGGTAATTACCAGCAGCACCGGCTTCGATCGCCCGTGCTTGGAAAGCTCATCGGCGGCGGCAACCACCGCATCGTAAATCGCCGTGGTGCCGCGTGCGTCGTAATGCGAGAGCCCTTTTTCCAGATAGCTGATGTTCGACGTGAATCCCTGATCGAGATACGCCTTGTCGTTGAAATTCACCACGAACGCCGCATCCTGGGGGTTGGATTGGCGCACCAGGTCCAGCGCCGCAGCGTCCACGGTGTTGCGTTTGTCCCGCATGGAGCCGGAATTGTCGACCAGAATTCCCAGCGAAATCGGAACGTCGCGATGCTCAAACGACGAAATCGTCTGCGGAACATTGTCTTCCCACACGCGGAAGTCGCGCTGCGTCAAGTCCGTTACCAACCGCCCGTTCTCGTCGACCACGGTGCACGGCAACAGCACTTCGTCTACGTTCTCGTGCAGCGTATAAATGCTCCCCTGCTTGGTGGCAGTCTGGGAGGTCGCCGCCGTCACCGGTCCGTTGTCCGCCGCATCGGGCGACAGCACCGGATCGCGGTCGACGTTCAAATTGGGCTGGATCTCGCGCCGCGTGTAATCCTGGTTGGACGGCACCGTGGTGGGCGGTGTCTGGGTCTGCGCCATCGCAGGGCCCGCAAGACAGCCAATCTCCAGGAGGATGGCCGGGATCAACACCCAGAGGGCGCGCAATCGTGCAAAGTGCGTTTCGAGCATAGGAGGTCATTGGGAGTTCGAGACTCCCGCAAGCTATGACACGTCAGATGCAAACGGCAGGCGAAAGGAACATCGGCGAGGCGTCGGTTTTCCAAGCAATTCCGGCAGTTTCTCAATATTTTCCGCCTGCCACGGGGTTATCCGGCTGCCTTATCGCTGGCCGAATCATCGCCGAAGAGTTGATAATCAATCTTCGCTGTTTATCCGGGGTTGGGTAAACGTTTGCCCGACCCAAAAAGGGGAAGTCAACGTGGCCATTGTCGCAGGAGTGGATTTTGGGACCTTGAGCGTCCGCGTGTCGATCATCGACAGCGAACGCGGCCGTCTGGGAACGGCTCTGGGCAAATATCCGTTGCATCGCCGCCGCGAAGACCCTGACTACGCGACGCAGTCCCACGCGGACCACATGAGCGCACTAGCCGAGGCAACCCGCGAAGCCATCAAATCGGCTGGCGTCGAGGGCGATGACATTGCCGCCATTGCGCTCGATACCACCGGCTCCAGCGTCATCCCCGTTGACGCCCAAATGAAGCCGCTGGACGACTACTACCTCTGGTGCGACCATCGCGCCAAGTCCGAAGCTCAGGAGATTACCGCGCTCGCCCACAGCGACGGCCTCGAGGCCATCGAGTGGTGCGGCGGCGTCTATTCCCACGAGTGGGGCTTTGCCAAGCTACTGCACTGGCTGCGGCACAATCCGGACAAGCGCGGCCGTTTCGCCTCCGCTTTTGAGCACTGCGATATGGTGGCGGCCACGCTCTGCGGCATCCCATCTCCGCGCCAGGCGAAGCGCAGCGTGTGCGCCATGGGCCACAAGTGGATGTGGAACCCGAAGTGGGGCGGTCTTCCGCCTCAGGCCTTCTTCTCCAAACTCGATCCGCTCCTCGAGGGCATTCGTGAAAAACTGGCTGGCGATTACGAAACCTCCGACCATCTCGCCGGACACCTCGCCCCCAAATGGGCGGCCGAGCTGGGTCTGCGCCCCGGCATTCCCATTCCCGTCGGCGCCTTTGACGCGCATTGGGACGCCCTCGGCGCCGGTTGCAGGGAAGGCGACGTGGTCAACGTGGTCGGCACCTCCACCTGCATCATCGCCATGGCGAAGGAGACGCGGCTCATCCCCGGCGTCTGCGGCGTCGTCCCCGGCAGCGTCCATCCGCAATACACCGGCATTGAAGCAGGGCTCTCCGCCACCGGCGATATTTTCGAAGCCATCGCCCGCCGCGCCGGCACTCAGGTTGCCGAGCTGTCGAAAGGCCTTGAAGCCTATCGCGCCGGCCAAACCGGCCTGCTGCGCCTCTCGTGGGACAACGGTGACCGCACCGTGCTGGTGAACGCGGAACTGGGCGGCATCACGCTCGGCTGGAATCTGGTCCACTCGGCGCAGGACGAGCTGTTTGCGGCCATCGAAGGCACGGCCTTCCACACGCGCATCATCCTTGAGCGCATGGCGGAGTACGGCGTGCCCGTGGAGCGCGTCATCAACGCCGGCGGCATTCCCCAAAACAACGCGGTGCTCAACCAGGTCTACGCGGACGTGCTCGGCAAGCCCGTCCTGGTTCCCGCCAACATCCCCACCAGCCTTGGCTCCGGCATCTTCGCCATGGTCGCTGCTGGCGCCTTCCCAACCATCCAGACAGCGCAGGATTCCCTCTGCCCGCAATACGCCGTTTTCACGCCTCGACCCGCCGCAACAGCGGTTTGCGACCAGCTCTACGCGCTCTACCGCAAGGTCTACTTCGGCCTTGGCACGCGCACAGCCCAGCCGGTGGCTCTCGGCGACGTTCTCCCCGAGCTGCGCGAGATCGCCAGCAAGGTGCGGGCTACTGCTTAGGAGTTAGTGGCTCGCCTTCGCTCGCCATTGCGCGGCCAACGACGGATCGCTCAGCGCCTTGATGTACAAGCCGCCCACCACCGACCTCGCCTGAAATCCAACCTGCCGCCCTGTCTTCGTGTCGTACCAGTCCGTCAGCGGCACGCGCGAAGAGCTCTCGTTCATCCACTTCACAAGTGGATCGACGAGCGCGCGGAATTGCGCCGGATCGCTCGACAGCGTCGCTGTCCACAACTCCCAGTCCAGCTTTGTGTAATCCGCGCGGCTGTCCAGCGGCAGTCCGTAGACGTTCAGGTGCTGCTGATAAAATTTGAGCTCCGTCTGCCGAATCTGCGGATCGAACAGCTGGACCCCCAGCAGCTGATCCCACACCAGGTTGTACTTCTGGCTCCACGTTCCGGGCCGGTCGAACGCCAGCTTGTAGTGGTCGCCATCGCGATCCATCTTCTCCCACTGCGCAGCCATCCCGCGCGCCGCGGACAAATAATCCGCCGCCACGTCGTTCTTGCCCAGTCCTTTAGCCATCTGCGCATACGCGCCCAACCCTTCAATGGCCTTGATCGACAGATTCGCGTTATGCGCCAGGTGTCCGGCAAAGTCGTCCGTGCACAGCTGGTTCTCCGGATCGAGCCCCTTGGTGCGAACGTACTCCGCCCACTTTGTAAATTGCGGCCAGAATTCGCGAGCTACGTGCCAGTCGCCCTCGGTCTGCCCCAGCGCCGCTCCCAGAATCAGCAGATTGCCGCTCTCCTCCACCGGCATCTGATCGTCTTCCGTGCGCTCGCCGCCGCCGTATTCCTGCCCATTCGCCAGCGGAAACCGCCCCAGATCGTGCGGAGCAAACGGAAATTTCCATCGCGGCAGCGCTGCATACTCCAGCACCGGCCGCACTTGTCCCTCCAGCAGCGCCGGGTTGAAGAACAGGAAAAACGGCGCCGACGGATACAGCACATCCACGGTGGCAATATCGCCGTTGGAAAAATTCTCCTTGGCAAACAGCATTGGCACCCCATGCAGATCCGCTACGAGCGCATGCGCGCCCAGCGTTTGCCGGTACGCCACCACCGCCAGTTGCGCATATCCCTCGCCGCCCGCGCGCGTTAAATCCGCCGTTAGCTCGCGATCGTATTGTTCGCCGCGCGCCTCCAGCGCCGCGTAATCCGTTGCCGCCTGCGCCAGCATGGCAGACACCGTCTCGCCATTGCGCTGCCAGTAGGGACGCAGTTTTTGCTGCAGGTATTCAATGGCGAATTGCTGCGTATATGCCAGCAGCACATGACGCTGCTCCGCGTGCCCGGCGTTGCAATCCACGTGAAACACCACAGCGGGACTCGCCGCGCCATCCCGCGGCGTCTGCGGCATCTCCAGATCGTCGGAATCCGGCAGCGTTCCATCCTTCAGGAAGCTCTCCACCGATCCCGACGCCAGCGCCGTCGCCGCGTTCTCATCATCCGGAACGGCCAGATGAAAATATCCCCAGTCGATGCGCAAATTGTCGCCCGAACGGTTCAGCGGCTGCTGGTCGCGCGACCCAACGTTGAGCACCGTCAGCCCCGGCAGCTTCGACCGTCCCCACGTCACTTTCTGATTGTCGGTATCCACGGCGATGCGCGAATTCACATCGAGCAGCAGGTCCACCTTGTGCCCCTTGCCGTCCGCGCTCGTCACCGTCCACGTCAGATACGTCACCGGCCGCGACAGCACATCCAGATCCTGCGGAAACGCGGGCGTGAAGAACGAAACCTGCAGGTCAACACCGGCCCCGGTAAACGCATAGACGGTATGCGTCGGCGTTACCTGCAGCGATTTCTGCTCCGGCGCCGGCACGTCGCCAGGATACCGCCCCATAAACCGGTAATTGGCGCCATCGATGCGCACCAGCCCCGTCATCGGCTGCTCCGCGCCCGTCCAGTGCCGCGTCGGCCCATCCGTCAGCCGGTCGTTCATCGACCAGATGCTGAAGTACGGATTGTGCACCACCAGCGGCACCGCCGGCGGCCGCGTCTGCTGCCCCATCGCCCATGCCGCCAATAACAGGGGAAGAACCCCGCACCATCCTGCAATCCGACCCATCGCATCACCCCTCATCCCGAATACAGTTTGCGAACCGTTCCGCACCTCAGACGACACACAAACAATCCATCATAGGGCCTGCGCGCCTTCAGCGGAATACTCGCGCTCCCGCCGCCGTCTGTGGTCAGATACGGAAATACCTTGCAACGGCTCTTCAGGAGGACGCATGCAGCGAGTGGGTGCAATTTGTCTGGCCATGGTGGCAAGCTTCGGAATCGCGGCAAGCGCTCAGGTCACGCGCGCCGACTACGATCGAGCCCTCGATCTTCCTGAGAAGTACGGCGCGCTGGTCCTCAATCTGCCTGAGCCCCCGGACTGGGACGCCACTGCCGATCGCTTCGTCTACCGCCTCAAGGTCGAGGGCGGCCATCAGTTCATGCTGGTCGACGCTGATGCAAAGACCAAACAGCCGGCCTTCGATCACGCAAAACTCGCCGCGGCCTTATCCGCCGCCAGCGGTTCAAGCACTACCGCCGCCACGCTGCCGTTCACCCACTTCCGCTTTGCCGACGGCGATTCCGCCATCACGTTTTTGATGGACAACATTCGCTGGCGCTGCGACCTCCACGCCTACACCTGCGCTAAACAGGAAGCGCTGCACGTCGGCGACGACGAATACGACGACGACTTCGGCTACGACGACACTCCGCTGCCCGAAAACGGCGAGCAGAAAATCAAACCCTCGCCCGATGGCAACTGGCTCGCCTACATTCTCAACTTCAACGTCTATGTCCGATCGAAGGACGGCAAGCAGCACATCGCGCTCAGCACCGACGGCTCACAAGGGAACTACTTCGCTTTTTCCACCATCGCCTGGTCGCCGGATTCCACGCACCTCGTTGCGTATCACATCCGTCCCGGCTACAAGCGCGTCGTCAACTACGTCGAGTCATCCCCCAGGGATCAGCTCCAGCCTAAATTCTCCACCATGGTCTACCCCAAGGCCGGCGACGTTCTCGCGCTGCCGCAACCGGTCCTCTTCGATGTTGCTGCGAAGCGCGCCATTCCCATCGACAACGCGCTGTTTCCCAATCCCTATGACCTCGGCTCGGCCAACTGGTGGAAAGACAGCCGCGGCTTCACCTTCGACTACAACCAGCGCGGCCACCAACTCTTCCGCGTCGTTGAAGTCGACGGCCACACCGGCGCAGCGCGCGCCCTCATCGACGAATCCAGCTCGACCTTCGTCAACTACGAGCCGCTGGTCGCCAACCAGTTCGACACCGGCAAGGTCTACCGTGACGACATTGCCGACGGCAAAGAGATCATCTGGGCCTCCGAGCGCGATGGCTGGGAACACCTCTATTTGCTCAACGGAAAAACCGGCGCAGTCGAAAACCAAATCACGAAAGGGAACTGGGTGGTCCGCGCGGTAGACCACGTCGACGAGCAGAAACGCCAAATCTGGTTTGAAGCCAGTGGCATGAACGCCGCCGAGGATCCTTATTACGTCCACGCCTACCGCATCAACTTCGATGGCACCGGCCTAACGCCGCTCACGCCCGTGGCCGCCAATCATCACGTCGAGTTTTCGCACGACGGCAAATACTACGTCGATACCTGGTCGCGCATCGACCTCGCGCCCACCATGGCCCTCTTCCGCACCGACGATAACCAGCAGCTCATGGTCGTCGAGCAGGCCGACATCAGCAAGCTGAAAGCCGCGGGATGGCAGCCGCCTGAAGTCTTCACCGCGAAGGGTCGCGACGGCGTCACCGACATCTGGGGTGTCATCTATCGCCCCGCAAACTTCGATCCGAAAAAGAAGTATCCCGTCGTCGAAGATATTTATGCCGGGCCGCAAGGCTCCTTCGTCCCCAAATCCTTCTCCGCAAGAATCGAGCCGCTCACGCAACTCGGCTTCGTCGTCGTGCAGATGGACGGCATGGGCACCAACAACCGATCCCGCGCCTTCCACGACGTCGCCTGGCACAATTTAGGCGATGCCGGATTCCCCGATCGCATCCTCTGGCACAAAGCCGTCGCCGCAAAGTATCCCTGGTACGATATCTCGCGCGTCGGCATCTTCGGCACCTCGTCCGGCGGCCAAAGCTCGATGGGCGCGGTGCTCTTTCATCCGGAGTTCTACAAAGTCGCCGTCTCCAACAGCGGCTGCCACGACAACCGCATGGACAAAATCTGGTGGAACGAGCAATGGATGGGGTGGCCCGTCGGCCCGCAGTATTCCGAATCCTCCAACGTCGACAACGCCTGGCGTCTTAAAGGCAAGCTGCTGCTCGTGGTCGGCGAAATGGATCACAACGTCGATCCCGCCTCTACCTACCAGGTCGTCGACCGGCTCATTCACGCGAATAAAACCTTCAGCCTGCTCGTCGTGCCCGGCGCAGACCACGGCACACGCGGCCCTTATGCGCGCTATACGAATCGCAAGCTCTTCGATTTCTTCGTCCGCAACCTGCTCGATCAGCAGCCTCCCGACTGGAACGCGGACACCGCCCAGCCTGAAGCGTTCTAGCCGGATCGGCCCCTAAATTCAGCATTTTCTGCCACTTTCCGATTTCGCTTGACAGCATTGCAAATCGCGATATGATGATTGCGATCTGCAATAAACCCATGAAACTCGGCGAAAAAATCCGTTATCTGCGCGAAGTCGAAGGCAATCTTCGCGGCATGGGACGCGCCATGACCCAGCAGGAACTGGTGCGCGCCATCCGCGCGGAAACGGACTCCGCCTTCAGCCAGAGCTACCTGTCGCAGATCGAAAGCGGTGCGCGCCCGCACCTGACCAACACCTCGCGCCAGGTGCTCGCGAAGTTCTTCAACGTCCACCCTGGCTACCTGGTCGACGACCCTGAGGGTTACCACGTGGAGTTGCAGAGCGATGCGCGCATGCTCGAAGACAAGCTGGACCTCTGGCTGGTCAGCGGCGCAGAACGCTTCCGCCGCGATCCCGAGCTTCGCCAGGCACTGCTGGCTGTCGCGCGCCACGACGAATCGCGGCGCTGTTTGCTGATGCTACGCGCCGTCATTGATACACCCGGCCTGGTGGACCGTCTGCTTGACGTCCTCAGCACCGGGGGAAGCACCCACACAGCTGCACCCGCGCGGCCAGTTGCGCCTGCGCGTCCCGCTCCGCGTGCGCAATCCAGCGCGCCCGCTAAACGCGGAAAGAAAAGCAGCAGGGAGGTTGAGCCATGACCACTTTCTATCTCATCTGCTTCACGCTCGGACTCTCGCTCACGATCCTGTCCGCGCTGGGCGCGTTCACCCATCTGCACATCGGGCATATCCACGTGCATGTGCACCCCGGACACGCCGTCAGTCACGCGCCAACGCAGGCTCACGTCCCGCATGCGCGTGGAGGAAAATCGAGCGCGAGCCCCATCAACGGATTCACTCTGGCCGCGTTCCTCTGCTGGTTTGGCGGCTGCGGTTATCTGCTCACGCGCAGCGGGGATCTTGCGTTCCTCACCGTGCTGTTGCTGGCCTCGATCACCGGCCTCGCGGGCGGATCGATCTTGTTCTGGTTCCTCGCCAAAGTGTTGTTGCCGCACGAGAAGGAGTTGACCGCGGCCGACACCGCCATCCAGGGCGTCTTCGGACTGGTTACCAGCCCGATCCGCGAAAACGGCACCGGCGAGATTCAGTTTTCGCAGAATGGCAGCCGCCATTTTGCGCACGCGCGCAGCGATTCCAGCACCATGCTGGCGCGCGGCACTGAAGTGGTCGTGATGCGCTACGAGCAGGGCATCGCGTATGTGCGCCCGTGGGACGAAGTTGCCGGAGAGGCATCGTCCCCAGTCGCGAACCATCCCTCTCACAACAGTAACGGTCCTGATGGAAAGGATCAGGCGTTATGACAAGCACCTATTATGCTGTCGTTGTTGGAATTTGCCTGCTGGTAGTGATCATTCTTTCCGGCATGATGGCCAGAATGTTTCGCAAGGCCGGCCCGAATGAGGCCCTCATCGTCTACGGTTTCCGCGGCCCCCGCGTTATCAAGGGCCACGGCACCATCATCTTCCCGATGGTGGAAAGCTGCCGCGAGCTGTCGCTGGAGCTGATGTCGTTTGACGTTGCACCGCAACAGGACCTCTATACGAAACAAGGCGTCGCCGTCACCGTCGAAGCCGTGGCGCAAATCAAAGTCCGCAGCGATCAGGAATCCATCCTGACCGCGGCCGAGCAGTTCCTCACCAAGACGCCTCCCCAGCGCGAAGGCCTCATCCGCCTCGTGATGGAAGGCCACTTGCGCGGCATCATCGGCCAGCTCACCGTCGAGCAAATCGTGAAAGAGCCGGAGATGGTGGCCGACCGCATGCGCGGCACCTGCGCGGATGACATGAGCAAGATGGGGCTCGAAGTGGTTTCCTTCACCATCAAAGAGGTGCGCGATAAGAACGAGTACATCACCAGCATGGGCCGTCCCGACATCGTGCGCATTAAGCGCGATGCCGATATCGCGTCGGCCGAGGCCGAGCGCGACACCGCGATTCGCCGCGCCAACGCCACTCGCGAAGCTGCTGTAGCGAAGGCTGCTGCGGATCAGGAGCGCGTGCTCGCGGAAACGCAATCGCTGGCGAAACAGGCCGAAGCGCAGCGCGACCTCGACATCTCGAAGGCGAATTACTCCGAGCAAAGCCGCAAGCAACAGGCGGCTGCCGACAAAGCCTATGAGTTGCAGACCAATATCACGCAACAGCAGGTCATTGCCGAGCAGGTGAAGGTTCAGCAGGTGGAGAAAGAGCAGCAGATCAAGGTGCAGGAAGCGGAAATTCTGCGCCATGAGAAAGAGCTGATCGCCACCGTCCTGAAGGAAGCGGAAATCAGCCGTCAGCGCATCGAAACGCTGGCCGCTGCGGAGAAGACGCGTCTCACCATGGAAGCGGAAGGCCGCGCGTCGGCCATTCGTACCCAGGGCGAAGCGGAAGCCTCCATCATCTTCCAGAAGGGCGAGGCCGAAGCGAAAGCGATGAACGTGAAGGCCGAAGCCTATCAGGAATGGAGCCAGGCTGCCGTCGTCGACCGCCTGATCGCCAGCCTTCCGGAAATCGTGCGCGCCATGTCAGAGCCTCTTTCCAAGGTGGATAAGGTCACCATCGTCTCCACCGGCAATGAGGGTTCCGCCGGCTCGTTCAAGCTCACCGGCGACATGACCAAGATCGCGGCGCAGGTGCCGGCGCTGTTTGAAGCGCTCTCCGGCATGGACCTCCGCGACCTCATGTCCAACGTGAAGAGCATGCGCCCGCGCGGTGACGGCAACGGCAGCGGCAACGGAATTGCGCCCGTCCCGCCGGTGGTAGACGGCAAATAACGCAACCGGGCGGAGAGCCAATCTCTCCGCCCAATTTTCCCCCAAAGGAGGAAATCGTATGGCACTCCTCGAACGTGTAAGCACATTGCTTCGCGCCAACCTGAACGATCTCATCGACAAGGCCGAAGATCCCGAAAAACTGCTCAAACAATTGGTTCTCGATATGGAAAATCAGCTCATGCAGGTCAAAACGCAGGTGGCCATCGCGATTGCCGACGAGCACCTGCTCGAGAAGAAGCGCAAAGAGCACGAAGGCCTCGAAGCCGAATGGCAGCGCAAGGCGGAACTGGCCGTGCGCAAGGGCGACGACGGCCTGGCCCGCGCCGCCCTCGAACGCTCGCTGAGCCACAAGCACATGGCGGCCAGCTTCGTGCAGCAGCTGGAAGATCAGAAAACCGAGGTGGAAACACTGAAGAACGCGCTGCGCCACCTCGACCAGAAGCTGCAGGAAACGCGCAGCCGCTGCGAGTTACTCATTGCCGAGCATCGCCGTGCTCGCGTGGTTGGCCGCGCTCAGCAGGCAAGGGAAGCCATCGGCAAGGCGGATCGCTCCACCAGCATTGACCGCATGAAG
The DNA here is from genome assembly GCA_035482355.1 of Acidobacteriaceae bacterium. Classification (GTDB taxonomy): domain Bacteria; phylum Acidobacteriota; class Terriglobia; order Terriglobales; family Acidobacteriaceae; genus Palsa-343. Next base: position 17,346 of record DATHQV010000024.1, on the reverse strand, counting down.
TCGAAGATTGCCGGAGCCGAAGCGCACAACGTTGCTTCGCTCGAGCTGATGCAGGAGGACTCTCTCGACGATCGCTTCGCCGCTCTCGAGCGCGAAGACCAAATCGACGAGTTGCTGAAAAACCTCAAGGAGAATCAGGCGAAATCCGCATAGCCCGCGGCCGCGCTGGACCAGGCCAGGCTGGACTGGGCTACTCCAGCCGCAGCCGTTCGCAGGCGATTGCGGCCTGGCCCAGCGAGATGCCTCCGTCGTTCGCCGGCACGGCCTGCTGGAAGAACACTTCGAATCCGTCCTCGCGCAACGTCGCAAGGCAGCCCTCCAGCAGTCGCGCGTTCTGGAAGCATCCGCCGCTCAGGCACACCCGCGTCAGTGCGAGTTCCGCCCGTATCCGACGGCAAACCTCCGCAATCACCGCAACCAGCGTGCTGTGGAATCGCGCGGCCATGCCGGCTTGCGCCTCGCCCCGCTCCACGTCATTCACGATCTGCCGAATCATCGGCCGCAGATCGGCCTCAACCGGCGACGCATCTGTGATGGCAAATTCATAAGGCTCCTGCGTCGCGCCCGTCCACGCATCGGCCGCGGCTTCCAGCATCATCGCGGCCTGGCCTTCAAATGAAACTGTGTGCCGCAGCCCGATCAGCGAAGCGACCGCGTCAAACAGCCGCCCCGCCGACGACGTCGGAATCGTGTTGATCCCCCGCTGCAGCATCGTATCCACAATCCGCACCCGTTCCGGCGGCGCCATCTGCGCCCAATTCGAACCATTGAGCATCGCGCCCTCAAACGTATCGAGCAGATAGCTGCGCGCGACGCGCCACGGCTCCCGCACTCCGGAATCGCCGCCCGCCAGCAGCACTGGACGAAGCCGCGCATAGCGATCGAATCCCAAATAATCCGCCGCAAGAAACTCGCCGCCCCATATCGTCTCATCCGTCCCGAATCCCGTTCCGTCCCACGCCACGCCGATCACGTGCCCCTCCAGCCCATGCTCCGCCATGCAGCTGGCAATGTGCGCGTGATGATGCTGTACTCCGATCTGCTGCAGCCCCAGGAGCTTCAGCGCGAACTGCGTGCTCATATAGCCCGGGTGCAGATCGTGCGCGACCGCCGTCGGCCGGACATGAAACAGCCGCTTCATCCGTTCCAGCGTTTCTTCAAAAAATTGCAGCGTCTCAAAATTCTCCAGGTCCCCCAAATGCTGACTGGGAATAGCGAATCCCGCGCGCGTCAGGCATAGAGTATTTTTCTGCTGCGCGCCGCATGCCAGCACTTCAGCCTCGCCGCACCCCAGCCACACCGGCATCGGAGCGTATCCGCGAGCCCGCCGCATCAGCATCGTCGCGCCTCCCGCAATGCGCGCCACAGAATCGTCAACGCGCGTGTGAATGCGCCGGTTGTGGTGGACGAACAAATCCGCAACGCCGGCCAACTGCTCTTCGGCCTCGAAATTGTCGATCACGATGGGCTCTTCGCTGATGTTGCCGCTGGTCATCACCAACACCGGCGCGGCGCCCCACTGCTCGCGCAATATGCGGAACAGAACATCGTGCATTGGCGTGCAGGGCAGCATCACGCCCGTGGTCGGATTTCCCGGAGACACACCCGGCGCGAGATCGGCATCCGGCCGCCGCCGCAACAGGACAATTGGCCGCTCCGGACTCACCAGCGCCGTCCGCTCCTCTGCCGAAACCATGCACAGCGATTCGGCCGTCTCCACATCGCCCACCATCACCGCGAACGGCTTCTCGCTGCGCCGTTTTCTGCGTCGCAATGTATCCACGGCGGCAGGCTGCCGCGCGTCGCAGGCAATCTGGTACCCGCCAAGTCCCTTCCACGCAACAATGCCCGCACCGCGCAGCACCTCTCCCACATGCTCCAGGATAGCCCGGGTGGTGTTTGCCGGCGCAGGAGAGCCAGTGCCGCCCAGAATCAACCGCGGCCCGCATACCGGGCACGCATTCGGCTGCGCATGAAACCGTCGGTTCGCCGGATCCTCATATTCGCGCTGGCAATCCGCGCACATCTCGAACTCGGCCATCGTCGTCATCGGCCGGTCGTAGGGAACGTCGAGGATGATGCTGTAGCGCGGCCCGCAATTCGTGCAGTTCGTGAACGGGTAATCGAAACGGCGATTCGTAGGGTCACGCGTCTCCGCAAGGCACGCTTCGCACACGCAAATGTCCGGCGGGATCAGAGCGAAGGCCGATTCGCCCCCCTCGCTGTGCTGGATCGCAAAATCGGTCTCGCCCAGCGCGGGCATCTCCGTCCGGTCGATGGCTGCAATGCGCACGAGTGGAGGCGCCTCTGCCGGCAATGCGGCAATAAAGGCTTCAATGCGGTCGGCGGGGCCTTCCACTTCGACAAAAACCCCGCGCGGCGAATTCAGAACGAATCCCACCAGCCCGTGCCGGCGCGCCAAATTGTAGACGTAGGGGCGAAATCCAACGCCCTGCACCACGCCGCGAATCCGCAACTGAAGGCGAGTTGTGAGCTGGTCTGGAATGTGCGGCTGAACCCTGTCGACCATTATCGACCACGGTCGCCAGGGCCGGGAAGCGCGGGGATCTGTGCCTCCAACCGGTCAGCAATTCAACGTGCGGCCGCCGCCTGCCGCATCCAGCAGGCGGCTCTCCGCAAACCCATTAGGCCTTCTTCACGAATTCCAGTTCGAGCGTGATCGAAACCTCTTCTCCGACCATCACGCCGCCTGTTTCCATGGGGGCGTTAAACGTGAGCCCGAATTCTCCGCGGTTGATCTTCGTTTTGGCATTCACACCGACGCGCGTATTGCCGTACGGATCCTTCACCGGCGGCGTAGGCCCTTCCACCGTGAACTCCACTTCCTTGCTGACTCCGTGCAGGCTCAGCGGCCCGGCAACGACCAGGTTGCCATCTGCGCTGCGCGTGACGCGCGAAGACTTGAACGTCATCGCAGGGAACTTCTCCGCATCGAAGAAGTCCGGGCTCTTCAGGTGCGTATCGCGCTGCGGATCGCGCGTGTCGATGGTGGCGACATCGATCGAAGCGTCCACGTGGGACTGGGTCAGATCGCTCTCGTTGTAGGTGAGGGAACCGGTGACGCCGGTAAACTGTCCGCGGACGTTTGAAATCATCAGGTGCCGGACACGAAATTCGGCAATCGAATGCACGGGGTCAATCGACCAGGTGCTGACGGCGGTTGCTGCTGGGGTGGATGTGCTCATAAGGGGTCCTCCTTTTGCATTGGATTCACGTCGAAGATAGTCGTTCCAACAAATAATCGATTAAAATCTCTGCACCAGTTCCTCCCGGCAAGCCTCCAGCAACTCCATGAGCTGCCGCATTCGCCCGGCTCCCAGGGATCCCAGCTGTTCTCGATGGATCTGGCAGATTGGATCGTCGATCCGGGCCAGCAGGGCCAGGCCATCCGGCTGAATGCGCGCCAGCATCCGCCGCCGGTCGCAATCCGGGCGGGAACGCGCGATCAGACCGCGCTTTTCCAGACGGTCAAGAATCCGCGTGATGTCCGGGTCACGGGTGATCATGCGCCTGGCAATCTCACCGCATAAAAGCCCTTCCGGCGTCCCCCGCAGGATGCGGAGAACGTTGTACTGCGGCGGTGAGAGATCCTCACCCTTTAGTGCCTGAGCCGGCCTGCGCGCCAGCAGATTGGCTGTGCGTGTCAACTCCACAAACAAAGCCTCTTCCGGACAGGGTGATGCCAGCCGCCGGATGCGGGGTTTCCGATTCATAGAACCGGAATATAGTCGTTGGAACAAATAATCGCAAGGCGATTGCCCGACCTCAGAATCAGAAGCGGCTAACTTTCAATCGCCAGCTGATCGCCGGGCTCAATCCCGCACGCGTCGATTTGGCCGGGAGCCAGCTCCAGTACGCTGTGCGTTTTCAGGCTGACGCTGGTGAGCCGGAACGGTCCCAGCTTCTTCCATACCTTCAGCACACGCAGGCTGCGGTCTAGAGCGACCACATCGATGGGGAACATCATAAAAAAAGTATGCACGCCCGAAGAGGGGCGGATCAGGATACCGTTGCCGGGGTCGAGTCCCCGCTTACCGAGAAGGCCGAACAATCGCGACAGGGAGGTGTCGGCGAGGCCGATTCGCGACCCGATGGTTACAGCCTTCCCAGGGATAGTGACGGTGATTAGCTTCATTCGGCGCCGCCCCCGTCAAAGCTCAGGCGGAGTCGTTTCTTTCTACCTATAGGTAACGATTACGGAAGAAACAACTCCCCCGACACCGCAGTCGAAGCCTCGCGGCGGGTATCCGGGGGAAGCCTTTCTCCGGAGAAGTATGCCGGCTTCCTGACGAACTAAGCAGCTTTCTTTCTGCGGAAAATGATGATGGCCAGCACGACCACAGCCAACACACCAGCAACTACACGAAGCAACATTGGTGAACCCATTGTCATCTCCTTTCCCGGCAAGAGCCGTAATTCGAAAGACTTTATCTATCCTGGTCCCGCGTCAGATTAGCTGATCGCCAGTCGTTCTAGTGAAACGTTCTGGAGAGGCTCAGCACCGCGGGTCCAAGCAACACGATAAAAATACAGGGAAAAATAAAAAATACCAGAGGAAAAAGGATCTTGATCTTGGTTTTTGCCGCGGCTTCCTCGGCCCGCTGCCGGCGTCCTGTCCGCACTTCCTCAGCATAGCGGCTCAGCGCGCGCACGATCGGCGTGCCGAAACGATCGGTCTGCGCCAACATCGCCACCAGGGCGATGAACTCGGGCAGCTTGGTGCGGTCTGCGAGGCCCTGCCACGCTTCCAGACGGGGTTTGCCAGCCTTCTGCTCGAGCGTGATTTGGCTGAATTCCTCGTTCAGTTCTGGATAGCTGACCGCCAGTTCCTGTCCCACCCGCAGAATCGCCTGATCGAGGCCGAGCCCTGCTTCCACGCAGATAACCAGCAGATCAATAGCGTCCGGGATTCCCTTCTGAATATGCTTCTTTCTCTTGCGTACCGACCGGGTCAGCCAGATGTCGGGAAGCAAATAACCCACTGCGGCCAGGCACAGGCACCAGAACGCCGTATTCTTCGGAATAAAGCTGCCGCCCACAATGCCCACCAGCGGTCCGACGAATCGGGCCACAAAGTAGACATCCATCTTGTTGCCGCCCTTCATGCCGGCACTCACAAAACGCTGCCGCAGTTTCTCATCTTCTGAAAGCCCAAGCCGAGACCGGAAGGCCCGCGCCACTTGCAGCAGTTGATCCCTCGCCATTTCTTTCGTGCGAATCGTTCTTTTGTCGGGCCGTTCGCTGCTGACAACGTCGAGAATGCGCCGGGCCTCCATCGAGGGACGGAAGAACCAGGGCGCTCCGATCAGCACGACAAGCGAGAAGACTGCAACAGCGAACGCGATCAACAATCCAATATTCATAAGCGGCTCCTGCTATACCTCAATGCTGTTGATGATCTTCCGGATAAAGAACGCGCCGAGCGCGATAAAGGCGATGCCGACATAGATCAGCTTGCGGCCGGTCGGGTCGGTGAAGAGGATCTTGGAATACCCCGGATCCGTCAGGTTGATCAGCACCAGCATCACGACGGGCAGGGCAGTCAGAATCCAGCCGGTCAGCCGCCCCTGAGCGGTCTGCACACGGATCTCACCGTGAATGCGTTGCCGCTCGCGAATCACCGTCACGGTGCGATCCAGAATTTCCACCAGGTTGCCGCCGGTTTCGCGCTGCACCAAAATTGCGGTGACCAGGACGCGCAGATCCTGCGAAGCCACGCGGTCTACCATCTGCATCAGGGCATCGCGTAGCGGCAATCCAAAGTTCTGCTGCCGGAAGACTTCGGCGAATTCCGAAGCTGCGGGTTCCGGCGACCCCTGAGCGACAATCTCAATCGATCCGGCAATGGAATGTCCGGCGCGCAGAGCGCGAGCCATCATGTCGATTGCATGCGCCAGAGCCGTGTCGAACGCGCGCATCCTGCGGTTGCGCATCCACGAGATTCTGCCCCACGGAATGATGGACATCGCCAGAGCCGCGCCGGTATCGATCAGAAGCCACGTCGAAAACATGTAGGCGATGACAAACCCGATTACGGCCGCGCCGATCGACTGCATCAGCACAACCGCGGGTGTGGTTTTGACTCCGGACTGCGATACCCAGCGCCCGATGCTCTGTGACGGCTTGAAATCCCTGAGGGTGTCGTCAACCCATCCAAAGCGGCTGGTGGGCGTCTTGCGCAGCAACTGCGCGGCTTCGACCGGCAATTCTCCTGATCCGGGAGCGTGCACCCCAATCGTAGACATTCTCTGGTCGATGATCTTAACGTCTTTTGCCGGAGCAGTAGCGAACATGACGACCGTGAGGGTCATCAGCATGAGCAAAAAGAAGACGACTACCAGAAGCATCATCGCGGTCGCCCTCCCTCAGACTTCCATCACATGGTCCATCAGTCCGGTCGGCAGGTTAATCCCGACTGCCTTCAACTTCTCACCGAACTTAGGCGTAATGCCAGTTGCCCTGAACCGGCCCTTCACTTTGCCGTTCTCGCCGATCCCATCTTTCTCGAATACGAACAGATCCTGCATGCTGATCACGTCGCTGTAGGCACCGGTCAGTTCCGAGATGTGGGTAATGCGGCGCGATCCGTCGCTCATACGCGCGATCTGCACGATAAGGTGAATCGCCGATGCAATCTGCATGCGGATCGCCTTTTCCGGCAGCCGAATATCGCCCATCAGACACATCGTTTCCATACGGGCCAGGCCGTCGCGAGGGGTATTCGCGTGAATCGTGGTGATCGACCCTTCGTGACCGGTGTTCATGGCCTGCAACATGTCCATCGCTTCCTCGCCACGGACCTCGCCAAGGACGATACGGTCGGGGCGCATACGGAGGGCGTTGATGACCAGTTCGCGCTGCCGAATCGCGCCTTTGCCTTCTACGTTCGGCGGGCGCGTTTCCAGCCGCACCACGTGTTCCTGACGCAGCTGCAATTCGGCCGAATCTTCGATAGTGACGATGCGCTCCTTGTCGGAAATGAAGCTGGAGAGCATGTTCAGCAGTGTCGTCTTGCCGGCGCCGGTACCGCCCGAGATCACGATGTTCAGACGGGCCTGCACCGCGCAGCGCAGCATTTCCAGCATGGGATGGCTCAGCGCCTTGTTTTGCAGCAGCCGTTCCGCCGTCAGCGGGGAAGAGCCAAATCGCCGGATGGAAAGAATAGGCCCATCGATGGCCAGCGGCGGAATGATCGCATTGACACGGGAGCCGTCTTTCAAGCGAGCATCGACCATTGGCGTGGATTCATCCACACGCCGGCCTACCGCTGAAACGATCTTGTCGATGATCTGCAGCAGATGGCGATTGTCTTTAAACGTTACGTTCGTCCGCTGCAGCACGCCGCGGCGCTCCACGTAGACGTTATTGCAGGTGTTCACCAGAATGTCGTTGATCGTGTCATCCTGCAGCAGCGGCTCGAGCGGACCCAGTCCAAACAGCTCGTCCAGTACTTCGTGGGCCACGCGATCGCGCTCGGTCGAACTGAGCGGCACGCCCTGCTCTGCGATCACCGTTTGAATCACGGCGAAAAGCTGCTGTTGACCCGCGCGCGTCTCCTGCGCCTCGCCCAACTTCTCGAGGTCAAGACGGTTGATCAGCTCCTGGTGGACGGCCGACTTGAGCTCCTGCTGTTCCTTTTCGCGGAGCGGACGGTTGTTGTTCGTACCATTGCGCAGGCCCGGAGCTGTGCGCAGCCCGGTGCTCTCAGGCCTTTGTACGATATTGAGGCTCAGGTCAGCCATGATTATTCACTCTTCTTTTTACCCCAGAGAGAAAAGCCCTTTTTGGCAGGCTGGACCTGCTTCATATCGCCGGAGCCGGTTAGAATCGCAGTCCAACGCGAGAACTGCGACGCATACTCAGACTTTTTCTCAGGGGAGACGGGTTCGCCAACGTTGATGGCGCGGAGGCATTCGAAATAGGCGTTGCAGAGTCTCACTTCAACTGGGACCCGGATTGCCTTTTCGATCTGTTCGATTGCGATCGCGCCGTGGGAGGAGTAGCGGTTAATGATGACGTGCAACCTCGACGAGGTCGATTCGTTGCGGCTCAGGCCGTCGATGTAGCGGGAAAGATCGCGAATAGCGCCAATATCCGGCGTCGCAACAAGATAAATCTGGTCGGAACGGTCCATGACCGCCAAACTTGCCTCCTCGAGCGAAGTCTGGCAATCCAGGATGACGTAATCGTACTCTCCGCGCAGGAACTCGAGCGTCCGCTCCAGCGCGTCGGGATCGACGGTCCGGGATGGGTCGTGCGTTTCCGGAGAAGCCAGCACTTCCAGCCCGCTCGCATGCTTCGCGATAAACCCGCGCAGCAGCGCAGAATCAAGCCGGTTTACGTTGCGAATCAGTTCGTCGAAGTGGTACCGCGCGCCATCCAGCCCCAGATACAGACATACATGGCCGAATTCGGCATGGTTGTCGATCAGCAGCACCCGCTTGCTGTGCTGGGTGACCAGGAAAAATGCCAGATTGACGGCGATGGTGGTCGTTCCTACTCCACCCTTGGAGCCAAAAAACGAAATGATGTTGCCCGTGGACCGCGTACGGCCCATGGTCGCTGACCAGTGCCGCTCCTGCCGATCGAACGCATCGGCCAGTTGCCGCGGGTCGAGCGGCTTGCGCAGAAACTCATTGCAGCCGGCTCGCATCGCTGCCAGCAGCAAATCCGGGTCGTTGCGGCCCGACAGCGCCGCTACAAAGATTCTCCCGAAGAACAGCTGGTGCAAATAGCCCGCCGATTCAATGGCGCCGCGCGGATCCCGATCGAAATCGATGATCACAAAGACTGCATCGGCACTTTTGGTCTCCTGCGAGATCGCTGCGCGCCGCGTTGCGGACAAATATTCCTCAAAAGGTTCGTGCGTCAGGGTCCAGGGAAGCTGTGTGGCTGCCTGAACAATCCTGTCGGTCAAGTCCCGGTCGACGCCCACAGTCACCAGGGCCACCGCCAGAGTTTGCGAATTACCGGCCTGCTGGATCATGTCCTTAGTCCTTCGGGTCCACCACAGGCACATCCTGCGGCGTGGGTTGGGGCTGCGGCTGGGCCGGAGGCGTTCTGGGAGTCAAACCTTTGTCGAATTTATGAGGATCGACGAACGGAACAACCGCCTTCGGCTGCACCGCGGGCATGTTGTCGGTCAGCGGGTCGACCAGCGTCGGCGTTACGATGACCGCCAGTTCCACAACCGAATGCGTAGAGGATTTCGTTTGAAACAATCTGCCAAGGATCGGAATGTCGCCGATACCCGGCACTTTTTCCAGTTGATCCGACGTGCGGTTGTCCAGCAGCCCGCCAATGGCGAAGCTCTGTCCGCTCTTCAGTTCCACCTGCGTATCCGCGCGGCGCGTGTTGATGGCAGGAATCGTGTACCCGGAAATCTGCACTTCATTCGTGTAGTCCAGGGCACTCACTTCCGGCGAAACCTTCAGCTGAATCGTCCCATCCGGCAGCACGGTCGGCGTAAATTCCAGCTTGACGCCGTAGGGGCGAAATTGAATCGTAACCGAGGTGAATCCGCCGGTCCCGCCCTGCACGACTGGGAACGGAAACTCACCGCCGGACAGGAACGAAGCTTTCTCGCCGCTCATGGCTGACAGGGTTGGTTCCGCGAGAATTTGAATGATCTGCTTGTTTTCCAGGTCCTCGATCGCGGCGCCCACGCCCAGTGCCTGGTTGTAATAGAACAGGGTCAGCAGGTTCTCAAGGCCTAACAGGCTCGAAACGTTTGCATTTGAGTTCGTGCCCGAAGAAGGACTGGTCACTGTGCCGACTGAGATAGCAGGGAACTGCCCGGTCGACACGTTCGCCGTATTCTTGCCCGAAGTGAAGAAGTTGAAGCCCAATTCCGCTGCGCGCGTGCGATCGATTTCCACGACCCGCACCTTCAGCCTGACCTGCGGTGTGTGCTGCGGAGCAATCAGCAGGGAACTGGCGACGTTCTTCGAGAAGAGTCCCGCCAGCTTGACGGCCTCATCTTCAGCCGCCTGATTGGAGACCGTTCCCGCCAGTCCAACCTGATCCTGCCGCGCATCCACCCGAATCGCTTCTGCGGGCAGCGCATCCTTCAGCGCCGTACGTAACGCGTCCAGATCGACGTCTGCCGTCACCTGATACGCCTGCGATCCCCCGGTTTCATCCCAGAGAATCAGGCTGCTGGTGCCCGCCGTCTTTGCCGTAACGACAATCTGGTGCGGGCTCGAGGTCATCGAATCCAGCACTTCCGGATTGCTCACGTACACCCGGCGCAGGCGCTCGGTCGAATTGACGAACATCGACCGGCCAACTACCAGACGCAGGGTATTGCCGACTGCCACGGCGCCGCTGGCAAAATTTGCGGCCGGCGCTGCAGCCATGGCCGTGTTCTGGGCTGCCGCGACGGGTATCGTCGCCGCGCAGAACGCCGCCACGAGCAGGGCGCTGGTGCTGTTCCGGATTATGGATTCTCGCCTTGTCATCTCTTGCCTCAGTTAAAAAAACTGTCCGTTGATCGCTTGCCGCCCAACTGGGTTTCAACAACCCATGGCTTCGGCTTGGGTTGTGCTATCGGGCGTACTGGCCCCGGGGCCTTCTTCGGAGCTCCAAGTGCAGCCAGTTCCGGAAGGGCAACTGGAAAAGTCTGAGAGGATGTATTGTCCCGCCCGTTGCGCAGGACAAAGTGAATCGAACCCTGTTGGCTGGCCAGCACCGCCTTCTCGGCATCTGCCGGCGACAGCAGCAGGGTCACCACATCCACCGGAGACGGCTTGCCCGAAGGATCCGGCTGCAGTTCGTGCCCCACGGCCAGAATCTCTGAATCCTGCAGTACGGTCGCGGTCATCGGATCAGCCTGCTGGTTCGGCCGATAGGTCACCAGGGTGTCCACGTGCGTGGCCGGCATCAGGAAGCCTGCCACCCCGATCACTTCGTCGGAATGCAGCGCAATCGCGCGCATGCCGGTCGGAATCCGTCCCGTCACGCCCAGACCCGCTCCGACTGTGGCCAATTGCTGATCCACCACCGGCTGGTCCTGCGCGAGCGGATAGAGCACCACCCGACCCACCACCGAGTCAACGCCGGTGAAAGCGCCGGGCATCGGGTTCGACCGCGGCCAGTCAATCAGCTTCAGGTCTTCCCGCTTGAGGATGTCGCCCGGATCCACCGGGTGGGCCACCGCTACATACTTATACGGTTCCTGCACTACCGGCTTGGAGTGGGACATCTTCTGGTAAATGATGAAGACGGCGGAACTGGAGATCAGCAGTGCCGCGAAGAGAGCGATCATAAATCGGCGCGCCATATTTACCTCTGGACCACCGTCATGCAGACTGTCATCGCGCTGCCAGCAGCAATTGCCAGCGCATACGGCAGGCGCAGTGTTTGCGCATTGCCGACGTTCAGATGCGGGTGGGGTTTCATTCCTTCAAAACGGTGGTGAACTGCGAGCGCGCCAAGATTCATGATGGTTTCCTTCAGCCGGCCCCGCCACAGCGCAAACCCGATTGCCATCACTCCACCCGCCAGAGCGGTGAGGATGAGCAGCCAGGCCACGTGTGTCAGGCCAGCGATGCACGCGACTGCCGTGATTAGTTTTACGTCGCCCGCGCCCATTCCGCCCGCGAGCCAGAAAATCAGGAAGATCACCCCGGCAATCAGCCCCGCAGATGCCGAACGCCCGAGCCCCCTCCATCCATCGATAGAAAAATGGAGCAAAAGTCCAAATATGATTCCGGAAAGGGTTAGCCGATTGGGGATCCGGCGATCTCGGAGGTCGAATCCCGCTCCCGCTACGGCACATGCCAGCGAGGCAGCCGGGTACAACAATTCGGTATGAATTCTCGACATTCCGAAATCCCCAATGTGTGCCTTCTTCGACGTTTCCGCAGAAAAGGCCAAAACGGTTGTATTACAAATCGCCCGGTCAGCCGGCTGGGGGGGCCAGAAAGCCGTGCCCACGACATCAAACCTACATCTCGGAAGGAAGCTGCCCGGGGGGCCACACCCTATCCGCCGGGTATCCCATGTGTTTCCTGCCGAGTACAAAAAGCAGTCCCTGGCCGAGCTGATACAACACAAGTGCGGCCAGGAGCCTCGCGGCTCTCTTCAACGGTCCGATGTTGATTACCTTAGTATTTGGTAATCAAGTATACACATCGACAACGACCGGGGAAGTGCTATTTTCCAGACGCTCTTCCTGAACGCACCCACACGATCAACTCCCCGCAGGAACTCGGCCCAGCCGCCGGATCTACATGCTCTGCAAGCGACGATCGCGTGTGTTCACTCAGGCCTCGTTCGGTCCTGGCTACCTCACGGGCAGCCAGAAACCTTCCGAAGCACCTGGTGCAATACGTCTGACTGCCGGCAGTCTCCCCATTCGGGCTACGCCAGACAAATCAGGGTTGTGTTGTTTACAGGTCGCCGCCGATTTTGGTGAACTCAGCGTTGATGCTGCCGGCAAGGCCGTTCAGGCCGGTGATGGCAACCAGGGCGATCAGGGCCGCGATCAGAGCATACTCGATCAAATCCTGGCCGGACTCGTCAGACAGAAGGTTCTTCAGAAGCTGTTTCATGATGTTGTTCTCCTCGATGATTCGCAGCGCGCCCGATTGATTTGCGCACCCCTTTGGCCGCCCTGCGTTGTATCCACATTGCGACGGATGCCCCGGTTAGGCAATGACCATTAAGTGTTAGAGATTGCTACTTTCCGGTTGGACCTGCCCTCTCCAAACCGGCAGCTGCGAGTCACCGCCCTGCTTACTCCTTCTTCATCTTTTCCCGCCATGGTGTTGCCAGTTGAGACAATCCCCCTTTCGGGTCATGCCGTCCCACAGGTGGTAGACCAATGTCCTTTAACGTGTTATTTGCTGAGGAACGGGGAAAGTTCATTATTATAAGAAGGTCTCCCCCAAAGACCCTTGCTTGTGAGCCGGCGAACTGCTCTCTTCCCCGATCTCGCCGATTCGATTCGCCTGATTCCGCTGTGCAGGAGTCTTTTGGGTGAACTGCAACCGTTGAAGCACCGTAACGCGTATTGTTAGCAGACCGCAGCTTTTAGAGGAGAAACAATGAACGTGCCAGCGATCGGGGAAATTCGAAGTTCGATTCGCGCCGCCATATGCACCGCTGGTGCCGTGCGCCGTGCGTTAGTGCCCCGCATGCGCGTTCGCCGCGGAACTGGCGAAAGCGGCCAGGCCATGGTTGAAATGGCCTATGTTGCCCCAGTGCTCCTGCTGCTCACCGTCGGCATGTTCATGTTCGGCACCGCGCTCAATAAATATCTGGTGCTCACCAACGCTGTTGAAGTCGGCGGCCAGCTCCTTGCTGCCGAACGCGGCGAAACCACCGATCCCTGTACGGCGGCCAGCAACGCCATCATCGCCGCTGCTCCCAATCTTTCCCTCGCCAGCAGTCAGTTCACCTATAGCGTCAACGGCACTCAGTATCCCAATACCGAGTCGTGTGCCGGCACGACGGGCATGGTATCTGGCAACAACGCAGTCATCACCGTTACCTATCCCGTTGCGTTTAACGTGATTTTGCTCGGCAATGAGTCCTATACGCTCACCGCCACGGTCCAGGAAGTCATCCAGTAAGAATTCAGGAGACGAACGCATGAAACTGAACATAGAAAATCTGGCCCACAAGTTCCGCCATGAAACTTCCGGGCAGGTCTTCGCCTGGGCAGTGGTTGCTATGGTGGCGCTGCTTGGTATGTGTGGATTTGTTGTCGATCTCGGTCATGCCATGCTGGTCAATCGCCAGTTGCAGATGACCACAAACGCCGCTGCTCTGGCCGGCGCCCAGGATCTGCCCAGCACCAACTACCAGACCTTCGCCAAGACCTACAGCTCCAACGTCACCACCGACGACAACTACACCAGCGTCAACCTGTCTGGAGTTTCCACCAGCGTCGCCGGTTACTGCTCGTCGACCGTCACCAGCTGGGGCATCGATTGCCAGACCATAGGCACCACCAGCATGAACGCGCTTACCGTCACCCAGTCGGTCACCATTCCGACCTACTTCATCAGCGTGCTCGGCATTGACTCGCTCACCCTTACCTCGAAGGCATCTGCCGCGTGGAAGGGCGCAGCCCGCAATCCCTACAACGTCGCGATCATCGTCGATAGCACCGCGTCCATGCAGGATGCAGACGGCGACGCCAGCAACTGCGGCAGCGCCTCGCGCATTGCCTGCTCCATGCAGGGCGTGAACACCCTGCTCGAGTACCTGTCGCCCTGCTCGCCCACGTTTACCACCTGCCCCTCTGTCTCCGCGAATTGGCCCTCGGCCAACATTACCCAGCCCATTGACGAAGTGGCCCTCTACACCTTCCCGGCGCTCGTGAGCAACACCAACAACACCAATGCTGAGAACGACGCTGACTGCGGCGCCCAGATGATTTCCCCCACCACCACTTCCGGCTCCGGTTCCAGCAAGAAAGCCACGGGCACCATTTCGCTCTACAACTACCCCGGCACCGCAGCCACGCCGACGCCGGATCCTGTCTACCAGATTGTCGGCTTCTCCAGCGATTACAGCAGCAACGACAGCAGCCATAATGCGCTGATTAGCAGCTCCTACCTGGTGAAGGCTTCGGGCGGTGGCAGCAATACCACCTGCACCTACAACAACTCCAGCAACGGCGGCGTGCGCGGCGGCATTCAGGACGTGGGCGGCGCATCCACCTACTACGCTGGTGTCGTCTACCAGGCCCAGAACGACCTCTATAACCAGTACGCCACCCGTCTGTACAACAACAAGACCCAGACCCAGGACATCATGATCATCCTGACCGATGGAGATGCCGAGGCCAGCAGCACCGATTTGGGCTATTACAACCAAACCACCTTTGCTACCACGGCCAACAGCAACTCCAACGGCTCGTACCCGTCGTACAGAAGTGAGTGCCACCAGGCGATCACGGCGGCTCTGGCAGCCACCAACGGAACGTATCCTTCTACCGAAGTCGACAGCGAAGCGATACCAGATACCACCATCTACGGCGTCGCCTACGGCGCAGAATCCTCCGGCTGCAGCACAGATAGCGGCCTCGAGCCCTGTGACACCATTCGCGAGATGTCCTCGTCCTACAACTGGACTCCGTCCACCGATCAGACTTTCTTCTCTGATTACACTTCTTCGGGCTCGACCAGCACCTGCATCTCCAACTCGCATCCGTCCACAAGCATCAACTCCATCTTCCAGCAGATCGCGCTGACGCTGTCTATCGCGCGACTCATACCTGTCGGGACATAGAAACACGGCGGGCGCGTCTTTTCTGATGACGCGCCTGCTCTGCACTTCCCGATGGGCGTAGTTGCTTGACATTCTCTCAGCAGCCCTGAACAATCGAACTTTCCGGTTTCGCGATGGGGTACACCGTACCTCATCGCGAAATTGTTTAGGTGTCCCCGCATGCCGGTCGATCGCTTCCGCCTCGATGGAAAAACCGCTCTGGTGACAGGAGCCGCCAGCGGCCTTGGCGCAGCCATCGCCATCGCCTTAGCCGACGCCGGCGCCACTGTGGCCTGCCACGGCAATCGCCGCCCCGCCGATTCCACCGCGGAACACATTCGCCAGCACGGCCATCAGGCCGGCAGCTTCGCCGCCGACCTCAGCCATCCCGAGGGCGCCGACCGCCTCTTCGCCGACGTCGCCGCCAGCCTGGGTGCGCCCCACATCCTCGTCAACAACGCCGGCACCATTCACCGCGCCGCTGCTGAAGACCACAGCATCGATGCGTGGAGTCAGGTGCTCCAGGTGAACCTCACCAGTGCCTTCCGCCTCTGCCAGCTTGCCGGACGCGAGATGCTCGCCCGCCAGAGCGGCAAAATCATCAACATCGCTTCCATGATGTCCTTCCAGGGAGGCATCCGCATCGCCGCCTACGTCGCTTCAAAAGGCGGCATTGCGCAGATGACCAAAGCCCTCGCCAATGAGTGGGCTGCGCGCAATGTGCAGGTCAACGCCATCGCCCCCGGCTATTTCCGCACCGAAAACACCGCCGCGCTCCAGCAGGACGAGACCCGCAACCGCCAAATCCTCGAGCGCATCCCCGCCGGCCGCTGGGGCGAGCCGGATGACCTGACCGGAGCCGCTGTCTTCCTCGCCTCACCGGCCAGCGATTACGTAACCGGCGCCGTCCTTCCCGTCGACGGCGGCTGGCTGTCGCGCTGAAAGCTGCCACCATGCCCAAAGAGAAAGCCAAACCCGTCGCAGCCCAGGAAAGAAAGCCCGAGCCGCAGCGCGATCGCGCCTCCGATCCCTACCAACTGCAGAGCCTTGACCGCGCCGTTGCCGTCCTCGAACTCCTCGGCGAAAGCGATGGCCCGCTCGGCCTCGCCGACGTCTGCGAGCGCATGGAACTTCACAAGAGCACCGCCCATCGCGCCCTCATGGTGCTGGAACGCACCGGCCTCATCGAGCGCACGCCGGAAAACCGCTTCCGCCTCGGCCTCAAACTCTATGAACTGGGCAGCCGCGCCATCGAGCAGATCGATCTCCGCGCCCGCGTCCAGCCCTGGTTCCGCAAGCTCTCCGCGCAGGTTGGCGAAACCGTTCACCTCGGCGTGATGCAGAAAACCTCGATCGTTTATCTGGACAAAGTCGATCCCATCAATCGCCGCGTTTGGCTCGCCTCCCGCGTCGGCGCATCGAACCCGGTCCACTGCACCGCCATGGGCAAAGCCATCCTCGCGTTTTTGCCCCCGGATGCCGCCGCCGATATCATCGCGCGCATCCACTTCACGCGCTTCACTCCGCGTACCCTCGTCACGCCGGAAGCGCTGCAGCGCTCCCTCGATCGCGTCCGCCGCCGCGGCTACGCCATCGACGACGAAGAAGTGGAGTGCGGCGTCCGCTGCGTCGGCGCGCCTATTTTGAATGAGAGCGGACGCCCCGTCGCCGCCGTCAGCGTCTCCGGACCCTCTTCGCGCATCACGCAGCACAGCGTGCCCGGCATCGCCGAGCACCTCCTCAACTGCTGCCGCGAAATATCAGCCTCACTGGGAACCCGCGAACGCCGCAGGCCCGCGCCGTCCTCGCCCTTTACCAGCCACTACACTCCGTAGCCAAGCGTGCGCGCTCATCAGGGCTCGTGGATCTTCACGACCACCGCGCCGTACACCGTTCCCGGCGCCACCATAATCTGGTGCGGAGTTCCCGCGCGGACCGTCACCATGTCCCCCGGCGCCAGAGTCTGCGTCTGCCCGCCCTCAATCTTCAATCCGTGTGTCTCGCCATCCGCGTCCGTCTTGCCGCCCACTACCGTTCCGCCCGTGATCAGCGTGGCCGCACCCTCCTCCACCATCATCACGTCGTCCCAGTGCGCATGTACCT
>DATHQV010000023.1:0-10104 GCA_035482355.1 Acidobacteriaceae bacterium | reverse complement strand
CAATGCGATTCGCGAAGACCGGATTTTCCCGGTGTTGTTTGCCAGTGGGCTGGCGAATGTGGCAACGGATCATCTGCTGGATTTCCTGAAGGTGTATGCGCCGGCGCCGACGGAGCGCGAACCGGTAGCGGCGCGGGCTGCGCTGCAGGCGGTGGCGGTGGGCGGACACGGAAACGGTGCAGCGAAGGCTGGTGAGGATGCGGGTCCGGAGATTGTGTTACGCAAAGTGAGCGATGCGGAGCCGCTGTCGCTGTTTGTGTTCAAGACGATGATGGATCCTTTTGCGGGACGGATCACGTTTTTCAAGGTTTTTTCCGGATGCCTGAAGAACGATGGGACGGCGCAGAACTATTCGCGGCGGGTTCCGGAGAAGTTTGCGCATCTGTCGGTGATGCAGGGGCGGACAGCGGTTCCGGTGAGCGAGCTGCACGCGGGGGATTTTGGCGCGGTGGCGAAGCTGAAGGAGACGCTGACGGGCGACACGCTGGGCGACAAGAGCCACGATCTGTTCTACGAGCCGGTGGGGATTCCGGAAGCGGCGATGACGTGGGCGATTGAACCGAAGTCGCGGGCGGATGAAGACAAGCTGGCCCCGGCGGTGCACAAGCTGATGGAAGAAGATTTGATGCTGCGGTTTTTCCGCGACGCGCAGACGAATGAATTTCTGATTGCGGCGGCGGGGCAGCCACATATTGAGTCGCTGGTGAGCAAGCTGCGGCGGCGGTACCACACGGAAGTGAATTTGAAAGCGCCGCGGGTGCCGTACCGGGAGACGATTCGCGGGCGCGCCGATGCGCAGGGCCGGCACAAAAAGCAGACCGGCGGCCACGGGCAGTATGGCGACTGCAAGATCAAGCTGGAGCCGATGCCGCGGGGCGGAGGCTTCGTGTTTGAGAACGATGTGTTTGGCGGAGCGATTCCGCGCGGGTTCATTCCGGCGATTGAGAAGGGCATTCAGGAGTCGGCGGCGCGCGGGTATCTGGCTGGGTATCCGGTTGTGGACTTCAAGGTGACGGTGTACGACGGCAGCTATCACGACGTGGATTCGAACGAATTGTCGTTCAAGATGGCGGGGCGGATCGCGTTCAGGAAATGTATGGAGATGGCGAAGCCGACGCTGCTGGAGCCGGTGATGCGCGTGGAGATTGAAGGGCCGCAGGAGTTCGCGGGCGCGTTGATGGGCGATTTGAACCAGCGGCGGGGACGCGTGCAGGGCATGGAAGGACACGGGACGACCACGCTGATTAAGGCGGAGGTGCCGATGGCGGAAATGCTGACCTACGGGCAGACGCTGACGGCGATGACGCAGGGGCGGGGGAGCTTCCACATGGAAATGGATCACTATGATGTGGTGCCGCAGCTGATTGCGGACAAGCTGGTGGCAGCGGCGAAGAAGCCGGTGACCGAGGAGGAGGAGGAGTGAGGGCACGGACCAGGGTGTAGGGGATAGGGTTTAGGGTGTAGAACAACAGAAAGGCCCGCCTGGATAAGGCGGGCCTTTGCTTTTGAGTTTTAGGGACGGTTAACCACCGAAACCGGCTGCGACCATGCCGAAGAGGACGGCGATGACCCACCATCCGACGACGGCGCCAGCGGCTTTGCCGCGCGAAATTTTGCCGATGATGGAACAGCCGATGGTAAGGAGAACCAGCAACCAGATGGTGAAGACGTCGAGCGATGTACCCAGGGCGATCAGCCATTTGGGCATATCGAGGGGAAGGTAGTAACCGATGTTGGTCCCGACGTAGTTTTTGATGTTGTAGGAGTCGGGATCGACGCCGGCATAGATGGTGACGATGCCGAGGAGGGCTTTGATGGCGAGGGGCAGGGTGCCGTACATAATGACGGCGAACATTTGCCCGAACTTCGAGCGGCCGCCGAAACCGAAGTTCACCGTGGCCATGAGGATGGCAGCAATGATGACGGTGCCGATGAGGCCAACTACCGGCGCGGCCCAGAACACGCCCTTGGTAAAGCCGATGCCGATGGCTTTTGCCTTCGCCTGCTGGTCGGCGGGCATCTGATCCATGCGCTTTTGCTGCGCTGGGCTTTGGCGAATGACATTGTCATAGACTTTGTCCCAGCCGATTTTCTGCTGGATGGAAAATCCGAGGGCGAGGCTGACGACCACGCCGATGAGCCAGGGGAGCCACCAGCTGGAACTGCGCAGGATGTCGGTGAAGGTTTTGGACGGGGCGATGAACGTATCGACGACGCGCTGCCCCTGGCTGAGGGGGGGTGCGGACGATTCGGGCTGGATAACGGCTTCAGACATAAGGACCTCCGGGAAATAGGGGTGCAGGGAGCGGCGATGTAAAGGATTGGCGGAATTGTACTCCGGCGGGCGGGAAAACCGAATGAAATTTGGAGGGGTGGGGAAGGCGCTGAGGCGTGTGGGTGGGTGCGTGGCCCGTGTCGCCTTGAAAGTCGGCCGCTTCGCGACCGATTCCCCTCGCTGACGAGATTGTATTCAGAACTGCAGTGGCAAGCTACGGGGGTCCCTCGGCTGCGCGCCGGCTGGATTTGGTGTTCGCTGGATAATTCGGCTGCGGCGCTCCGCTCGGGATGACATTTAAAAGGAATCCGGCTTGCTACTTTTTCGCGGGGATGGGGTCAGGTAATCTGAAGAAGCTCGTATCGATTCTTCGCGGTCCCCTCATGCGTACTCGTTTCGCCTTTGTCGTATTCGCGCTTGCCCTTGGGTTAGCGCTGCCCGGTTTTGCGTCGACGGCACGACGGACTGTGCCATTAAACAAGACCCACCATCGGCGGGCTGGGTCGCACCGGCCGGCGGCGACGCATCACGCTCATGCTTCGACGGCGGGGCGGGCTGCTGCCGGACAGGCTGGCCCGGTTCGGGCCGGAACGGCCGAGGCGGCTGCGCTGCGGGCGGCGGCGGAGCGGGCTCCTTTGGGAGTAACGCCTTTAAAGGTGACGTCTGCGGGGCGAGTGCCGGTGAGACGGGCGGCTTCGGGACATGGTTCGGCGACGCATCGTCTGGTGGAAGCCACAGCCACGGGGCCGGCTGCCACGGGGGTGGCTGCGACAGAACAGGCGGCCGCAGAGAAGGCAGACCCAGAACAGGTATCCAGGGACGCTGCACCTTCAGAACCAGCAACTGCCGGAAAGGCAGATTCGGAACAGCTCCCGTCAGAACAGGCGCCTTCAGAACGTCCCGCTATTGCGCGGACTTCTGCTGAGCGAACTGCTGGAAAGCGGGGTGCGCTGACGACGCATGCGGTGGCGCGGGAGGCGACGATTCCGACGTTGGCAAAGCTGCATTTTGTGCCGCCGCTGCGTGGGTCGCGTGAGTCCTTGCTGCGACAGAACGAGAAGGACACGGCGGAAGGCCTGGTGCGGATCCGGGACGACGAGCAGTTGAACGCGATGCGCGCGGATCGGGAGCTGGTGCAGTTGCCAGCGAGTTCGGCACTTCTGGTGAATCAGGCGCTGCCGTATAACCGGCGGTATTGCCGTCCGACGACGGCGCGTTTTTTGAGCGATTTGGCGCGGGTGCATTATGCGCGGTTCCACCGGGCAATTCAGGTAAATTCGGCGGTACGGACGGTAGCGTTCCAGCGGTCGCTGATGGAGATTAACGGCAACGCGGCCGCGGCGGATGGGGATATGGCGTCTCCGCATTTGACGGGCGCGGCGGTGGACATCGGCAAGAAGGGCTTGTCGGAGTCGGAAATTGCGTGGATGCGGGCGTGGTTGTTGCCGCTGCAGCAGGCCGGAAAGATCGATGTGGAAGAGGAATTTTACCAGGCATGCTTCCATATCACGGTGTATTCAAGCTACGCGCCACAGGCGATGCCGCGGGTTCCGAGACGGCGGTCGAGCACGACGCTGCTGGCTGCGGGGATTCGGTAAAGGTTCAAGGGGCTTTGCCGATTTTGGTAGAACGAGATTGCTTCCGAGAGGTTGCGACCCTCACGGAAGATTTTGCTACTTTATCAGTAGCAGAAGCACCAAGGTTACAAGTGCCATCACAAGCCGGCGGTCAACGGCGATTGTAATTAACCCCCTCATCCACGACGATTTCTCGTCCATGGGCCTCACCTCCTTTCATTGGACAGCCCGCAGGCCGTTAGCGCGGCCGGCCGTTGGCCCGTTGTTTTGAGCCAATTTCAGCGCAGCCGCTTTCGCACTCTGAAAGAAGGTAGTTTCAGGGTATTGGGGATTGGGGTAGGTCGATAGATTACGAATGGGCGGGATGAATTTGGGGCATCCAGCGCGCGGGAGATCAGTGGGCCACGAGCAGTTCGCCGTGATAGTAGGTCACTACGCCGTTGCGAATGAGTGGGGCGAAATGACATTCGAGACCCATGGCCCTGTGCACCGTGATCAGCACGGCCGGAAGTCCGGGGTCCGCGGTTGTGCCGAAACCTTCGCCCGTCAACTTGCCTTCTTCGTTCACGGAGATATGTGTTGGGGTAACTCCTGATGTGGGAATCGCGGATACGAGCTTCGCATCGCAACCGCTGATCTGCTTCAGGAGATCTTCGCCGTGAAGAACGGGTAGAGGATCAGCAGATCTTGCGGTGAAGTGGAGGACCAGCGGCATCTCCATTTGGACGGCGACTCCGTTGACGACGAGTGGCTTGAACTTATAGCGAAGCGCCTGTTGCATTCCGAAATCTTCAAGGCCTGGCTGGTCTGAGTTATGTTTGGCGGTCTCGCGCACCTGTCCGGTGCGGTCGGTGCGGGCATAGACGATCATGTAGCCCTCGGTCTTCCCTTCGCGCACGGGCGGCCAGTCAATCTTCGGAGCGTTTTCTATGAGGCTCTCCTCTTTCTGCGTCGAAACATAAGTGGTGGTTATCTGTTGGTCCGGCGGGGTCGGAGCGGTTACGGCAAACGTCTCGTCAGGGACGTTGCGCAAATCTTCGAGCGTGGTGAGGTGGGCGACCACCTCTTCAAAACCAAGCACCGACGTTTTATAGGTACGGGCCACCTTTTTCTTATTGAAGGATTTCCAGTCGTCGAATGTGAGGGAAATGTTCGTGGTCAGGACGGACTCGATTCGCGGCTCTGAGCCTCTGAAGCAGACGATTCCCCATGTCATTTGGTCGGTGATGCCGCCCGGACGGTCATCTCTTCTGAGACAACTGCTCACGATCTGCGGGCCGACCATGACGGCACTGCGGCGTCCGCGGAAGTTCGCTGCAACCGGAATTGGATTGAGAATGGCGAGTACAAAATTCTCAAGCCAGCGCGGATAGTAATCGCCAACGTTGGCTTCCATGACCTGGGCGCCGTTAACGATACGGGTTTGGCTGAAGGCTGGTGAAGCAATAACGGTTTTGTATTTCTGTTCCCCGGCCCACCAGACTTCCACTTGACCGGAGTAGGTTGATCCCGGATCGCCGATCTTCAGGACCGCATGAAATGGCTTGCCTTCATCCGTCAGCGATGACGTTTTGAGCGCCAGATTCAGCGCAGTGTCGCCATCGATAGGTTGACCCTGCAATTGAGGGAAACCAGGAATCTGCGCGTACAGGTTCGAAACGCCAACGACGAAGAGCAGAACTACAGCAGCAGTGTTCCTTGGCATGCGGCCATGGTACTGGCAAGGAGAGGTGCGGCAAATGAGATTTTTGGGATTATTGGCGTTCGGCGCGGAGGTCGATGCCTAGTTGCTGGCACTTTTTGTAGAAGTGGCTGCGTTCCAGGCCGAGGGATTTTGCTGTGTTGGTGATGTGGCCGTGGTTGCGCTCAAGTTCGGTGAGGAGCGTGGCGCGCTCGAAGGCGGCTACGCGTTGGGCTAAGGCTCCTGCGACGGATGATGTGGAGTCGGATGGGGCGCAGGCGGCGGAGTTGGCGGCTGGTGGGAGAGCCAACTCCACGGTGGCGCAGTCGACGACCGCGTCGGGGCCGGTGGGAGCTAAGAGGAGGAGGCGCTCGACGGCGTTGCGGAGCTCGCGGATGTTACCGGGCCAGGGATACTGGCAGAGGGCGTCGACGGCATCGGGCGCGAAGGCGATGGGCTTCCATCCATTTTGTGCGCAGACCTGGCGGGCGAAGTAGTCGACGAGCGCGGGAATATCTTCGCGGCGTTCGCGCAGCGGCGGCAACGTGATGGGAAAAACGACGACGCGGTGGTAGAGATCGCGGCGGAAGGTTCCGGCGTTGACCATTTCCTGAAGATTGCGATGGGTAGCGACGAGGACGCGGACGTCGACGGCCACAGGCTTGTCTCCGCCGATGCGCTCGACTTCGGATTCTTCGAGGACGCGGAGCAGGCGGGTTTGCAGGGCCATGGGCATGTCGCCGATTTCGTCGAGGAAGAGGGTGCCGTGGTGGGCCTGCTCGAATTTGCCCATGTGTCGTTGCGCGGCGCCGGTGAACGAACCTTTTTCGTGGCCGAATAATTCCGATTCGATGAGCTCGGCGGGGATGGCGGCGCAGTTGAGGGTGACGAAGGGTCCAGCGGCGCGATGACTTTTTTCGTGGATAGTGCGGGCGGCTAATTCTTTGCCGGTTCCGGTTTCTCCGTAGATGCAAATGCGCGACTCGCTGGCAGCGACGCGATCGAGCTGGGTCATGACGCGGCGCATGGCTTCGCCCGAGAAGACGAGCTCGTGTTTGCCGACACGGCGGCGGAGGTCGTGATTCTCGGTCTCGAGCCGCTTGATGCGGAGGGCGTTGTCGACGGTGAGGAGAAGCTTGTCAGTGGAGATGGGCTTCTCAAGGAAATCGAGCGCGCCGAGACGAGTAGCGCGGACTGCCATTTCGATGTGAGCCTGGCCGGACATCATGACAACGGGCGCGGTGATGCCTGCGGCGCGGAGATCTTCAAGGAGGGTGAGGCCGTCGCGTCCGGGCATGACGACATCGGAGAGGATGAGATCGAAGGGGTGGGATTTGGCGAGCTCGAGAGCGCGCGCGGCGTTGTCGCAGACGGTGGCTTCGTGTCCGGCGAGGCGGAAGGCGCGGGAGAGCGACGCCAGGGTGTTGGCTTCATCGTCGACGATGAGGATATCGGCCTGGGTCATGAGGGTAGAGCCTGCGAGGAGAGAAGAAGGTTGGCGAGGGGCAGGACGACGATGAAACGCGCGCCGCCGCTGTCGGGTGTTTCGACAAAGATACGCCCGCGATGGTCGGTGACGACAGACTGAGCGATGGCTAAGCCGAGGCCGGTGCCGTGGGTGCGGGTCGTGAAGTAGGGCGTGAAGAGGCGCTCACATTCTTCTGGCGTAAGGCCAGGGCCGGTGTCGGCGACGCCGATACGCGCGGTATCGAGCGAGCGCGAAGCAGAGATGGTGAGGGTGCCACCTTCGGGCATGGCGTCCATGGCGTTCAGGACGAGGTTGGAGAGAGCGCGGTGGAGAAGCTCGCTGTCGGCGAGGATGGGAAGCTGATCCTGAGTGATGGCGGTGCCGATATCGATCTTTCGCTCTTCAAGAGCGGGAGTGTAGAGCGCGATGACGCGGCGGACGGCATCGCGCGCGTCCATGCGCTCGAGCTTGGGGTCGGGCATCTTGGAGAAGTCGCTGAATCGCGCAACGATGGCGCGGAGATTGGCGATTTCCGATTGCAGTGTGGAGCAGCTCTCGGCAAAGACTTCGTCGAACTGGACGCGCGGCAGCTTGCGCGCGCGCAGCATATTTTCAACGGTGATTTGCAGGGGGAACAAGGGATTTTTTAGCTCGTGGGCGAGGCGGCGGGCGAGCTCGCGCCACGCGGCGACGCGTTCGCTTTGCACGAGGCGGTCGCGCTGGCTGGCCAGCTCGTTGGTCATGTGGTTGAAACTTCGGGCGAGGACGCCAACCTCGTCGCGGGCGCGGATGTCGACGTGGGTGTCCCAGTCGCCAGCGGCAACGGCAGCAGCGGCGCGGGCGAGCTGCTCGATGGGCGCGGAGATGCGTGCGGCGATCCAGAGGCTGGCGGCGACGGCGAAGAGAATGCCGATGCCGGCGACGCCGAATGCGATGTTGCGGATGTGGCGCTGGACTTCGACCATACCGCGGCGGGAGTTGGCGACGACGAGGACGGCAAGCGTGGATCCGTCTGCGCCTTTGAGGGGGATGGCGGTGGCGTTGACGCTGTCTTCGCGGCGGCGCGTGAGGTAGACGACGCCGGGAGCGTTTCTGCCGGAGCTGCGGGCCTGATCGACGAGGGAGCGGAACTGCGTGGCGCCGGCGGGGAGATTGGTGCCGGCGAAGTTGGCGGTGTTATAGGAGTCGGTGAGATTGCGGTAGAGGTAGATTTGCAGGCCGGGGGTGGCGGGAAAATTGCGGAGCACATCGGCATCGAGCTGGCGGCCGCCGACGAGATAGAGGGGATGAGTGGAACCGCTGACGGCGCGGACGGCGAAGAGAGCGACCTGAGACGAACCGTCGGGCTGATCTTCCTGTTTGAGAAACGCAGGCTTGCCGGCGGCGGAGATCGCGGGCTCGCGATAGCCGAAGCGCGCGGGCCACTGCGCGGAGGAGATGATGTTGCCGTCGCGGGAGACAAGTTCGAGGTCGTCGAGGCGGTACTCCTGCGCGAGAGGCGTGGCGATGGTGAGGTAGGGCGCGGTGTCTCCGCCATTGCTGAACTCGAAGGCCATGCGGCGGAGCGCGTCGCTGGAGGCCATGCGCTCGAGGGTGGCGGCGGTGTCAGCGGCATGCTCGTCGAATTCGTGCTGGAACTGCGCGGCGACGGCGGTGGTCTGCTCGCGGTCGAGGCCTTCAAAGACGCTGCGCACGCGGATGGAGACGGTCCACGCCACGGCTGCAACGGCAGCGATGACGGTGAGCGAGAGCATGAGCAGCAGCTTTTGGCGGAGGGTCACGGAGAGCCCTCGAGCGATGCGCCGGCGATGAGAGGGATGCCGTCGGGCGATAGGCGGAGATCGCGGACGCGCTCGCCGGTAGCCCACGCGCGAGGCAGCCACAGCAGCGGGACGACGGTTGCGTTGGCGAGGGCGGCCTGTTCGGATTGCCAGAGCGAGGCGGGATCAGTGCCGGTCACTGTACCATTCTGCCCCAAATGGGCGAGAAGTTCGTCGAGAGCGGGGCGGGGGCTGGCTGCTTCGAGATGAACGCGGCGGAGTTGAAGCGGCGATTCGGGATGAATGCCGGCAACGGGCTGGATGTTGAATCCGACTTCGTGGAGGTTGAGCGCGAGGCGTTCGGCAGCGAGCTGCAGGTTGGCGCTGGTGTCATCGGCGGAGAGAGTGATGGGGGATGTGGATGATCCGCCGCGAAGGTTGCGGGCGCGGTCGAGGTTGCGGTCCGGAGGAAAGAGGAAGGAGTAGCCGCTGAGGGATTGGGGCAGGAGGCTGGCGGTGACTTCGCCTTGTTTCTGAAAGATGACGTTGTAGATGGAGGCGCGATCGGCGGCGAGCGCGATGGATTGGCGCACCTGCAGGCCAGAAAGCGCGCCTTGCGGGACGATGGTGAGCGCGAGCAGATCGACGGGGCGCGAGAGCAGGACGGTGAGGTGCTGCTGCGCGGCCTGGTGCAGCATTTCCGGGGGAACATCGACTACGTCAGCGCGGCCAACGCTGAGGTCGAGCCACTGATCGCGCAGGCTGCGATGCGGATAGATTTCGATGGAGTCGAGGAAGGGTCTTCCCTGCCAGCAATCGTCGTTGGCGGCGAGGGTGAGCGCGCCGTTGGCAAATCCGGTGACGCGGAAGGGGCCGGTGCCGTCGTATGTGCCGCTTGCATCGTGGCGGGCGATGGCGAATTCGGTTTGCGCGAGGAGTTCGGGAAGGTCGGGCGTGGAGTTGTCGGCGGTGAAGATGACGGCTGAGCCGACGGCGTGAACGGCGCGCCACGGGCAGTTGGCGTTGGGAGCGGCGCAGACCTGATCGAGCGCGGTGACGATGGATTCCGCGGTGAGAGGCGCGTTGTCGTGGAAGCGGACGTTGGGGCGGAGTTGAAATTCCCAGCGATGCGCTGCGTTCTGCGCTTCCCATCGGAGGGCGAGCGCGGGCTGGGCGTTGCCGGAGTCGTCGAGGGCGGTGAGGGTGTCGAGGACGAGGCGGCGGGCGAGGCCGTCGGGAATTTGCCACGGGTCGGACTGCGTTTCGATGCGGAGGGTGCCGCCGTAGTGCGGGCGGGTGCGCGCGATCGCGGGGAGCGCGAGGATGCTGGCGAGAAGGACGGC
>DATHQV010000022.1:0-3636 GCA_035482355.1 Acidobacteriaceae bacterium | reverse complement strand
GATCGGCGTCACCAAAGCCTATGTCACCCGCGTCGGCGAAGGTCCCTTCCCCACCGAGATTCACGACGCCTCCGGCGAAGCCCTTCGCGCTCGCGGCCAGGAGTATGGAGCCGTCACCGGCCGCCCCCGCCGCTGCGGCTGGCTCGATCTGCCCATCCTCCGCTATTCCAACCAGATCAACGGCACCGAATGGCTCGTCGTCACCAAGCTGGACGTTCTCGACGAGTTCGACTGGATTCCCGTCTGCACAGGGTACGAAATCGACGGCATAGCATGCGAAACCCTTCCCGCGGATATCCGCGGTATCGATGCCATCCGCCCCGTGTACACTCGCCTCAGGGGATGGTGCAAGTCCACCGAAGGCGTTCGCACGTGGGACGACCTTCCCAAACCGGCGCAGGAATATCTGCGCTTCATGGAGCGCGAGTCCCAGGCTAAGATCGGTATCGTCTCCACCGGGCCCGACCGCGACCAGACCTTCGAACTGCCGGCGTTCCGCGAAGCGATGCGTCACGTCTCCGGGCTTTAGGTCACTGGACCGCGACACAGGTTCGCAAAACCGGATTTAAACAGCAACACGACTCATCATCATGATCACCTTTACGGTTCGTATGAAATTTCGCCCCGAGGACCGCCAGCGTGTGGCAGAAATTCTAACCGCCCTCGCGCATGCTTCCCGCCAGGAACCCGGCTGCATCACCTACGTGCCGCACACCCTCGAGGGCGAACCGAACACCGTCGTCATCTACGAGCAATACGCCGATCAGAAAGCCCTCGACGCCCACCGCGCCTCGTCCCATTTCAAAGACTCGGCCGTCGGCGGGCTCTACCAGCTCATGCTCGAACGCCAGGTCGAAAACCTGACTGCTGTCGCCTAGAGCATTTTCATAGTTGCTGTGCACCATATCCGCAGTGAGAGAAGAACGCCCGGGCGTTCTGGGGAGTGATCGCAGCGATGGCCCGCGCGATGGCCGGTTCCAGATGGTCGAGCACGCGTGCCCGGGCTCCTCGCAGCAGTTGCTTCAGCTTCGACCAGGCCTGCTCGATGGGGTTAAAGTCCGGCGAGTAGGGCGGCAGATACAGCAGTTGCGCGCCCCGGCTTTCAATCAGTCCGCGCACCCCGTCGACCTTGTGCGCGCCGAGATTGTCGAGGACGACGATGTGGCCTGGCTGGAGTCTGGGTCCCAGCGCGTGCTCCAGAAAAGCCAGAAAAACATCGCCATCGGTGGGCGATTCAATGGTCATGCTGGCCAGCACGCCATCCACGGTCAGCGCCGCCAGCACCGTCAGCGTGCGCCAGTGGCCCGCCGGAACCGCCTCTGACACCCGTTGCGGGCGCGGCGCCCAGCCATACCGGCGGGTCATCTCCGTGGTGACGCCGCTTTCATCCAGAAAGACCAGGCAGGCCGGGTCCAGCTCCGCTATCTGTTCCCACCACCCCTGGCGGCGCCAGAGGTTCTCCCCCGTGTCCTGCTCCTGGGCGCGGAGCGATTTTTTTTGTGCCGCAGCCCCCAGCGCCGCAGCAGTACCCAGATCCAGCCCACGCTCAGGCGCAGCCGCTGCTCCCGTTCCAGTCGCTGCTGCAGTTCCTGCAGCGTCAGGTCCGGCTGCCGCCGCATCTGCTGCTCCATCCACGCGCGGATCGCAGGTGTTACCTGGCTCTCCGGCCCGTGCCGCCACGCGCGAACCTCGATCTGCCCGGTCCTGCTCCGACGCGCCGACAGCTTCTTCGCCCAATCCTCGCTGACCCCAAACCGCAAGGCCAGATCCTTCAGACTCTCCTGCCCACGGTCATATGCCGCGAAGAACTTCCGCCGCAGATCGTTCGAATATGGTTCTGCCATCGGGTGGAGCGGACAATCGCCACCCCCAGATTCCCACCGATTCGGTCCCGTGCATAGTAACTGACGAAATGCTCTAGTGGCGCAGCCGGTTTCCCGAAGAGGATGCGAAGTAAAGGGTGGGCGTGGTGCCAAGGGCCTTGCGAAAGGCAGCAATGAAGGCGCTGGGTGTGCTGTATCCCGCTTCGAGCGCGGCGTGCGTGACCTTGGCGCCGCCGCCGAGCAACTGCATCGAGTGCATGAGCCGCAGTTGCTGACGCCATTTGCCGAACGTCATGCCGCATTCCTGCTGAAACAGACGTTCCAGGGTGCGGCGGCTGGCGCCGCTGCCCGCGCAGATCTGCGCGAGCGACTGCGGGGTGGCGGGATTCTCAAGAAGGGTGCGGCAGGCGCGCACAGCGCGGGGATCCGTAAGAGTGGGGAGGCGCAGCGGCACGCGCTGAATCGCAACCAGCTGATCGAGGATGAGGTCGATGAGATGGCGGTGGCGCAGGTTGCGCTGGTACAGGGCGCCGCAGGAGCAGGCGTGGAGGATGAGCTCACGCAGCAGCGGCGCGACGCTGACGACGCAGCAATCGCGCGGCATGGCAGCGGCCAGTCCGGTCCGGAGATAGAGCGTTCGCATAGCCACGGCGCCTGACATCGAAATCGTGTGCGGGATGGAGGCCGGAATCCAGACGGCGCGGAGGGTGGGAACGACCCATGCACCTTCTTCGGTGCGGACGGTCATGACGCCGTGCGAAGCATAGACGAGCTGATCGCGATCGTGGAAGTGAAGGCGGATGACGTGGGCGGCCGGATAGTCGCGGGTGTGCGTGGCAATACGAGAGCCGCGGCCGGGAAGGGGATCGAAAACCGCAGGTTGACGCTTTGTCGACATCTTTTGTCAAAATATCGAAAGCGCGCAGCAGCCGCAATCACTACTGTGAACCTGTGAGCCAGATCACAGGAGGGACGATGAGGGAAAGCTGCGTGCAAATTGGGTTGAAACGGCAGGCAGGCCGACTGGCCGTAGCCATGGCGATCGGCGTTCTCCTCGCAGCCGCGCCGGTGGCGATGGCGGCGGAGGGGAACTGCGCGACGAATCCGCACAACCGTGCGCTCGATTATTGGCTGGGCGACTGGAGCGTTCACGGTCCAGGTGCGGCTCCCACGGCAGGGAGCCAGGTATCTCTCGCGCTGGATGGGTGCGTGGTGGTGGAAAGCTGGGACGGCGGCCGTGGACATCGGGGAGAGAACGTGCTGGCATACAGCGTGGACGACAAGAGCTGGCACGGTCTGTTTGCCGACAATGAGGGGCGGGTCCACGTCTTCGTCGATGGCAGGGTCGATGAGGGATCGGCGGTCTTCTCAGCGCCGAGCCGCGGGCCGAACGGAGAAACGATTCTCAATCGGGTCGAGATCAACTGCCTGGGACCGGACCGGGTGGAGCAGGTATGGAAGAAATCGACCGATAACGGTGTGACATGGTCGATCGAATTTCACGGAGAATATTTTCGGAAGAAGGCGGACTGAGAGCGTCGGCGGGGTGCGATTCCGGGCGTTTGCGTCTGCTTTCGCATTACGGCAACGCGAAGGCGATGTAGCTGCCGCCGACCGGGGATTTGGGATCGCGTCCGCCGCTGGCGGCGATGACGATGTATTGCTTGCCGTCGATGGAGTAGGTAGAGGGCGTGGCGATTCCGGCGAAGGGCAGCGTGGTTTCCCAGAGAAGTTGGCCGCTTGCGGCATCGAAGGCGCGGAATTTGCGGTCGTAAACCGTGGCGCCGATGAAGACGAGGCCGCCGGCGGTGAC
>DATHQV010000021.1:0-2159 GCA_035482355.1 Acidobacteriaceae bacterium | reverse complement strand
CACTCAATATTTTGCCAGACCAACGGCCTATCCTCCGACGCTAACTATCACAAAGCAAGGATCTTACCTCAAGGGCATAAAAAAAATATTCGACCGATACGTCGGCCCGCAGTATTCTCCGGTGTGCGGCCATCCTGATGGACATCTACGAACAGATCGTCGAGCTTCGCCGCGGAGGGCGGCGCGGGGCTGTGGCCACAATCGTTAACGTGCGCGGGTCGATTCCCTCGTTCCAGACGGCTAAGATGCTGGTGCGCGACGACGGCTCGATTGTGGGCACGATTGGCGGAGGATGCGTTGAAGCCGACGTGTGGCAGGCGGCGCGCGAAGTTATGGAATCGGAGAAGCCGCGAACCTTAAAGTTTGACTTGAACCAGGATCCGAAGTACGACACCGGCTTGGTTTGCGGCGGTACCCTGGAAGTTTTTGTCGAGCCGATATTGCCTCCAGCACTACTTTATATTTTTGGTGCAGGTCATGTTGCTAGCAGTCTTTGTCGGGCAGCAGCCAGCGCAGGATTCGACGTGACGGTGACCGATGACCGGTCTTCTTACGCGACCAAAGAACGTTTCCCTGCCGCTCGCGAGGTCCACGCGCTTGATTTCGAAGAGGCCCTGCACAAGTTGGATCCGAACGAAGCTTCCTACATCGTGATCGTGACCCGCGGGCACCGCGACGACATGCGCATTCTGCGCTGGGCTGTACAGACGAGAGCGCGCTACGTCGGGATGATCGGCTCGAAGCGCAAAGTGATCGGAATCTTCAAGTCGCTGCGGGATGAGGGGGTTCCCGCGCATTTATTCGACCGGGTGCATGCTCCCATCGGGCTCGATATTGGGGCCGTTACACCGGAGGAAATTGCAGTTGCCATCACGGCAGAATTGATCGCCGTGCGCCGGCACGCGAACTCGGCACTGCCATATCTGAGCTGGTTTCACGGGACGCGCGAGGAGTCGGGCGCAGCCGCAACGGCCGAGGCTATTGAAGAAGCGATCCCTGGGGCGGCGGACGAAGACGACTGCCGGCACTGACGTTACCGCTCACTGACTTTCCTTCTGCTTTCTGCTATCTTCCGCAACATGGCGCGGTCTCCGAGCTTCGCTGGAGTGATTCTGGCCGCAGGCGATTCTTCGCGCATGGGCACCGACAAGGCACTGCTGCCCTGGCCGCCGTTGGTCGCTGGGCAGCCGCCGTCGAAGGAGACATTTCTTTCGGCGGCCATTGGTTCGCTGATGTCGGCCGCCGACTTCGTGCTGATCGTGGCAGGCAAGAACGAAGCGGCGCTGGCGCCGATTGTCTATGCCAGCGGAGCGTCCCTCGTAACCAATCCTGACCCCAGCCGCGGCCAGTTCAGTTCCCTGCAGGTGGGATTGCAGGAGGTGTTGAACCGCGGCCGCGACGCTGCCATCATCACGCTGGTGGATCGGCCTCCGGTGAACGCGGCGACGGTGCAATTGCTGCGCTGTGCGCTTGAATCGGCCCCTGAAGGCGTCTGGGCAGTCGTGCCGGAATTTTCCGGCAAGCACGGGCATCCGTATCTTGCGGGGCGCGAATTGATGGAAGCGTTTCTGCAGGCTCCGCCGACGGCCAGCGCGCGCGAGGTCGAGCACCGCCATCGGGATCACATCCAGTACGTTGAAGTCAGAGATCCGTTTGTGGCATTGAACATTAATACGCCCGAGGATTACGCGGCGTTGAGCCTCAGGGGCTAAAGCCCGCGAGCGTCTTTGCACCTAACGCGGCCCTAAGGCCTGATCTTCCACGGTACCCGCGCGATTGCGCATTCTGGCTGGCTCACGTTATCGTCGAATAGCATGGAAAGCATTGGCGTGCGGGCGCTCGATCCTACGCGGCAGGAATTTCTCGAATCGGTTTTGCAACTGAGGCCGCGGATGGCGGCCTTTGATTGCGACGGTACGCTCTGGTCAGGAGACGCCGGCGTGGCGTTCTTCGACTGGGAGATCGCACAGGGTATCGTCTCGAACGAAGTCGCGGCGTCGATGCGTGCCCGCTACGTTGAGTACCAGGCTGGCAAAGTGAGCGAAGAGGACATGTGCGGCGAAATGGTTACCATGCACGAAGGAATCGCCGAGACCGTTATGATGCAGGCCGCCACTGAGTTTATGGCGCATGCTTTTCCTGGGCATATCTTTGCCGAG
>DATHQV010000020.1:0-68717 GCA_035482355.1 Acidobacteriaceae bacterium | reverse complement strand
GAGCAGGAGCCACCCGCCGAGAGGCATACACGCGCCGGATGAATCCTGAAGCAGCCAGCTGCGCGGTCTCGCGACCGCGCCCGATACACCTGCGCCTGCCCTTGACAACTGACTTACATGGATGTCGGCCATCCGGAAGTTACGACTGATGATCGGCATGCAGCCGTTCTTTGTCAATAATTTGCGCTGATTTGTGCTTCCGGTCTGCGACAGAGAATCCAGAGAATTGAAGAACCAATCAGGCTTGTGCTATTCAGCGCCTGTTTGAATCGCGCCTGGTCTAAGATCTGGCTGTCTCCGCCAAGTGTGCACCGTGAGCGGTTTAGGTGGTGAGGCGATCGCGGGAAATGGGTGTGATCTGGCTTATGGATAGCGCCGTGAGCGCTTGCAGACTTCCGCCTATCTTGACGTTGATGGGTGGAGCTGCTGCTCCATCGCAGTAGACGCGTCTGGTGATCGCGGCGTAGTTGCCGGCGAAACATTCGATGACGGATCCATCGATGTAGAAGCGGAGCTCGAGATCGGGAGTGCTGTCTGGAGCACTGTCAGGGCCAAGGGGGATGGGCTGGCCGTCGATGAGGATTTCGGCGGGACGCGTGGGATCGAAGTGGCAGGTGAGCCAGGTTTTCTCTGCTGAGACGAGCGAGAGAGCGAATGGGCCGGATTCTCGGCGGAAGGACGCGATGATTTCGCCGCAGGCTTCGTGAATCGTCATGCTGGCTAGTTGCTTACGCGTCGCCGCTTCGTTGCGGGTGATGCGAAGGCGTTGCTGCTGGTGGCGAAGCTGCTCGACTTCGGGCGCGACGGCGATGCGGAGGTTGTGCTGCGCGTCGAGGGTGAGGATGCGGGGGAGGGACATGGCGCCAGCCCAGCCGGCGGCGCGATAATCCGCTTCGGGACGGGCTTCCTGGATCCATCCCCAGAGGATGCGGTTGTGGTGGGCGTCGAGCTGGGTTTTGGGTGCGTAGAACGAGCCGTAATCGAGGATGCCGCCGCGTTCCGGATGAAAGGTGAGTGATCCGGGGTCGAGGGCTCCCGACTGCCAGAAGGCTTTGCCACCGGTGGAATGGATGAGGACGTGGCGGTCGCCGAGGGGGAAGAAGTCGGGACACTCCCACATGTGTCCGGCGACGAGGATGTCGATGTCGTTCTGCGCGCCGGTGATGAGGGGGTGCAGGTAATCCCAATGGCGGAGGTCGGAGGAGCGGTAGAGGAGGACCGCTCCGCCCTGGCCGCGGATGCCGGAGCCGAGGGCCGTGTACCAGAATTCGCCTTCGCGCCAGGGAGCGGGGTCGCGAAAGCCGGTGACGTCGAGGCCGGCGGGCGGAGCGGGGATGACGGGTGCGGGCTCTTTGGTGAAGGTGGTGAGATGGGGACCGGAGGCGAAGGCGAGACACTGCGACTCGCGCAGACTGTTTGCGCCGTTGCGGATGGTCGCGTCCTTTTCGGGAGCGGAGACGACACCGGTATAGAGAAGCGCGACACGGTCGCCGTAAGGAAGGGCCGAACCGGTCCAGCAACCGTCAGCATCGGGACCGCCGGGCGTGGGCGCGAGGGCGATGGGCAGGTGACGCCAGTGCACCATGTCGGGGCTGACGGCGTGGCCCCAGTGCATCACGCCGAATGCGGCGGCGCGCGGATAGTACTGGTAGAACATGTGGTATTCGCCGCGCCAGTGGATGGGACCGTTGGGATCGTTGATCCAGTTGGCGGGGGGCAGCAGGTGGTATTGGGGGCGGTGAGGATCGGCGGCGAGTTGGGCAGGTGAGACTGCGGCGAGTGCCTGATTGAGAGGCGCGAGACCGTGAACCGCGGCGAGGGCTGCTGATCCGCGAAGGAAGTTGCGGCGGGTGAGGCGCGTTCGCGGCGGTGGGGGCGTCATGGTTTTGGAGTTGCGGCGGCCTGCGCGATTCGCTCCCAGGGCTGGAGGATGCGGATGGATTGCATGCCGGCGGCGGTGGCGGCCTGGATGCCGAGGTCGGTGTCTTCAAAGACGAGACAGGATGCGGGCGGAACGTTGAGCTTTTCCGCAGCCATGAGGAAAGGGTCGGGGGCGGGCTTGGCGTTTTTGTAGTCGCCGGCGCAGACGAGGAGGTCGAATTTGTCGAGGAGGCCGGTGACTTCGAGGGATTTGACGACGGATTCGCGGGTGCTGCCGGAGACGACGGCGAAGGGGATGGTGCCGTGGGCGGCTTCGATTTGCTCGAGGACCTCGGGGACGGCGGTGAGTTTGGGAAGAAGCTGGTAGTAGAGGCTCTCTTTGCGGCGGGCTACTTGTTCGACGGGCATCGCGAGACCCTGGCGTTTGTTGAGCTCGGCGATGATTTCGCGGATGGGCATGCCGCCCCACTGGTAGAAGAGGTCTTCGGGGTAGTCGCAGCCCCATTCGGCGAGGGCGGTTTTCCAGGCGATGTAGTGGAGGGGCATGGAGTCGACGATAGTGCCGTCGCAGTCGAGGAGCCAGGCGCGGAAGGGGCCTTTGGGGAGGGTGAGGAGCATGAATTTAGGGTACAGGTTGGAGGTTACAGGTTACAGGTGGGTGCGTTCTGCGCTCATCCACAAGGCGCGCTGATTATCGATTATTCGCTTTGCGGTTTGAGGATGGTCCAGATGTCCGCAACGATGCAGTCGAGCGTGCAGGGCGGAAGCCGGCTCCGGTGGATTTTCCGTATTTTCTTTTCGGGGGAGAGCCGATCAATAAATCCGCGGAAATTCCCAACTCGTCGCGAACACGGCGAATCATCCCAATGGTCAGCTTGCGTTTGCCGTTGAGCACTTCCGACACGCGCGCACGGCTGCCGATCATGGGTTCCAACTCTTTGCGGCTGAGGCCCTGTTGTTCCATGCGAAATTGAATGGCGGTGACGGGATCCGGCGCGTCCATGGGTTGATACCTGGCCTCCCAGGCATCGGTGAGCGTGGCCAGAACATCCAGTTCGTCGCCTTCGGGCGTGCCTGGAGCGGAACCCATCAGTTCGGCAATCCTGACGACGGCCGCGTCGTGATCGGCTTCAGTGCGGATTGGACGAATTTGTGTAACGCTCTTTGTCATAACAAACCTTCTTAACGTCAATTTTGTCGTATTCCCTGTGTGTGCCAATCCAGACGATGAAAACGATCTGAAATTGATAAGCGACTTCAACAAGCAGCCGGTAGCTGTTGCCCTTAATGTTGAAAACCACTCGCTCAGAGGAAACGATGCTCGCCGAACGGTACTGCTGCTTCATCTCGGCCGAGTTCTTCCAGTTGGCTTTGACAACTTCAGCGTGCCACGCATCCAGATGACCCTTGACGCCGCTTCGGATATTGGCCCGGACACGATTCTTCACAAACGAGTTGAGGGTGCCGCGTGCGATCACTCTCACGCTCTCAGAATAGCGTGTTCCCAGATTGGGAGCAAGGTGTGGTGAAAGTATCTACGACCTGGAAGGACCGACTATCACCACTCCATGGCGTATTGCGGGGAGAGGCCGCTTAGGTGGGAGGGTTTGGGGTCGCTGGCTAGTTCTAAAACTAAGCGCTCTAAGACCAGGCGTTTGTCTGGGGGTTGGGAGCGGAGCTCCATGTCGGCGCGGGCGATGAGGCGGAGGGCGCGGGTGAGCTCGCGGCGGGATTTGTAGCGGCGGGCCTGGCGGATGACGTCTTCGGCGGCGAAGGGGGGCATGCGGAAGCCTTGCCAGAGGGCCTGCCAGATGGCGCGGGAGTCGCGCACGTTTTTCTCGAGGATGACGAGCATCTGGCGGAAGGTGCGAGCCAGCATGTAGAGGTGGCCGATGGCCGAATCTTCGCCGCCGTCGGAGGCGTTGAGGAGGCCGTGGAGCAGCGAGAGGGCGCGGGCGCGGTCTTTGGCGGAGATGGCGTCGGTGAGCTCGTAGAGGGAGCGCTGCTTGGCGGCCAGGACCATGGTCTCGACGTCGCCGAGGGTGACGTGCTTTTTTGGTCCGACGTAGAGGACGAGCTTTTCGAGCTCGGAGGCAATCAGCATCATGTCTGCGCCGAGGGCGTCGGCGAGTTCGCGGGCGGCGTCCTGCTCGAACTGGACGTCGCGGCGTTTGGCTTCGGCGGCGATCCATTTGAGCGCGTCGGCTTCGTCGACACGAGCCAGATCGATGATGCCGCAGGCGTCGCCGAGGGTTTCGCGGATGCGGTCGTAGCGGTCCTTATCCTGCATGTCCATGCGGCGGGGGTCGGAGGGGATGCGGATGTGGTCGGCGACGAAGATAAGGAGCGCCTGGGGATTGGGGGAGCGGAAATAGGAGGAGAGGGCCGCGAATTCTTCTTTTTTGGCGCCGCGGGTGTAGAGGTTTTTGAGATTGCGGATGAAGAGGACCTGGAAGGGCGCCATGAGGGAGGGGGTTTGGGCGCGGTCGAGGGCCTCGAAGATATTGATTTCGGCGAGGTCGAGGTCGGAGAGGCAGAAGTCGCGGAGGTCGGGCGGGACGAGAGCCTGGAGGACGGCTTTGCGGCAGCGATCGAAGAGGAAGACGTCGTCGCCAACCAGGACATAGCCGGGACGGAGGCGGTTCTCCTTCACTTCGGCGAGGAATCGGTCGGTGGATGCGAAGCCGGCGCCCATTGAATTCAGGGTACAGGGTGCAGGGGGCAGCGTACAGAGGTTAGGTGGGTACGGGGTTTTAGGTTTTAGGTTTTAGGTTCGAGGTTTTAGGTTTTAGGGTTCGCTTATTCGCAGCGGAGGGCGACCATGGGATCGACGCGCATGGCTCGGCGCGCTGGCAGGTACGCTGCGGCCAATGCGACGAGCGCGAGCAGAATCGCAACTGCGGCAAAGGTGAGGGGATCGGTGGGGCTCACTGCGAAGAGCAGTGTGGAGAGATAACGGGTGAGCAGGAGCGCTGCGGGTATGCCCACTGCGAGACCGAGGACCACGAGCTTTGCCGATTCGCCGATGACGAGACGGAGGATGCTCGACGGAGATGCTCCGAGGGCCATGCGGGTGCCGATTTCGCGGGTGCGGCGCGCGACGGAGAAGGCGATGACGCCGTAGATGCCGATGGCGGAGAGCACGAGAGCGATGGCGCTGAAGAGGCCCAGGAGCAGAGTGCGGAATCGGGGAGCGGCGACCGATGCGTGCACGGCTTCGGGCAGTGATTCGATATCGGTGACGGGCAGGTCCTTGTCGATCTGGTGGGTCTGGACGCGGATGGCAGCGGTGACGACGGCGGGACTGAGTGAGCTGCGGACGACCACTTCCCCTCCCCAAAACGGGGCCTGATCGAAGGGCACATACATTATGGGGCCGGGGTCCGTGCTGAGGGATGCGTCGCGGATATCGCTGACCACGCCGACGATTTCACGCGAAGTGTTGCCGTAGGGGGGGAATCCAAAGATGAGTTGCTTACCGAGCGGGTCCTGATGCGGGAAATATCGCTGGGCCAGGGCCTGGCTGATGAGCGCGACGGGCGGCGTGGATGGCGTGTCGTCGACGGAGAATAACCTTCCGCGGAGGAGGGGAATCGCCATGACGGCAAAATAGCGGGGGCTGGCGGCGACGTAGTGGGCAGTGTTGGTTGTGCCTGGCGCGGAGGGCGGGCTGCCAACGACGGTGAAGGGCAGGTCAACAAAGTTGTCGGCTATGGGAAGAGGAGCGGCGATGGCGGCATTTTGAAGGCCGGGCTGGGCCTGCACGCGCACCATGAGGTCGCGAGCAAACGCGGTCCACTGCTGCGGCTTTGGATATTGAAATTGTGGCAGAGAGACTTCGGCCTTCACGACGTTGTCGGGATTGAATCCGGGATGGACGGAGGTGAGCCGGGAGAAGCTGCGCAGAAGCAGACCGGCTCCGGCAAGCAGGACCATAGCGAGGGCGACTTCTATCACGGCGAGAACGCTGCGGGCACGCTGCGAGCCGCGCGCTTCACCGGAGCGTGCGCTTTCGCGCAGATGGTTCTGAGGATCGGAACCGGCCGCGAAGAAAACGGGAGCGAGGCCAAACACCACGCTGGCGCCGAGCGACAACACCAGCGCAAAGAGAAGCACGGGAGCGTCCAGGCGGATGGAATGAAGCTGGCGCAACTCCGCGGGCAGCAGCGTGGAGAGCGACGATACGCCCCACCAGGCGAGCAGCATGCCGGCGACGCCTCCGAGGACGCCGAGAAGCAGGCTTTCGGTGAGCAACTGGCGGGCGATACGGCGGGCGTTCGCGCCGAGAGCGATGCGAACGGCGATTTCTTTCTGCCGTGCGGTGGCGCGGGTGAGCAGAAGGTTCGCCATGTTGGCGCAGGCAATGAGGAGGACGAAGCCGACGGCGCCGAGCAGGATCAGCAAGGGGGCTTTCATGTCGCCGACGATGTCCTGTTGCAGGGGTTCGACGCCAAGCCGCCATCCGTTTTCGTCAGGAGACTGCCTGGCGAGGGCGGCGCTGATCGTTTCCATTTC
Organism: Acidobacteriaceae bacterium; assembly: GCA_035482355.1. Classification (GTDB taxonomy): domain Bacteria; phylum Acidobacteriota; class Terriglobia; order Terriglobales; family Acidobacteriaceae; genus Palsa-343. The sequence goes on along the minus strand of DATHQV010000020.1, from coordinate 62,321 downwards.
GGCGCGAGCCTGGGCGAACGAAATGCCTGGGCGCAGTCGGGCCAGCACGGGCAGCCAATGCGGTCTCTGAGGATGCGTGATCCAGCCGCTAAACAGCGGATCCTGGACCAAAGGGATCCAGATCTGTTCGGTCTGGGCGAAGAAGGGAGTACGGAACTCGGCCGGCATGACACCCACCACGGTGAAGGCGCGCATGTCGAGAGTGATGGATTTGCCGATGATGGAGGGGTCAGCGCCGAACTGGCTGCGCCACAGATTCTCGCCGAGGACGACGGCTGGAGCAGCACCGCGGTTGCCGTCTTCGGGAAGAAGCACGCGACCCATAAGTGGGCTGGTTCCAAAGAGCGAGAAGAAATCCTGAGTGACGGAGACGGTGCTGACTTCAGACGGTTCGCCGCGCCCGGTAAGGGTGAGAGCGTGGGCAGCCAGGCCGGCGACCGCACTGAAGGAGCGGCTGTGGTCGTGCAACTCGGTGAAGGTGGGCCAGGACATTCCCTGACCTGTGAGCGCTGTTTGGGGCCGGTTCTCCGGCACGACGACGAGTTGGGCCGGCTGTGGGTAAGGCAGCGGCCGGAGCAGTACGGCGTTGACGACGGAGAAAATCGCGGCGTTTGCGCCGATGCCCAGGGCGAGCGTCACGATGGCGACCGCGGTAAAGCCTGGCGAGCGCGCGAGCATGCGGAAGGCGAAGCGCAGGTCCTGCAGGACAGTTTCTATAAGGAGAACGCGGCCTTCGGCGTGATAGTCTTCGCGGATTGCCTGGATGGGGCCGAATTTCAGGATGGCCTGGCGGCGGGCTTCGGCGGGCGTGAGGCCGAGGCGTAGATTTTCCGCTGTCTCGAGGGCGAGGTGCTGCTCCATTTCTTCGCGCAATCGCTCGTCGTTGCGTTGCCTGGTGGCGGAGTTGCGCAGGCGCGTGAAGAGACGGCGCAGGAATTTCATGAGAAGTCCTCTGCCTTCGCGTCGAAGAATCGGCCGATGATGGCGGCGGTCTGATTCCAGCCGCGAGTTTCCTCCTGCAACTGCTTGTGTCCGGTGCGGGTGAGGCGATAGAAGCGGGCACGGCGGTTATTTTCAGAAGCGCCCCACTCGGAGACGATGGAGCCTTCCTGCTCCAGCTTCAACAGGAGCGGATACAGGGTGCCCTGGTTCAGGGCCAGCAGGTTGCCGCTGATCTGCTCGATGCGGCGGGCGAGGCCGTAGCCATGCAGGGGGCCGAGGACATCGAGGGTGCGAAGCACCATGAGTGCGAGGGTGCCTTGCTGGACGTCAGATTTTGGTTTTTCGGTTGCCATTTTGGTTTCCCACAGGAAGGATGGCACATTTTCTTTGGGAAAACAACAGGGGGGACAGCGGAAGAGCGGTCAGCGGTGGGACGGTCAGCTAAAAGGCGGCCAGCAATGAACCGGTCAGCGAGGGAACCGGCGCGGTATGCTGGCGGAGTTGATTGAGACGCTGGCCATTTCGGGGTATCGTTCGCTGCGGGAGTTGGTGCTGCCGCTGGGGCGGCTGACCGTGGTCACAGGCGCGAACGGGAGCGGCAAGTCGAGCCTGTACCGGGCGCTGCGGCTGTTGGGAGATGCGGCGCAAAACGCAGTGGTGTCTTCGCTGGCACGCGAGGGAGGGTTGCCCACGACGTTCTGGGCGGGACCGGAGGAGATTCCGCGCGGCGTGCGCCAGGGCGAGCATCCTGTGGAAGGGCTGGTGCGGAAGAAGGCGGCGGCGCTGAAGCTGGGGTACAGCGGCGAGACTTACGGATACAGCATCGAGCTGGGGTATCCGCCACCGCCGGGCGTGCCCACGATGTTTCTGCTGGATCCGGCGATCAAGCGGGAGTGCATCTGGCATGGCGGGCGGTACCGGAAGGCTGGAGCGCTGGTGGATCGGCGCAATAACGTGGTCAGCGTTGCCGGCGGCAAGGGGGACGAATCCGCTCTACTGACAAAAAACCTCGGCTCGGGCGACAGTATGCTGGCGAGTATCGCCGATCCGCAGCGGGCGCCGGAGATGCTGGAGGTGCGGGAAGCGATTCGCGGCTGGCGCTTCTATGACGGATTCCGGACGGACATGACTTCGCCGGTGCGCACATCGCAGATTGGGACGTTTACACCGGTGCTGCACAACGATGGGAGGGATTTGCCTGCAGCGTTGCAGACCATCCGGGAGATTGGCGACACGGAGGGGTTGTCGCGGACGATTGAGGATGCGTTTCCGGGCAGCCGGTTGTGGATTGATGAGCAACATGGGCGGTTTGTTTTGCAGCTGCAGCAACATGGGTTGCTGCGCCCGCTGGGGGCAGCGGAACTTTCCGACGGAACGCTGCGGTTTCTGTTGCTGACGGCGGCGCTGCTGACGCCGCGGCCGCCGGAGTTGATGGTGCTGAACGAGCCGGAGACGAGTTTGCATCCCGATCTGTTGCCGGCCCTGGCGCGACTCATTTTGGAAGCGGCCGGGCGGACGCAGATTCTGGTGGTGTCGCATGCACAAGCGTTGGTGGAGGCGCTGGAACCGGCGGGCGCGTGCCGGCGGCTGCATCTGGAGAAGTCTTTTGGGGAGACGGTGCTTGCCGGAGCGACGCTGTTCAACACTCCGGGATGGGACTGGCCTGCGCGGTGAGAACGCCAGCGATTAGTCTCTTCGCTCCTGCAGGAAGTCGGGGGCTACTGGGTTTTCGTAGAGGGAGTAGTCGCGAGTGACCACCGTCAGGCCACTGGGCGTGACGAAATAATTTTTGCGGTCGTCGTTGGGGTCGTAGCCGATCACCGTACCTTCGGGCAGGTGGACGTCGCGGTCGATGATGGCGCGGCGAATGCGGCAGTGGCGGCCAATGTTGACGTGGGTGAAGACGATGCTGGAGTCGACTTCAGAGTAGGAATTGACGCGGACGTCCTGGGAGAGGACGGAGTTGCGGACGACGGCACCGGAGACGATGCAGCCCTGGGAGACGATGGAGTTGATGGACATGCCGGTGCGGCCGGGCTCGCCGAAGACGAATTTGGCGGGCGGATATTGGCGAACGCGGGTGCGGATGGGCCAGCTGTTGTCGTAGAGGTTGAAGATTGGGGAGACGGAGGCGACGTCCATGTTGGCGTCGTAATAGGCCTCGAGGGTGCCGACGTCGCGCCAGTAGAGGGCTTCCTTGCGATTCTCGTCGACGAAGTTGTAGGCGTGCATCTTGTACTTGCCGAGGATAGCGGGAAGGATGTTGTGGCCGAAGTCGTGCTGGGAGTCGGGATCTTCAGCGTCCTTGATGAGCGCGGGGAGCAGGACGTCGGTATTGAAGAGGTAGACGCCCATGGAGGCATCGACCATATTGGGATTGAAGGGCGAGCGGAGGTCGGTCTGTTTGGGCTTCTCAAGGAAGCCGGTAACCTCGCCGCTGCGGGCGACTTCGACGACGCCGAAGCGGGAAACTTCGCTGGGCTCGATGGGGAGCGTGGCGAGGGTGACGTCGGTCCCGGAGTCAAGATGCTGGCGAAGCATCTTGCCGTAGTTCATTTTGTAGATGTGGTCGCCGGAGAGGATGAGGACATGCTTGGGCTGCTCAGAGCCGATGGAATAGATGTTTTGGTAGACGGCGTCGGCAGTGCCCATGTACCAATTGGCGCTGACGCGCTGCATGGGGGGAAGAATTTCAATAAACTCGCCGAGTTCCTGGGCGACGACGCTGGTCCAGCCTTCGCGGATGTGGCGATTGAGCGAAAGGGCTTTGTACTGCGTGAGGATGTAAACGCGGCGGAGGTCGGAGTTGATGCAGTTGGAAAGGGTGATATCGATAATGCGATATTGCCCGCCAAACGGCACGGCTGGTTTTGCACGGTCGCGGGTGAGGGGAAAAAGGCGTTCACCTGCGCCCCCCGCCAAAAGTACGCCTAACGTGTCCTTCATCGGCATGAGCATCCCTCGCGGAACCTGACCGGCAAGTTTACAGACTTCGCCGTGATTTTGCTGTAGTGAATGCCAGAACTATCACACCTTGATTGCACTGCGAGTAACCGAGGAGGTCAGGCGTCTTCCTGGTCGCTGTTGTCGCTGGAAATGGCGTCTTCCTGGCCCTGACGTTCGCCGCTGACTGAGATGCGGAGTGACTTGAGGAAGTGCAGGTCCTGGGCGGTGAAGGCGCCCTTTTCGTCGGACGATGCGCCTTCGCGGACAGCCTTGCCGGTGTCGATGGCGCCCACGGGCTGCTGCTCAATTTCGTTGAGGCCGATGGTGGCTTCGAGCATCAGGAGAACTTCGAAGCCCTGTTTGCGAATGTCGGCGACGACGCCAGCAATTTGAGGGGATTCCGAAACGCTCTCGTGGATGGCTTCGCCGAGTTGCTGCACCAGCTTGCGGAGTTTTTGATTCAATTCCGGACCTCGATTTCCCGGGGAGGGTGCGGCGTGGGTGCAATCCCCGTTTCCCCTACCTTATCTTCTGATGTTACCAGGGGGCAATGCGGTTCTGTGGGAAGGTGGGGGCAGCGGATGGCAAGACCCGGCGACGGGGGCGGACCGGATAGACTTTGGGCATGCAGCCGAATCGGTTGGGGCGGGTGTTGGGGATCACGACGCGGTTGGCGGCGGGGAAGATCCGCGAGCAGGCGGCGAAGATCGGAGAGCCTGACGCGCCTGGAACGGGGTCGAGCGCCGGGACCAACTCTGGGCCGACAACTGGAGTGCGGCCGGGCGCTGGCGCGGCGCGAAGTGTTGGGGCTCAGGCGGGGACGCGGGCAGCGACTACCGGGCCTTCGGCAGGAGCGACGGTGGCGGATGGGGGGAGGCGGCTGCTGCGGGGCGCGGGGCGCTTTGGGTCGGCGATGGCCAAACCGCTGGCGCATGCGGGCGGCATTTTGGTGCTGCAGGTGACGGGGGTTTTCTTTGGGATCTTCGCTGCGTTTTTCCTAAGTCATGCGTGGCAGACGGGGCGGGCGACGCGATGGCACGACCGGCACGCAGAGGTGTATTTGGGACTGGGGCTGCTCTTTGTGTGGTTCACGGTGAGCTCGTTTTGGCGAGCGAAGCGGAAGCAGCGGGGGTAGGGCGACTCGGGCGGCGTCCAGACTACGAAGCTTTGGCTTCTTATTTGCTCACGATTCGAACCAAAATTGCACGCAGAAATTGGCGCTGTTCTTCGCTCATGCGAGACTTGGCAATTGTCGTAAAGGAATTGCCAGGAGTTCCGATGACGAAAACGCGCCTGCCCTCAGCAAAACAATCAAAGATTGGCCATGGACTTTCAGCCTTGCTTCCGAGGGGATCGCTGATGCGAAGGGACTTTTCGTCGAAGTCAACGACCTTTTCCTGTTGCAGTCCCGGGTCGCAGTCGTAAGAAACCCAGTCGCGTATCCAGGCGATCACCGGACTTAAAAGCGCCGCAAACACAACGAACAGCGGGGCCATCCCAGAATGGCCATAATGCAGGGACCTGGACATAGAATCGTTTGATTCGCGAATCCAAAGAAAAGCGAAACCCAACATGGAAATCACAAACATAAATTTCCCGAAGATGACCCACTCCCGCCCAATCCGGAGACGACTACTCAGTCTTTGGGATTCCCGAAAACTCGCGAAATCGATCTGCGACCGGAGTTGCACGCAGAGAGTTTAGCAAATCTCCGAGTCAGCGCGTACCATTTTTCGTGTGATGGAATTCGCCTCCAAACCGCTGTACACCGCTGAGGATCTGGCGGAATTTTCTCCGGAGCGGGATCTGGGGTTTCCGGGGGAATTTCCGTTTACGCGAGGCATCCAGCCAACGATGTACCGGGGGCGGCTGTGGACGATGCGGCAGTACGCGGGGATGGGGGATGCAGAAGAAAGCAACGCCCGCTATAAATTCCTGCTGGCGCAGGGGACGGCGGGATTATCGGTCGCGTTCGACCTGCCGACGCAGATCGGGTACGACTCCGATTCGCCGATGGCGATGGGCGAAGTGGGCAAAGTGGGCGTGGCGATTGATTCGATCGAGGACATGGAGCGGCTGTTTGAGGGGATTCCGCTGGACCGCATCTCGACCTCAATGACAATTAACGCGACAGCAAGCATTTTGCTGGCGCTGTATGTGGCAGTGGCACGGCGAGCCGGGGCAGACATCAGGAAGCTTTCCGGCACGGTGCAGAACGACATTCTGAAGGAATACATTGCGCGGGGAACGTATATCTACCCGGTGCGGCACGCGATGCGGATTGTGACGGACGTGTTTGCGTGGGCGGGTGAGCAGGTTCCGGAGTGGAACACGATATCGATTTCCGGATATCACATGCGGGAGGCGGGATCGACAGCGGCTCAGGAAGTGGCATTCACGCTGGCAAACGGGATGGCTTACGTGCAGGCGGCGCTGGATGTGGGGTTGGATGTGGACCACTTTGCGCCGCGGCTATCGTTTTTCTTCAATGCGCACAACAATTTTCTGGAAGAAGTGGCGAAGTTTCGGGCGGCGCGGCGGATTTGGGCGGGGATTATGCGGGACCGGTTTGGAGCGAAGAATCCGCGGTCGTGGATGCTGCGGTTTCATACGCAGACGGCGGGATCGACGCTGACGGCGCAGCAGCCGGAAAACAACATTGTGCGGACTGCGCTGCAGGCGCTCGCAGCGGTGCTGGGGGGGACGCAGTCGCTGCATACAAACGGATACGACGAGGCGCTGGCGCTGCCGACGGAAGAGGCGGCACGGATTGCGCTGCGGACGCAGCAGATTATCGCGTGCGAATCGGGCGTGGCGAATACGATCGATCCGGTAGCGGGCTCGTACTGCATTGAGGCGCTGACGACGGGGATTGAGGAGCAGGTGGCAGTATATTTTGCGCGCATCGAGGGGATGGGCGGAATGATCCCGGCGATTGAGAGAGGATGGGTGCAGCAGGAGATCCAAAACGCGGCCTACGCGACGCAGTGCGCGATTGATGCGGGAGAGGTGACAGTGGTGGGCGTGAATCGGTTTACCCGGGAGACGGAGCCACCGATTCCGACGCAGCAAATGGACGAGGCCCTGGAACGGCGCCAGGTGGAGAGGCTGCGGGCGCTACGGGAAAAACGGGATGCCGGGCGTTGGCGGGCGTCGCTGGACGGAGTGCGGGAGGCGGCACGGACTGGGGCGAATTTGATGCCGGCGATTCTGGAGGCTACGGAGAGCTCCGCTACGGTGGGAGAGATCGCATCGACGCTGCGCGAGGTGTTCGGGGAGTACCAGGAGAGCGTAAGTGTCTGAAAACAGGCACAAACTGGGAGCTGGCTCGACCGCTGAGGCGGGACTCTTTCCTTGCATTCGTGAAAGACAATGGGTACACTCAGCGTCTCCCCTGCAGTGTTTTGAGCTTTGAACCGAGTGTCGACGGTTGATCCGAATAGCACGTTAGTAGCGGACCCGTGCACGGCGCGCCACGGTTGTAACACGGAAGGGTGATTGATCGTTACCTGTCGGGCAGTGCAGTGTGAATTAGGCCATGAATTTTTAGCGCGGCTCCCTCCACTTGTGCATTCGCGTGGTTAGTATGGCCGGCATTAAGGAGATTCGTAATGAAAACCACGAAAGGGCTCCTCAGGAGTCTGTTGGATGAAGAATCCGGTCAGGACCTAATTGAGTACGCTCTGATCGCAATGCTGATCGCGCTGGTTGCGATTTCCGGGCTCAATACGCTCGGATCGTCGATCAAGAGCTACTACACGGGCATCGGCAACGATATGTAATTGGCCGCTGCGATCAACTGCAGCGAGACGAACGCCGCTCTACGCCTAGCTCATCCGAGCGCCACGAGCATAAGAACCGGGTAATACAAGCAAAAGAACTGGGGACTGACGAATCATAGCGCCAGGCTGGCAGACCCTACTTGTGGGCGGCCGTCTGGCGTATGCGGTTTTATGGGCTGAATTATTCTGCCCCTCTGGGTTACCTCGTCTGCCCGGCGATCTGCACACATTCTCTTGATAGAAGGTTGACCCGCCACGCCAGGGTTGGAAGCCTTTCCAGCGCGGGCCGAGGGCCTGTCCATCGCTGTGTTACGCTCAATCTGCATTTTGGCTGAAGGACACTCTGGTATTACGCATGAAACGATTCCCTTTCTCATCCGCAGTGCGTGTCTGTCGCCTGATGTGGCGATGTGCGAAGAGGCGGCGGGTCCTCCACCTTCTGCAGTGTTTTCTGGCGATGCAGGTTGGGGTTTGCGCCTGGGCGCAGAGCGGGCCGGCGCAGGTCGGGCAACCGAAGAACGGACTGTCGCAAGCCGGGGCCGATATACCTCTGCGCGACGGCTGGACCCTGCAGTCGGCAGCGAAAGCGCCGGAGGATGGCTCGGTCCTTTCCCTTCCTGAATATTCAACGCGGGGTTGGTCTGTCGCCGACGTGCCTGGGACGGTGCTGGCCGTGCAGGTAGCGGACGGCGCGTATAAGGATCCGTACTTTGGGACGAACCTGCGTAAGATTCCTGGCACCACTTATCCCATCGGACATACCTTTGCGAACTTGCCGATGCCTGCTGATAGTCCTTACCTGGCTGGCTGGTGGTACCGGAAGGAATTCGTAGTGCCACGGGCGGACGCGGGGCGCAGGGTGTGGCTGCATTTTGGGGGAATCAATTACCGCGCCGATGTGTGGCTGAACGGTAAGAAGATTGCGGATCGAACGCAGGTGGCGGGCGCCTATCGCAGTTACGATTTTGATGTTACGGCGGAGGCGAAGCCGGGCGTGAAGAATGTGCTGGCGGTGGAGACCTTTGCGCCGACGACGCTGGACCTCGGCATTAACTGGGTGGACTGGAGCCCTACGCCTCCGGACAAAGATATGGGGCTTTGGGGGCCGGTGCGCATGTCCGCGACGGGACCGGTGGCATTGCGTTCGCCGCTGGTAGTTACAAAGTTCCCAGATGATTCGCTGGCTGAGGCCGATCTGACGGTTTATGCGGAACTGCGGAATGCGACGGATCGCGCAGTACGCGGCACGGTGGGCGGGAAAGCGGCGGGCGTGCCAGTGTCGCAGGCGGTGGAGTTAGCGGCGCATGAGGAGCGGACGGTCGTCTTCGATCCGGAGCATTATCCGCAGTTGAAATTGCGGCATCCGCAACTGTGGTGGCCGCGGCAGATGGGAGAGCCGCATCTGGAGACGCTGCATCTGCGATTCACTGAGTCTGGCGGCGCGATTTCCGATGAGAAAAGTATCGAGTTTGGGATTCGCGCCATTACGTCGGAACTGAATGCGGGAGGGTATCGGCAGTTTAAAGTGAACAGCAAACCGATCCTGATTCGCGGTGGCGGATGGTCGCCGGACATGATGATGCGGGAAGATCCGGCAAAATTGCGCGATGAGTTTCGCATGGTGCGCGATCTGGGACTGAATACGATTCGACTGGAAGGCAAGCTGGAGACGGACGATTTCTTCAATCTCGCGGATCAGCAGGGCATTCTGGTGATGGCGGGGTGGTGCTGCTGCGATCAATGGGAACACTGGAAGGACTGGACGCCGGAGAACTACACGGTGGCGGGAGAGTCGCTGCGGTCGGAGATGCTGCGGTTGCGAGCGCATCCGAGTTTGCTGATGTGGCTGAACGGAAGCGATAATCCGCCGCCCGCGGATGTGGAGAGCTTGTATCTGCGCATTGAAGAGGAGACGCACTGGCCTAACCCGATTCTTTCTTCAGCGTCGGCCAAGCCGACGACGGTGACGGGGCAATCGGGCGTGAAGATGACGGGCCCTTACGACTATGTGGCGCCGTCGTACTGGTATGTGGACACGAGGAATGGCGGGGCTTATGGGTTCAATACGGAGACGAGTCCCGGGCCGGCGATTCCGAGCGAGGCCAGCCTGCGGCAATTTATCCCTGCCGATGAATTATGGCCGCGATCTGCGGCTTGGTCTTACCACATGGCGGGCGGGGGCTTTGCCAGTCCGCGGGTTTTCGATGACGCGATGACGGCGGATTTCGCTGCGCCGCAGTCACTTGAGCAATATATCCAGTTCGCACAGACGATGAGTTATGACAGCGAGCGCGCGATGTTCGAGGCTTACAGCAGGAACAAGTATGTTCGGTCCACCGGAGTGATTCAGTGGATGCTGAACAACGCGTGGCCATCGATGTTCTGGCACTTATTCGACTATTCGCTGGACGCCGGAGGGAACTACTTTGGCGCGAAGAAGGGGTGCGAGCCGCTGCACATCCAGTATTCGTACGACGATCACAGCATTGTGGTGGTGAACAGCACCTATCAAGCGGCTGCCTCGCTGACGGCGGTGGCGCATGTCTACGATCTGCAGATGAAGGAAGTTTTTTCGCAGCAGACGCGGCTGGATGCTGAGGCGGACAACAGCTTTCGCGCACTGACAATTCCCGATTCGGTTTTCGCGGGGAGCTCGCCGGTTTGGTGGATCGACCTTGTGCTGAAAAATGCTGCGGGGGCGACGGTGAGCCGCAATTTCTATTGGGTTCCGGCGCGGCTGACGCAGTTTGACTGGACGAAGACGAACTACACGCACACGCCGGCTTTGCAGCACGAGGAATTGTCATCGCTGTTGGCGCTTCCGAAGGCTCAGGTGGCAGCACGGGCGGAGCGGCGGCCGGGCAGCGCGATTGAGGTTCGGCTGCAGAATCCGTCGGCGACGCTGGCGTTTCAGGTGGTGGCGGCGGTTCGGACGGCGAGCGGTGGGCTGATTGCGCCGGTGCTTTGGTCTGACAATTACATCGAGTTGATGCCTGGGGAGTCGCGCGTACTGACGGCTGAGTTGCCGCACGACGCGCCCACAGATGCTGTTGTGCTGGTGTCGGGGTGGAATGTTGCGGAGCAGACGCTGCACCCGGGGCGCTAACGTTATCGGGCGGGATAGATCAGGGCTGAACGGCGCTGTTGTTCGAAGGCGTGTAGCTTTGCGCGCCAGGACTGTGCGATTTGCCGGGGATCGGTGCCGGCGGTGATGGCATCGAGGACCGAGCGATTGGCGAGCAGCGTGTTCATCTTTTCAACCGAAAACTTATCGGCATAGAGGCGATGCAGGGCTGCGGCGATTTCTATGCCGAGTTCGGGGGCATCCACCAGATCGCGGTCCGTGACGACAACGTTGACGCCGTGGCAGAGCTGGCCCGCATAGGGATACGGCTTCTGTGGGGTGAAGTCGACGGGGACGAATCGGACGCCCGAAAGACGGCGTCGGTTGAGATAGAGCGCGAGGGCGCGGGCGTCGATCCACGGCGTGCCGAGGAGTTCGAAGGGGGTATCGGTTCCGCGGCCTACGGAGATGTTGGTGGTTTCGACCAGGCCCAGCGCGGGGTAGAGCGTGGCCTGATTGAGATCGCGGAGGTTGGGTGATGGATCGACCCACAGGAGGCCGGTTGCGTCGTACCAATCGCTGCGCGCCCATCCCTGTAAGGCGATGACGGTGAGCGGCGCGTGCAGGTTGAGCTGCTGATTGTCGTAGCGCGCGAGCTCGCCGAGGGTCATGCCGTGGCGCACGGGGATGGGGATGGAGTTCACATAGCTCTCCGAACCGGGATCGGAGATTGGCCCTTGCACGAAGGTGCCGCTGATGGGATTGGGGCGGTCGAGGACGATGATCTCGGTGCCGGTTTTTGCAGCGGCCTCAAGGAAATAGCGGACCACGGCTTCGTAGGTGTAGAAGCGGACGCCAACATCCTGGAGGTCGATGGCTACGGCGTCGAGCTGATGCAGGGCGTCGGGCGTAGGGCGGCGAGCGGCGTCGGTTGATCCATAGAGACTGACGACGGGCAGGCCAGTGGAGGGATCGGTGGTGCTGGCGATGTTGGATTGGTCGAGGACGCCGCTGATGCCGTGCTCGGGACTGAAGAGGGTGGTGAGGGTGAGGCCGGGGACGGCCTGTGCGGCGTCGTGGAGGAGGACGTCGATGGTGCGGCGGCCTTCGGCGTCGACGCCGCATTGATTGGTGAGGAGGCCGAGGCGGAGGCGGCCGTTGTGGCGTTGCGCGGCAGTGTCGAGTTCGCGGAAATGATTGGCTTCGAGGACGTCGATACCGGTTTTCACTACGCCTGTGCGGGGCATGGGCGATTGAGCAGGCGCGGGTGCAAGAGAGAGGACGGCGGCCAGCGGGAGGATGCAAAGGCGATTCATGCGAGAGGCTCCTCTAGTGGGCTGCGGGCGCGTCAGGAATGCCGATTTCCGCGGGCGGAGGCAGGGCGTGGTGCTGACTCCACTGGTCACGGGCTGCCGCCAGTTTATTGCCGCGTGCGACCCACAGAGCAGCGGCGGTGTCGTAACGGGCTGAGACATTGTTGAGCCAGAAGGGGCGGTTCTCGGTGAGCCAGACTTCGCTGAAGCGGGTGCGGAGGAAATCGTAACCGTCACGGAGATCTTCACAGCGGCCATTGACGCCGGAGAGATTCCACAGGTCGCGCGAAGTGTGATCGGAGATTTGCGGATCCTTTTGGCCGTTATAAAGACGGCGGTAGGCATCGGCGATTTGGTCGGCGGTCTGGAACTGGAAGGCGAGGAAGTCGATGCGGCGAGCTCCGAGGTCCATGGCGTCAAGGGCTTCAGGGTGACGCAGCGTTCCGGTGGCGCGCGCCTGAGCGATGAGGGTGATGGCGCGTTCGGCATCGAGACGCACCTCAGCGGAGACGGGGCGAATCTTCAAGGCGATCTGCCGGCCTTCGGGACTCCAGGGATCCATCCAGAAATAGGAGTTGCGGGCATCGCTGAGGCCGACACTCTTCAACGTCTCGTGCGCGTCGATGAGGGCGCGCTGCGCATCGTTGACGAAGCCGGTTGCGTCGCCATGAAATACGGGGCCGTAAGACTGCTGAAATTGTGCGATGTCGCTGGGACCTGACTGCCACGAGGCGGCTGCGCCGAAGAGGATCCCATACCAGTCCTGCTGGAAGAGGCCTTCGCCATCGTCGTCCCAGACAGTGTTGAGCATGCCGGAGCTGCCAGCCTTCTGGCCGTCGGCGACGAAGCCCTGAATGTTGCGGAGGGCGGTGTCGAAGTCCGGCCAAACGCGGTTCCAGTTGCTGACGCCGGGCGAGACCCAGGTTTCCATGCCGGCCTGGGTGTAGGGATCGAGCCAGCGGGCATAACCGCTCGGCACGGGATCGTAGGTCCAGGCGACGGCGATCATGTCGTGGGGCAGGCGTGGGACGAGGTTGGGACTGATCATGGCCATGTCGCCCCAGAAGAGGAGCCGGCGATGGAGCGGCTCGAGGGCCTGATGAATATCGGAGAGGAAGTCGACGTAGACGGCGCCGCGGCCGCGCTCGTTCACGGCATCGGCGGTTTGACCCTGGCCGAGCTCGAAGGTCTCGTCGGCTCCGATGTGGAGGAAGGGACTGGGATAGATTCCGGCCAACTCGTCGAACCACTGGGTGATGAGCTTCATGGATCCGGGCTGACCTGGGGCGAGGACGGCGCCGTTGGGAATCTCCGCGAGCTGCGCGTATTGCTGCCAGATGAGGACTTTGTGGAGGTGGCCGAAGGCTTCCTGCTCGGGAATGATGGTGACGTGATACGAGCGCGCATATTCGACGAGGGCTTGGGCGTCGGCGGCAGAGATGGAGCCGCCCGGCAGGCCGGGGAGCGGATTCGATGCATACTGCATCGTGTTTTCGAAGTAGGGCGAGTAGATATTTAATTTGTACGCGGCAAAGCTACGAATTTGCTGCTTTTGAAAATCGAGTGTGGGAACGGGTCCGCGGGAGAGGTCGTCGTGGACGCCGCGGTAGCGCATCGCCGGCCAGTCGCGGATGAGGGCTCCGGTGATGGCGAGGCCGTCGCCGCTGGAACAGACGAGTTGCTTGAGGGTTTGCGCGCCGTAGAAGAGGCCGGTGGCGGTGTGGGCGATGATGTAGATGTCGTGGCCGCGCGTGATAAGCACGTAGCCTTCCGGCTGCATAGGCGCGTCGATGGTGGCGTTCTCGCTGTGCAGGACGCGGCGCGCGGTCGCGGAGTCATCGCGCAACAAATAGATACGCACCGCCGACGCGGCATCGCGGAATTTTGCGCCGCGCGTGAGGAGATCTTCCTTCAGGTCCGCGGCGGTGAAGCGGTCGTCGGCATCCGCGCCGGGGGCCAGGATGCGAACGCCTGCATGCAGCGAGAGATCGGCGCGCGGCGTGAACTCGCGCGGCTGGGGGATGAGCGGCGGTCGCGCGGCGGCGAACGCGGCGACGGAAATAGAAAAGAGAAGCGAGACAGCAATGCGAGCGAAGGGGAACCTGGTCACCTGCCCATAGTCCAACGTTCGTGGAGGAATGTCCACTGCGCTGGTATGGGCAGGGGCGCTTCGACGAATGGTAGAGTGACCTGCATGACTGCTCAATCCCTGCTCTCAGTCGTTTCGCGGTTGTCGCTGCGTGGCGTTGGTTTCATTCTTTTGTGCTTCTGTGCGTCGGGCCAACAACCGGCAAAGGCGGGGTTCACGCTGCGGCAGGTAATGAGCGCGCCGTTCACCTCGGACCTGACGGCGGCGCCTGCACATGACGCCTTTGCGTGGGTTGCGAACGTGGAGGGCAGGCGGAATCTCTGGGTTGCGGTGCGCTCCGGCACCGGGTACGTGTCGCGACAGATCACGGGGTACGACGCGGACGATGGGCAGGAGGTTGGGAGTCTGGTTTGGTCGCCGGACGCAAAGGCGCTGCTGTATGTGCGGGGAGGGTCGTCGGATTTTCCGGAGGGAATGGCACCGAATCCGGCGCATTTGCTGGGCGCCGCGGAGCGGGATGTTTGGGTAGTGGGGCTGGATGGCAGCGCGCCGCGGAAGGTGGCGGAGGGCCGATCGCCGACCTTCTCGCCGGACGGGAATTTCATTACCTGGTTTGCCGATGGGCAGATTTGGTACGAGAAGGCGGGCGACATTGGCGGTAAACCGGCGGAGGGCGTACATGTGTACGGCGATTGTTCCGCGTTCACATGGTCGCCGGACAGCAGCAAGCTGGCATTCGTGAGCGACCGCGACGGGCATAGCTTTATCGGCGTGTTCGCTCTGGCTGCGAATGCTCTGACGTTTGTCGATCCGGGCACCGATCACGATTTGTCGCCGGTATGGTCAGCGGACAGCCGGGAGATTGCGTTTGTGCGCGTTCCTTATTTCAAGGATGAGAACTACTCGGGTCCGCAGAGGACGGGCGAGCCGTGGTCGATACGCGTGGCCGATGCGACGACGGGCCAGGGGCATGAGGTGTGGAAGGCTGAGGAGGGTTCGGGGAGCGTGCTGCGGCCGCTGGATGCGAACAGCCAGTTGTTCTGGACTGCGGACGATCATTTGATTTTTCCGTGGGAGCATGACGGCTGGAACCACTTCTACGCGATTCCGTCGCAGGGAGGGCCGGCGAAGTTGCTGACGCCTGGGGACTTCGAACTGGAGAACGCGGGGATCAGCGGGGATCGCAAATTTGTGGTGTTCTCTTCGAATCAGGGCGACAGCGAACGCCGGCATGTCTGGAGGGTAACGGCGACGAGCGATGCTCCGGTGGCGTTGACCGAGGGAACAGGCATCGAGACGCATCCGGCGGTGGGGAGCGATAGCCGGACCGTCGCGGTGCTGCGGTCGGACGCGCAAATCCCGCTGCGGCCGGCGATCGTGGGCGAGGGTTCGCAGATGCACGACCTTGCGCCGCAAGCGATTCCTGCGGATTTTCCTGCGGGCCAGCTGGTTGCGCCGCAGCCGGTGGTTTATGCGTCGACGGACGGGATGCAGATCCACGGCGATTTATTTTTGCCGGCGGGGAGCGGGAACTGCGTGCGGCATCCGGCGCTGGTTTTTGTGCATGGCGGGTCGCAGCGGCAAATGTTTTTGGGATGGCACAACCGGGGGTACTACTCGAACGCTTATGCGCTGAACGAATATTTCGCGAGCCGGGGCTACGTGGTGCTGGCGATCAACTATCGCAGCGGCATCGGATACGGGCTGAACTTTCGAGAGGCGCTGAAGTATGGCGCGACAGGCGCGAGTGAGTTTCAGGATGTTGTGGGCGCGGGGCAGTATTTGCGGAGCCGGTGCGATGTGCAGCCGGAGCATATTGGTATCTGGGGTGGGAGTTGGGGAGGTTTTTTGACGGCGATGGCGTTGGCGCGCGCGTCCGATCTGTTCGCCGCGGGCGTGGATATGTCGGGCGTCCACGACTGGAATATCGATCAGCCGGGGAACTTCAGGATTTCCGATACGGCGACGGATATCAACGCGCGCTGGCGGCTGGCGTGGGAATCGTCGCCACTGGCGTCGGTGAAGACGTGGCGATCGCCGGTGCTGCTGATCCAGGGAGACAACGACGATGAGGTTCCGTTCAACCAGACGATGCAACTGGCAGCGGCGCTGCGCCAGCAAAGGGTGGTGTTTCAGGAACTGATCTTTCCGGACGAGGTGCATGACTTCCTGCTCGACCGCAACTGGTATGCGGCGTATTCGGCGACGGTAAGCTTTTTCGAGCAGCATTTAGGCCCTGGAAAGCCATGATGGGGTTTTCATTCGCAGGAAAATCGGGTTATGCTACGCGCGTGGGGAGACGAGATATGACACCTCATCAACAGACCGTGATGGTTCCGGGCCAACTGCGAGGTATGGGGCGAAGCGCAAATTGCACCGTGTGTGCGGTGAGGATAGCGTTGCAGGGCGGGGGAGCGTACCAATACGTTCGCCCGATTGTGACCGGGGCTCCGGGCGACTTGCCGAACGGGACCTATGTGCTGACCTTCGACGGCCGCGTTGCGTCGGTCCAGTTCCATAACGGGGCGTGGATGGCGGGGATCTGCGCGGCGTAGAGTCTGGAGCGAAGAACGGTTGCGGTCGGCCAGGGTGATTCGCGTTTGTTATGCTGGCCGGATGTCCAGCGTGGGATGGTTGCGATGCCGTTTTGGGCCTCTTCTGCTCGCTGGGCTGGTTCTGCCTGGCGCTTTGGCTGGTCAGAATAATCCTCCGCAAGTTCAGCAGCCCATGGGCGGGGAAAGCACCGGCGGCGCGCACGCGGCCATTCACGATGCGCAGAATCGGCCGATCACGGCCGGGGGATTTGTGGCGACAGGTCCGGTCGTCTTTAAGGACGTGACGCACGAAGCCGGGCTGGACAAGTGGATCCACCAGATGGGAACGACGGAGAAGAAATTCATCATCGAGGTGAACGGCTCCGGGGTCGGTTTGCTGGATTATGACAACGATGGATGGCTCGACATCTATCTAGTGAACGGCTCAACTTACGACGCACTTACCGGCAAGACAACGCCTCCGCACGCAGCGCTGTTCCACAACAACCACGACGGAACCTTTACCGATGCAGCGGAGCGGGCGGGCGTGACGAACGACCGCTGGGGTTTTGGCGTGGCCATCGGCGACTACAACAACGACGGATGGCCGGACATTTTCGTCAGCAATTACGGGAAGAATCGCCTGTATCGCAACAATCACGACGGGACGTTTTCGGATGTGGCGGAACAGGCAGGGGTCCAGTTAGGAAACTGGTCGACGGGAGCGACCTTCGGCGACTACGACGGCGACGGACGCGCGGACCTGTTCGTCGCGGGCTACGTGCACTACGATATGGACCATCCGCCGGTGCCGGGATCGGCGGCGGTGGCGTTTACGTCGTGCCAGTTCCGCGGCGTTCCGGTGATGTGCGGACCGCGGGGCCTCAGGGGGGAACACGATCACCTGTTTCACAACAACGGAGACGGAACGTTCACGGATGTGAGTGCGAAGGCCGGCGTGAGCGATCCAAACGGCTATTACGGATTTGGCACGGTCTTCGCGGACGTGAACAACGACGGCAAGGTGGATCTGGCGGTGGCGGATGACTCCACGCCGAATTATCTGTACATCAACAAGGGTAACGGCACGTTTGAAGACGACAGCTACGCATCGGGATTTGCGCTGAACGGGGACGGCCGCGAGACCGCAGGCATGGGACTTGCGGTGGGCGATTACCGGAACAACGGGCTTCTGGATTTGTTGGTGACGGATTTTTCCGACGACTATAAGGTTCTCTATCGCAACGATGGCGATGCCAATTTTACCGACGTGAGCTACCAGAGCGGCATCGCGCAGGATGCCATTCCCTTCCTCGGCTGGGGGGCCGGCTTTATCGATTTCGACAATGATGGCTGGAAAGACATCATGATGATCAACGGGCATGTGTACCCGCAGGTGGACAACTACGACTGGGGTACGAGTTTTGCTCAGCGGCCGCTGCTGTATCGCAATTTGATGGGCAGGAAATTCGAACTGGTTCCGGCTATGGAGGGAACCGGGTTGGCCGAGGCGTTCTCGGGACGCGGCGCGGCCTTCGGCGACCTGTTCAACGACGGCAAGATCGACGTGGTCGTTAACGTGCTCGACGGACATCCGGTGCTGCTGCGCAACGTGAGCAACGACGGCCACCACTGGGTGGAGCTGAAGCTGATCGGCGGGCCGAAGAGTCCGCGGGACGCCGTGGGAGCGACGGTTTATCTGACCGGGAAAGGGATGCGCCAGCGTGGAGACGTGCTGAGCGGCGGCAGCTATCTTTCGTCGAACGACCCGCGCGTGCATTTCGGTCTGGGCGATGCGACGAAGGTCGACCTGGTGGAGATTCACTGGCCGAGCGGTGCGGTGGAGAGGGTGAAGCTTCCTTCCGTCGATCGGATTTTCACGATTGAGGAGAGCAAGGGGATCACCGGCGAGTTGTGTACGGCGTGCCCAGCACAGACGAAGACGGCCGCAAAGCCGTGATCCAGAGCAATCGGCGGCCTCCGCCGGCAGGCTAGTTCGGAACTTATGAGACCGACACTCGCGATGAGCGGAGTATGTCTGCTGGCCCTGGCGGCTACCTGGCTGCCGGGAGGGGCGGGAGCTCCTCAACAACTGGCTGCACCTGCGTCCGAGATGGTTCCGGGAAACTTCGTTGAGGTCACGACGCAGGATGGAGTGCAGTTCCAGCACGTGGCGCCGCATACGGCGAAGAAATACATGATCGAGACGATGGGGTCGGGCGTGGCGCTGTTGGACTACGACAACGATGGGCACCTGGACATTTTTCTGGTGAACGGCGCGGCTTTCGGCGATCCCACGCCCAAAGGAACGATTCCGCAGAAGTCCCGGCCAAAGGACTGGAACCGGCTTTACCACCAGAAATTGGACGGCACGTTTGAAGATGTGACGGAGAAGGCGGGGCTTGCCGGCAGCGGTTACGGTATGGGTGTCGCGGCCGGCGATTACGACAACGACGGATACGAGGACCTGTACGTCACGGCTTATGGGGGGAACAAGCTTTACCACAACAACGGTGACGGAACCTTTACCGACGTGACGGCGAAAGCCGGAGTGGGAGGCAGCGGGTGGTCCACGTCGGCAGCGTGGGTGGATCTGGATGGGGACGGCTATCTGGACCTGGTAGTGCTGCGCTACGTGCAGTGGGACTGGGACGATGTGTGGTGCGGCGAGCACCGGCCGGGGTATCGCGGCTACTGCCATCCGGATGTTTTTCCGCCTATCTCGATGCTGGTCTATCACAACAACGGCAACGGAACGTTTACCGAGGAGGCGCATAAGCTGGGCCTCGACAAGCCGGGGCGGGCCCTGGGAATCGCGATTGCGTATGAGCGCAACGGACGGTCCGACCTGTTTATCGCAAACGACTCGATGGAAGAATTCCTCTTTCACAACAAGGGAAACGGGACGTTCGAAGAAGTGGGACTGGATGCGGATGTGGCGCTCGATGGCGAGGGCCGCACTTACGCGGGTATGGGAACGGATTTTTCAGACTATAACAACGACGGCTTACCGGATATCTTCGTCGATAACCTGGGCGAGCAGAAATACGCTCTCTACCGGAACAACGGCGACGGGACGTTCAGCTACGCGAGTTATTTGACAGGCCTTGCGGGGATGACGCTGCTGCACTCCGGGTGGGGCGCGCGGATGATGGATTACGACAACGATGGCTGGAAGGATCTGCTGATCGCGCAGGGGCACGACATGGACAACATCGAGCTAACGCAGCCGCAACTGCATTACCGGGAACCAATGATGCTGGCGCGCAACATCGGCGGGAAGAGGTTCGTGGATGTGACTTCCATCTCGGGAGAAGCGTTCCAGCAGCGATGGGCGGCGCGGGGGATGGCGATCGGCGACATCAACAACGACGGTCTGGTGGATGCGGTGGTGACGGAGAACAACGGGCCCGCGCACATATTGATGAACGAGACGAAAGCCGGCAACCACTGGATCGGCTTCAAACTGGTGGGGCACAAGAGCAATCGCGATGGGATCGGCGCGGTCATTCACATCACCACGTCGCAGGGACCGCAGTGGTATACGGTGACGACGGCGTCGAGCTACCTCTCTTCGTCGGACGTGCGGGCACACTTCGGCCTGGGCGGGGATACGGAGGCGGAGACGGTGGAGATTCGCTGGCCCAGCGGCATTGTGCAGCACTTATCGCATGTCTCAGGCGGGCGTTATGTGCGGATCGACGAGCCGGTGAGCGCTTCTTCGGGGGCTGCTCAGACAAACTGATCGAAGATCTGCTTCATGGTGAGTGCAGCGCCTGCCGTTGTGCCGCGTGGGGCGGTGGGGCTGATGACCAGCGCCTGGCCGTGGGCCTCGCTCCATGCGATGAACGACGACTGGGCAGCTCCAGTAAGCCGCTGCTGATCGATCCACGTGTAGTAGGCGCCCATGTCGGCGTCGATGAGGGAGCCGGCGGGATCGACGGCATGGCGGTCGCTGGTTCCGGCAAGCAGCTCGTTCATGGGAAGCTGCCGCTGGCGCGGGGCGAAGCGCAGGAGCAGAGTGCAGGGTTGGGCGCGGCGCAGCGCTTCGCGCGCGGTCCACTGAACAAAAGTGGTGCTGAAGATTTGGGTGCCGGAGCCTTCGGCCAGGATGCTGAGTTTGAATCGGCTAAGGACTTCGTCGTCGACCTGCGCAGCGAGTCCGACGTCTTTGGGGGCGGTCTCGGCCATGAGTGTACGCAATTCTTCCGGACCGCCGTGGCCGCTGGCGATGACGGACTGCATGCGGGCGAGCATGGCCGTGCGCACTGTGCTGAGTTCATCCCAGGAGACGGCGCTGATTTTGGAACCGGCGATGGCTTGCGGCGAGGCGCCATCTACATACCAGTGGCCGTAGGGGAGCAGGTATTTGGCCGCGCGCGCGGAGACCTTCTCCAGAATGGTCGGCCAGGCATTGGTGGGCGTGACCGCGGGAATGTAGACGCCGTGCGGGATGAGCTTGCGGAAGAGCGGATAGTCGGGGGCGCGCAGATCCTGACCCAGCACCACGATGGCGAGGCGAGGCGTGATTGGATCCGGCTCGGGATACGCCTTGCGCCAGGCGTCGCTGTAGCGCATAGCGACGGCGCGAAAGTTATCGATTTGATGAGACGACCACAGAGCGGCGGTGAAAGTTTCGACAAACTCAGCGGGACGCCGGATGGAGTCCGCACCGCGCAGGGTGGCATCCAGGGAGGGATACTGAAAGCCCTGCAGCGCCTGATCGCGATCGGCGGGGGACAGAGAGCCGAGCCAGGCGAACTGATCGTCGATGGTGCGGCGTTCCGCGGGAAAGAGCCAGTCGTAACCGATGACTTCGCGCATGAGCAGCGCGGTCAGGGCGATGGGCATTTTTTGGATCATCGCAAGATGTTGCACGGCCAGAGCGCGGGCGAGCGGAGGGTAGCCGGCAAAGGATTTTTCGGTGAGCTGCGAGGGCTGCATCAGATCACCTCGGTGATGGGCTTCCCCTGAGCCAGCGGGGTGGGAAATCCGAAGAGCGCACCAAGCGTGGGAACAAGGTCGAGCGAATCGACGGGGCGATTGACGGCGACGCCCTGGCGGACTCCGGGGCCGAGCGCCATGAGCCACGTGGTGCGAGAAAGCGCGTCGCCGGTGCGATGGTGCTGGAAGCCATTGCCGCCGGCGTCGGCATCGGAGTCGCGGCCGAAATCGGGAAGGATGAACATCGTCGTGCAATCCTTATATTCCGGCTCGGATTGAATGGCGTTCCAAAGTTCCACGCAGAGACGATCGGTGCGGCGAATGCCGTCGATGTAGAGGGAGTACGCGCCGGAATGGGCAATGTCGATGTCGTGCAGCGTGATCCAGAGCAGGCTGGGCGCCAGTTGACGCATGAGCTGCCGCGCGATGTAGACGGAGAGCTCGTCCGGGCTGCTGAGAGTGAGCGCGTGATGCGTGAAGTCACCGACCGAGAGGCGCAGGATTTCATCGAGCTGCTTCAGCTGCACTTCGTTACCGGCCATCTCCGGCGTGTAGAACGGGTCTTCGTAGTTATCGCGGAGAAGATGGGTGGCGTCAGATCCACTGATGGCGGGCATGGCCGCGCGCAGCAGATGTTTGGGCAGAATGACGCCAGCGCCGAGGCCGTCGCCGTAGCCGCGATGATCGCTTGCGCCGATGCGATTGAAGCCGTTGCTGGGCGCGACCACCCATGCGTCGGAGGCGGGGCGATGCAGGCTGCGGCGAAAGTATTCGAAGACGGTGGGATCGGGCGGCGGCACAGCGGCAAAGTTATCGAAGGTTTCGTAGACGCCGGTGGCGAGGCTGGCGGTGGCGACATAGTGGCCAAGGATTCCGCGATTGACCACCTGGGTGTAGAAGGTGGATTGCGGGATGAGCGTATTGAGCAGGCCGGGAATGTTCTCCTGACCTTCGGGCGCGAAGGTCTCCTCATCGCGGGCACCGCCGCCGAAGGTGACGACTACAACTTTCTTGCGGCGCGGGAGCGTGGCGGCGCGCAGCGGAAAAAAACTGAGCAGGGCGTTGGCCGCTCCCATTCTCGCAGCAGAACGCAGAAATTCGCGGCGGTTCCACCCGATCGTGGCCGGTGTTATGCATTGCGGAGGCTGGAGAATGCGGCTCACTGCATGTTCACCAGAAATGTTGTGACCTGTTTCAGGCGGGCATCGACACCATCTTGTTCCTGTTGATTGTATTTCTGTTCGAGAGCGATTTCGGTGTGCGCCTTTTCGTGCTGGCCGGTGTGGGAGAGCGCCATCGCCAGGCGGTAATGCGCGGACGCATAGCCGGGACGCAGGCGGATCGCGGCTTCCAACTCCGGGATGCTCTGCGGCCACTGCGATTCGGTTTGCAGGAGCAGGCCCAAGCCGTAGCGCGCCTCGGGCAGATTGGGATTGGTACGGATGGCCGTTTCGAGCAGGCGGTGCGCCTGCTCCAGCTGGCCGCTGTCGGCAGGCTGGTGGAGAATGCTGGTGGCGGCGTAGGTGGCGAGGACCGCATCTTTGGGATGCTTCTGCGCGTAGTCGATGAGCGCCGCGCACTGGGGCTGCTGTCCCTCGGTGAGGACAGTGCAGGTGCGGCCCAGCAATTCCGCGTACATGCTGTTGTCTGGATTTTGGGCGAGCAAATCGGCGAAGACGGGAATGGCCTGGTCATACTTGCCGCCGCCATAGAGGGCAACGCCCAGGCCCAGGTGCATGCGCTGGCTTTGGGGAAAGACGCGGACACCGGCGGCGAACTCCTTTGCGGCGGGATCGAAGGTCCAGTGGCGGAGGAACTCGATGCCGAGCACGTAGAGGTTAGCTTCAGAGGGTTGCAACTGAACGGCAGCGGCGTAGTGCCTGGCTGCGTCTTCATACCGACTCAGCTTTTCGTCCACGTCGCCATAGAGCGACTGGGCCTCCGCGGAAGATTCGACGCCCGGCATGCGGGCGAGCAGGGGCTCCGCCTGGGAAGCTTTGCCGCAGTCGTAAAGGGCGAGAGCGGTGTTATAGAGCAGGTCAGGATTGGAATCATTGGCAGGCAGCGCGGCCTCAAAGGCGTCCGCCGCTTTACCTGGCTGTTTCAGCAGCATCCATGCCTGGCCGAGCGCTTGCTGAGTCGCGGCATTGGATGGATTCAGCTCCGCAGCGCGGGCCAGTTCGCGCGCTGCATCGGCGGTGCGGCCAAGCTTGAGATAGGCGGTGCCAAGGTTGGCGTGGGCCACATCGGCGTCGGGCTTTTCGCGCGCGGCCGCGCTGAGCAGCGGCAAGGCCGGAGCGAGGCGGCCGTCGGAGGCATACAGCAATCCGAGCGACTCGTCGATTTCGTAATTATCTGGATGGCGGCCGTGTAGTTCGCGCAACAGGGGTTCCGCTGCGGATGGATTTCCCGCGTTCAGCGAGGCCATAGCCTGCTGAAACATGCGGTTGTCCGAGTCGGTGATGGGGTGCGAGGCAGGAGTCTGCGTGGAGTGAGCGCTGAGCTGCGCTATGACACCGAGCATGAGCGCCGAGAGCAACGTTCTTTTGCGGAGGGCCGGCAACCGGAAAAAGGAAGGCACAACAAATCCTCCCGAAGGATCCGGCTGGGGGCCGGATCCCTGAGAGAAGAGTGTACCGTCAGAATGCATACTTCAGCGCGAACTGGAAGAAGCGGGCGTCCGGAGTATAGTTCTGGAATGTGCGGGGCGAGGTGATCTGCCCGCCATTCGAGTTGATGTTGGTCACGCTCGGCTCGCCATAGGCCGGCGTGTTGAGGACGTTGAAAATATCTCCGCGGAATTCTAGATACTCCTCGTGCCAGGTGGGGAAATCCTTGAACATCGACATGTTGATGCGTTCGTAGCCTGGTCCGAAGACGTTGTTGCGCACGCCGCCGAGATAAGAAAGCACCGTAGCACGGTCAGTGATCAGGGTGCCGGTCGGAATCGTTGTTCCGGACACAGGATTGGCAAACGAACAGGGGTTATACCAGTTGACCTTAGTGCGCGTTTTTGCGGCGCAGGTGACGGTTGAGTTGGTCGAGTTGGGCGTGCCTCCTGCTTTGAATGGACTGGCAATGATGATGGCCCGCGTGTTGCCGCCCGAGGGGCCGGTGTTGTTGGGATAGACGGTGAAGGGATTGCCGGTCTGCGCAAAGAAGGTGAGGTTGGCCGACCATTCGCCGGCCACCTCGTTCACGATCCCGCCGCGGTTCATGTAGGTCCGACCCCTGCCGAAGGGGAGATCGTAGTATCCGTTGAATGTAAAGCGGTGGCGCGTATCCCACGCGCTGTTGCTGTAGTCATACTTGATGGGCAGCAGGTTGGTGTTGCGGTATCCACCGTCGCCGGTGCTGCCCAGGGGGGTAGGCGCGTCGTCCAGGGAGTGAGCATACGTGTAGGTCGCGAGAAAGTTCATCCCGTTGGACATACGCTTTTGTAACTTGGCCTGCAGCGAGTTATAGCTGCTCTCGCCCGCGTAGTTGGTATAGGCCGTCCCGCCAAAATCCGGAAATGGGCGCTGGGGCTGCGAACTGTCGGCGGAGTTCACCAGCGCGTCGGGGTTATTGGGATCGGGAAAGACGGCCAAGTGCCGCGAAGTATCACCCACATAACTCAGAGTCGCCGCCATGTTGTTGCCGATGGCCCGTTCTACCGACAGGTTGTAGTCCATGGTGTACGGACTCTTCGCTGTGTGATCGGAACCGCGCAGGGCGGGGGTGGAAATGAAATTCGCCAATCCGGCGGCGAGGGCATTGGAGAAGCCATTTTCCAGCGATACCCCTCCGTAGGCCGGGCTGCTGATGCTGGGGCAATTGGAGGCCGCGCAACTGGGTGCGTTGAACGTGTCAGTAAACTGGAAGGGATAGTTCTCGCCCAGGTTCGGGTAGTATCCCGTACTTTCCAACCCGCCGTAGAAGATACCGAAACCGCTGCGGATGACGGTCTTCGGATCCCACGCATAGGAAACGCCGATGCGCGGAGCGAAGTTCAGATGCTGTGCGTCGACCAGTGCTGGGTTACTCACATACTGCAGGGCGATATTGTCTTTAGTGAGAAGACTGGTGAAGGCCGATGTGAGAGGGTAATTTTTCTGCTGGTTCGGTATCTGATAGTTGGCCATACCGAATCCAGGTCCGGTGGGGCCCGTCACATAGTACGAAGCCTGGTATCCGCCGACGTCCTTGTAAGGCTGGTAGAAGTCGTAGCGCAGACCAAGGTTCACCGTCAGCTTTTGGTTGATTCTCCAGTCATCCTGGGCATAGGCCGCGCGATACCAGTGGGCATCGCCATTGAGGAACTCATTCGACAACTGGGCAAAGTTATTCTGATCGGCGAGGAAATCCGCGACGCCGTAGCCGGTGAAGCTCGCGCCCAGGTTGCTGGTGTACAGGCCGTTGAAGCTGTAAGTACCGCGCGGATAGGGCGGCTGCAGGGTTGAGAAGCGAAGGCTCTGGAAATCCACGCCAAATTTGAGGGAGTGATTCCCTTTAATTTTGGTTACGTTGTCGAGAATCTGGAATACGTTTTCGTGCTCGTTCGTCACAAAGAACGTAGTGCTGCCGAACGAAGTGACCCCACCGATGGCGGTATTGGGCAGGCCGCCGTTTTGCGGGAAACCGGCGCCATAGGGAATGCCACCCAGTCCGATAGTGGGGGCGATATCCACATTCGCGTTGGGTTGCAGGTAGCCATCATGCAGGTAGTTGTAACCGAAGCGGAATTCGTTGGAGAGGGTCGAAGAGAATTCGTGGGTTTCGCTGGTGACGAAGTTCTGGCCCAGGTTGAGGATGTTGCCGTCGTTCCCGAAAGTACCGCCGTCGAGCGTGGTGCCCAGGGGCGGAGGATCGTAAGCCGGCTCGTGGTAGTAACTGTGACGCGCAAAGATCTGATCCCTGTTACTGATCGTCCAGTCCATGCGCGCGTCCCACTGCCAGGTGTTGTCGAGATCGTTGGTGTTGACGATGTAATTGTTATAGGTTTTTCCGCCGTTGGTGTTGGGCATCGGATAGAGATTCAGGATGTTCTGCGCCACGGTATTGATCTGGCTGGTGCAGAAGACATTCTGCTGCCCATTGCAGGTCAACAGAGCGGTGCCACCCGAATTCGGCTGATACAGAGTGACCGGCGAGGCATCTCCGGTCAGTGACGTGTTTAGCAGTTCGGTAAAGTTGCCCGCGCGCATCAGCGGTGTCGGGACCGACTCCGTCTGCGTGTTGCCAAACACAATGCGGTTGGCCTGCACATCGCCGAAGAAGAACAGGCGGTTTTTGAAGATGGGGAATCCGAGGGTCGCGCCGAACTGATTCTCGTGATACGCCGGTACGGTAAGAGCGTTGAAGTTGCGGGCATCGAGGACATTGTTGCGGAAGTATTCCCACATATCGCCGTGGAAGGCGTTGGTTCCCGACTTGATGGTCGCGTTGACGACCGCGCCGGCTGAGTGGCCGAACTCCGCGCTGTAGTCGCTGGTTTGTACCTTGAACTCGGCGAGTGCATCCGGCGGCGGCTGCACCACGAAGGAAGCGCCGTTGACGAAGTCGACGACGTTGGTATTGTTGTCGACGCCATCGAGGATGAAGTCGTTCTGCTCAGCGCGCTGACCGTCGGCATTGAAGTCGCCCTTGCCCTGGCCACGCGAACCTTCCGGTGGATCCGTTCCGTTGGCGAGTTGCGCGATATAGACCCAGTTGCGGCCGTTCAGCGGCACGTGATCGATGGTCTGGGTGCTCATGACCTGGCCGACGGAGCTATCCTGGGTTTGCATAAGGGGCGGCGCGGTGGTGACCGTCACCGTTTGGCTGACCGAGCCTGGCTGCAGGGCCAGGTTCACGCTGAGCCGCTGTTGCACGTCGACGTGAGCGTTCTGCTGAGTGGTGGTCTGGAAGCCTTTGGCGGTCGCCGAAACCGTGTAATTCCCGATCCTGATCGGGGAAAATGTATAGACGCCGTTGGTGTCGGTCCGGGTGTGAAGGACCAGACCGCTGTCCGTGTTGGTCAGCGTGACATCGGCGCCTGGAACAATCGCTCCCGTGGTGTCTGCGACCACGCCGGTGATGGCACCCTGGTCGACCTGACCGTGGACGGCGGGATTGATGGCAACCAGTGCTGCGATGGCGGTTAGGGGAGAAAACAGATGGGCGATTCGTCTGCTTCGAACAGATGGCATCGTGGGAGACCTCCTTCGAAAACCTTCGAATTTCGATAGCGCGCCGGACGATTCCGACCGAAAAGTATACGTTTACATTGCCGAGCGGCTACCGATTCGGGACTTCTGACTTCTATGCTGGGGCAGATGAAATCAGGAATGCCATGAACCCAACTTCCTTTCCAGCGGCGGCCAAATTTGGAGAGGCTAAGCCCCCGCGGATCATTCCGGTGTGGTGTAATCGATGACATTTTGCCGGGAACGGTTGTCAGGCCAGGGGAAAACTAAGGAATCATGTTTTGATCCCCGGCGGGGTGGAAACCAGGTACAGGGGATGCCTGGCGTGGCACACTCAATGCATGAAAGCGCTCGTCCTGCGGGAGTACCGGAAGCTGGAGCTGGAGGATGTGCCGCAGCCGATTCCTGGCCGGGGTGAAGTGCTGCTGCAGGTGGCCGCCTGCGGCATCTGCGGCAGCGATGTGCACGGTTACGACGGATCGTCAGGGCGGCGGATTCCCCCGATTGTGATGGGCCACGAAGCTGCGGGGACGGTGGCTGCGGTGGGCGAGGGCGTCACGGCATATCACCCCGGGGAGCGGGTGACGCTGGATTCGACGGTTTCGTGCGGGGCGTGCGGGTATTGTGCGCGCGGGGCGATCAATCTCTGCGAAAACCGCGAGGTCATTGGCGTTTCGTGCGGTGAATACCGACGGGCGGGAGCCTTCGCCGAGTATCTCTCGGTGCCGGAGCGCATTCTGTACCGGCTGCCCGACGCGATGCCCTGGGAAGAAGCGGCGATGCTGGAAGCGGTGGCGGTGTCGCTGCATGCGGTGAAACTGAGCGAGTTGCGCGGAGGGGAGACGGTGCTGGTGATCGGCGCGGGGATGATCGGCCTGCTGACGCTGCAGGCAGCGCGCGCCGCCGGATGCGGGCGCATCCTGGTTGCGGACATTGATGAAACGCGGCTGCAACTGGCCGCATCGCTGGGAGCCGACGATGTGCTGCAAGCTTCCGGCGCGGAGATTAGCGCTAAGGTTCTCGAGCGGACGGGGGCCGGTGTGGACCTCGCGCTGGAGGCAGTCGGCCGGAATGAGACGGTTGGTGCGGCCATTGATTCGGCGAGAAAGGGCGGAACGGTGACACTGATTGGGAACATTGCGCCCCGCGTTGATCTGCCGCTGCAGACAGTGGTGAGCCGGCAACTGCGGCTGCAGGGCAGCGCAGCGTCGGCGGGAGAATATCCGCAGGCCATCGAATTAATTGCGTCAGGGAAGATTCAGGTGAAACCGCTGATCACGGCGATTGCGCCGCTTGAAGAGGGTACGCGGTGGTTCGAGCGTTTGTATGCTCGCGAACCGAACCTGATGAAAGTGGTTCTGACCCCACGTGCGGGGGTCGCGCGGTGAGCGATTCCGTGTTCGACCTCTCGGGTCAGGTCGCACTCGTGACTGGGACGAGCCGCGGGCTTGGGCAGCAGTTTGCGCGCGCGCTGGCCAGGGCGGGCGCCGACCTGATTCTGACCAGCCGGCGCCGGGAAACGCTGGATGAGTTTGCTGCGGAGATGGTGGCGCTGGGACGGCGCGCCGTGGCGCTCGAACTTGACGTGCGCGATGAGGCCAGCATCCGGCAGATGGCGGTTGATGCGGAGGCGGCCTTCGGGCAGATCCACATTCTGGTGAACAACGCGGGATGCAATGTCCGCAAACCCGCGCTGGACGTGAGTTGGGACGACTGGAATCTGGTTCTCGATACGAATCTGCGGGGCAGCTTTTTCGTGGCGCAAGCCGTCGCCCGCGGGATGATTACCCGCGGTTATGGACGCATCATCAACATGGGTTCGGTGACCAGCGTCTTCGGCTATGCGGGGCTGGGGCCGTATGGAGCGAGCCGGGGCGGCATCCGCCAGCTCACCATGAGTCTGGCTGACGACTGGGGTCCGCATGGAGTGACGGTGAACTGCCTGGCGCCTGGGTGGTTCAAGACGCAGCAAAATCAGGTGCTCTACGAAGACAAGGAGTGGGTGGAATACCTGACCGAGCGGATTCCTGTGCGGCGGCCTGGGGCAGCGGGCGATCTGGATGGAGCCGTGGTGTTTCTTGCATCCGAGGCCAGCCGTTACATTACCGGCCAGACGCTGCTGGTGGATGGGGGCATCTCGGTGGGGTCGATGCGCGCCACTCCGCGCGCGAAGCCGGGCGCTTAGGCTGTCGCCGGATGCTCGCCGGGAATGCGGCTTACATCTCTGAGTAAGAAGAGATAGGCGGCGATGCCGACCAGCAGATACGCGCCTGCCACCGCAAAGGCGGCAGTGAACTCATGGCGGCTATAGACCAGGTATCCGGTGACCACGGGAGCAGCAATCCCGGAAATCTGATTGGAGAAATTGAGAATTCCGCCCACGCGCCCCACGCTGCCCCACGGAGCGATGAATGAGGGAAGCGACCAGCCCACGGGGGCGGCCGCTGAGAGTCCGCTGATGGACAAGCTGATCCAAAGCAGCGCGTGTACCGCGGTATGCGACCAGCAGCAGCCGAAGATTCCTAACCCCATGGCGGTACCGGCGATGAGGACCGTCATGCGCACACGGCTTGCGTTCCAGCCGCGCTGGATGAGCGCATCCACCAGCAATCCGCCAATCAGGAGATCGGTGAACGTTGCGGCCAGCCAGGGCACGCCAGTGTAGACAAACGAGTGCAGAAGATCGATGTGGAGGGATTCAGATAAATAGCTAGGCAGCCAGGTGAGCAGCAGGTAGAAGACGTAGTTATACGAGCCGAAGCCGAGGGCCAGCCCGAGGACTTTGCGCTGCCGGAACAGATAGCCGAGGGAGTTGTGGCGTTCGGTGCGTTGTTCGGTATCCGCACCCGGTGCGCGGATGAGGGCGAGCTCGGCGGCGGTGAGCGCGGTATCCTCTTCGGGCTCGCGGTAGATGGCGAAGTACAGAAGGAAGTAGAGAAAGCTGATGACGCCGGTAGCCGCGAAGCTCATGCGCCATCCGATATGGAGCAGCAGTATACCGATGAGCGGGACGCCGATGGCGGGGGCGAATTTGGCCGCAGCGTCAAAGAGGCTGGTGGCAAAGCTGCGCTCCTGCTGGGGGAACCAGCTGCCGACGGCTTTGGCATTGGCGGGGAAAGTGGGCGCTTCTCCGACGCCGAGCAGAAAGCGGGCGGCGAAGAATCCGCCCATGCCGGGAGTGGCGGCCGCGCCAAACGAGGCGAGGCTCCAGATCAGGGTGCTGATGCGTCCCACTCGGCGCACACCGAAGCGATCGAGCACGACGCCGACGGGAAGCTGGCAGAGGGCGTAGGTCCAGTTGTACGCACCGAGCAGGTAGCCGAAAGCGATGTCGGAGATGCCGAACGCGCCGATGAGCGCGGTGTGGGCGACGGAGAGATTGACGCGGTCGAAGTAGTTGACCAGCACGCCGAGCCCCAGCAACCAGCCGATGCGCCATCTGCGGCGGGCGATGCGGCTGCGATGCTGCGCCGGGGAACCTGTCGGTTGCTGGTCCAAGGTCGCGAAAATCCTCAGCCGCAATTATCTACGGTCCAGGTGTCTGGGAGGCGTGATGACAGGCAGGTGCTGAGAAGATTCGCCACATACTCTACGCGAGATGCGGCAGTACACTGCTCTTCATGAAGCTTTCGATCCTGCTTGTTTGCCTTCTCTCGTTAGCATCGCTGGATGCGAAAGCCGCAGCTCGGGCCGGCACTGAGGGGACCGATGCACTCGGGCGATCCACGCAGATCGTCGTGGTCAGGACTGCGGACTGGAACAATGTAGAAGGGCGGTTGCAGCGCTACGAGCGGGCTACAACGAGTGATGCGTGGCGGCCCGTCGGCAAGGCGATTTCCATCGTTGTTGGCCGGAATGGCTTAGGGTGGGGCATGGGTGTTGTTGCGACCGAGGACTCCAAAATCCGTGCAGCCTCGGATCCGGTGAAGCATGAAGGAGATGGCAGGTCGCCTGCCGGCGTCTTCGCACTGGGCAGCGCATTCGGCTACGCTGCTGCCCCTCTGCGGGGGTTGAAGATGCCGTATCTGGCGCTCACTCCGTCGATCGAATGCGTGGACGATCCTGGCTCGCAGCACTACAACCGCATTGTGGACCGTTCTGGCACGACTGTCGACTGGAAGAGTTCAGAGCACATGCGGGACGCCGGCGAATCCTACGTATGGGGAGTCGTCGTGGATCATAACGCTACCGTTGAAGGGGATGGCCATACGCCGAAGCCGGGAGGAGGCTCGTGCGTCTTTCTCCATATCTGGCATAGCCACGATGAGGGGACTGCCGGATGCACGGCCATGCCGGAAAGCGACCTGGATACCGTGCTGACCTGGCTTGATCCGGCTCGGACGCCGTTGTTGGTGCAGCTTCCAGAAGCGGCCTACGAGCGGGTGGCGGATCGGTGGAGATTGCCGAAGCCGAAAGGGATCGATCGCCAATAATCTGGTGGAGCGACGTTATTTTCCAAGGTCTTCGAATTTGATATTGAGAATTGGATAGAGCTTCCAGTCCTTGTAATCGAAGTGCCACCATTCCTGCGGATAAACCGTGAACCCCTGGTTCTCCATGGCGTGGCGCAGAAGAGCACGGAGCGCGCGCTCCTCGTCGGTGCCGCCTGGATAGTCGGCGTAGGCGCGCGTGGTCATCTCGTCGTAGCCACTGGGCATCGTCACTTCGTTGCCGGTTTTCAAGTCGTATAAGGACAGATCCACCGCGCAGCCGCGGTTATGCCTGGAACCTTGTGCCGGGTCGGCAACGAAGATTTTCTTATCGGTGGGCGTCGCATCCCAAAACATTTTGGTGACGTACCACGGGCGGTAGCCGTCGTGAATGATCAGACCGTATCCCTGACTTTTCAGTTCCTGATTGGCGCGAACGACTGCTTCCGCGGCGGGCCGTTGAAGAAACGCCCGTGCCTGGGTGTACAGGGGCGTGCCGAGGAAATTGTTGGTGGTGGCATAGCGAATGTCGAGCTTGATGGTTGGATCGAGTTGCACCAATTCGACCAGATCGGGCTTGAGGAAGCTTCCGTTTTCCTCTGGCGGCTGCGCCTGGAGAGCCTCGGCGCGTAGCTGCTCGACCGGGCGTACGGGCGAGATGCGGAAACTGACTTGTTGAGCAAAAACGGATTGCCCGGAAACCAGGAGCAGAACGCAGAGGCAAACATTCAGCCAGAAATGCACATGGGATTTTGTAACTGCAACCATGGGGCTGAATGTATCACCCCGGGGGATGAGTGATAGGCGCCGCGGATGCCGGCGATGAGCCAAAATCCGCGGCGCTTTGGATCATCAGGGACTCCTTCGCAACAGGAGATCCCAGTGAGAGCCGCCTTAGAATTCGAGGCAAGCGGCGACTTGTCCGGTACGAGCGCCGCCGAAGCCGGTGCCGATCGTGTGGCTGATTCGTCTGAAATTGGGCGAGCTGATGTGCATGTTCGAATCGCCGAGGCTGGTGTGGTTGAGCACGTTGGTGCACGTGCCTTCGAGCCGCATGTGCAGGCCTTCCGGCACGCAGGGAGATTATGCAGCGGAGATTGCTGACACGCGAACAGCATCCCCCTGCACATCAGTGGATATTTTGTGTGGCTCTCTCTACTTCGGCGGCATGCGCGGCGACGGCCTCGCTTGCACGCGCCTGGAGGGTCGCATAGATCTGCATTTCCGCGTTCGCCTGGGTGCTGTCGCCCAGAGCCTTGTCAGCACGTGCCATCAGGAAATGGGGCATGGGATCGTCGGGACTCTCGCGCTCCGCAATCTTCAGATCGGCCACAGCTTCCTGGTTGCGTCCGAGCTTGATGAGGGCGTTACCGCGGTCGACATGAGCCTGGGCCAGGTCGGGGCAGAGTTGCAAGGCCTTCTCCTCATCGGCCAATCCGTTCTCCGGCTGCGATTGTTGCGTAATGAGAATGTTGCCGGTCTGCGCCCAGGCGCGGCAGTTGTACGGATCGTTTTTCAGCTCCGCCTGAAACTCTGCGAGCGCGTCGTCCCATTGGGAAAGCTTCCAGTCGATGTTGCCGAGGTGGTAGTGCGTGCCGGCGCGATCAGGAGCCATCTCGACGGCTTTTTTATATTCGACCAGCGCGCCCTGGAAGTTCTTCATGTCCTCCATCATCTCGCCGGAGACCTCATGCACCAGGGGCGAGTTGGGATCGATAGCGTTCATCTTCGCCAGCGCCTGCTCGGAAAGCTGCATGTAAACCTCGCCGAGCAGGTACCAGACTTCCTGATTGTGGGGGTCGCGTTGCGCGAGCGCACGCAGTTCCGAGGAGGCTGCGTCGGTGTCCTTCAGATTGATGAGGTCTTTGGCCAGGAGAAGGTGTGCGTTGGCATCAGCCGGATTGGCTTTCAGCGCGGATTCCAGTGCGGTGCGTGAGTCTCTGTAGTTGCCGGATTCAAACAGCGCCATGCCGAGCAGCGCCGAGGCCGACGGCATGTGCGGATCGATCGCGAGCCCCTTCTTCAGGACTTCAGCTGCTTTGGGGAAGTCATGCTCATTGAGATAGAGCAAGCCGAGATTGTTGTAAGCAGGAGCCAGACGCGGGGCGACGCGCAGCAGTTCCTCATAGCTGCTGATCGCTCCTGCGATGTCTCCGCGGGTTTGCGCAGCTTTGGCGGCAGCGTAGAGCTGATCGATGCGGGAATCGTCTGACGGGGCGGATTGTTGCGCGGAGCAAACCAGCGCGATGGACAGGACACACCCTGCAAATGCGCCAAGCCGAAGAATGCGAATGAGGGATGCGGGGCTGAGCATGGGATGCAGTGGCCTCAGTCTACATCGCCTGTCAGGCGGACTGCACAAGACGCCGGGTGGCGTTGGACCTGACCCGGCAACCGGCCGTTTGCTTGTCGCTAGGGCTGGCGCCGGACAGACGCCAGCCCTCGCGCGGAAGAATCACCATTGCAATTTGAACGTGGCCTGGCCCTGGCGGGGACTATTGCCCTGACAAGCGGCTCCCTGGGAATCGATTGCGAATGACCCGTTGCTGACGTTCGTTTGGGTTGAGCCGCTGCCGCACACCTGCATGCGATTCAGGATGTTGTAGTACTCCATTCGCAACTCCCCGGAGAAGCGCTCCGTGAAGTTCAGATGCTTGGCCAGAGCGAAATTCTCGCCATCGCCCCAGGGATTGCGAAGACCCGCTATGTTGCGGGGCGAGTCCCCGACTCCCCAGAGTCCCGGGTCGGAGAACGCCGACGTATTGAAGACGGGCAGCCCTTTGTAGTAGTTGTTCCAGTTTACGGAGAGAGGCTGACCCTGAATCAGATTGGAGCGGTTGCAAATGTAGTTCGTGCTCTCCAACGGACAGCCATTCGCACCGACGCCAAACGGCGTCCCACTCTGATAGCTGAAGATCCCGCTGAATTGCCATCCGCCAGCGGCGAGGCGATTGACGGCGTTCTCACTGCCCAGGACCTTGTGATGGGGGCCGATCGGCAGCTCATAGACACCGCTGATGGACAGAATATGAGTTTGGTCGTTGCTGGCAATTTGATATTCGGATTTCTGATTGTAGGTGTTGAGCGCACCGCCATTGAACTCGCCGAAACCAGAATCGGTGTTGGACATGGTGCGGGAGAGTGTGTACGACACCAGGTAGGTAAGGCCGTTGGTGAAGCGCTTCTGCAGCTGAGCCTGCAGCGCGTTATATTCGGCCACGCCGGCATTTTCGAAGTCGTTATAGATTGATCCATATTGCGGATAGGGGCGCAGCGCCTGGGCCAGCTGCTCACCGGTTCCGTAGTCGGTGACGAAATTGGCGTACGGCGTGTAATAGCCGCCCGTCTGGCCGTATCCCATGTTCTGCAACACGGATTGCGCAGCCGGGGAAGTCCACGCCTGGCCGAGTACGCAATTGGGTGCATTGTTCGGGCACAGCGCATTCAGAATCGAGGGGTTCAGCTGATCCGGATTGTTGAGGAGGGACGGAATGTGCAGGACGCGATTGCCGACGTAGGAAGCAGTGATCAGAATGTTGTCAGGCAGTTCGCGCTGGATGCCAACGTTGTAGTTGTTAACGTACGGCAGCCGGCCGGTGTTCGGTGCGAACTGATAGATGATCCCAAAACCATCTGCCAGCCCGGAAGTAAATTGAGTTTTCGGAGGAACCGGCATTTGGGTCACATCCCAGTTGCCGAAGGCAGGGACATTGGTTCCGCTGGAAGGAACATTGAATGTCCCGGTCAGAAGATTGCCGTAGTTCACGGCGACCTTGTTGTTGCCGTACTCAAAGGCGCCGCCGTCCAGGTGGTTGATGGCCATGCCGCCGAGGATGACAGTCTTGTTGTTCCACTGCCAGGCGAATCCCACGCGCGGGCTGACCTCATGCCAGTCGATGGCGGCGCGGTTGTACCCGACGCATGTCGAGCAGGTTCCGAGCAGGCTGACGCCGCCCTTAATCGGTTTGAGGGTGCTGGGGCTGATGGCCGATGCATCCGTCGCCGAAGGATTGAAGAATACGATGTTGTCCTGGGTTTGATCGACAAACGGCTTCGCGATATCCCAGCGGATTCCGGCATTGATGGTGAGTTTCGGAGTGAGCTTGATGTCGTCCTGGAAATAGGGGGCGACATACAGGTTGCGCAGCCGGTTCTCGGTGGCGAACTCACGGCTGGCGTTATCGGCTGTCCCCAGCAGGAAACTGGCAAACGCGGCGCCGGTGTTGTTCTCGTTGAGAGGATCTCCGCTATTGGTATCCCCGTTGCTGGTGGTGATGGCATTGAAAGAGAACTGGCCGCCGCATTGCTGGCACTCATCGTCGTCCTGGTAGGAACGGCGAACCTCGTAGCCAATGTTCATGGTGTGCCGGCCGCGGTTATAGAGGAAGTTGTTGGCGAAGCTGAGCCCCAGCTTGCGGTTGGTGGAATTGGTTTCGCCACCGGAGTTGACGCCCCAGGTGGTGGGCGAATCGAAGCCGTTGAAATTGATGGTGGGCAGAATCTCGCTGCCCGCGACCGCCGGGAAGGTAACCCCCAGGTTGGCGTTCAACTCGTTATTGATCTCGCCCATCCATCCGGCGCCGGCGGTCATCACCAGGCTGGGCGAAAAGTTTTTGGCATAGGTGAGGAAAATGCCGGTCCCGAGCCGCGGCTCGTTCTTCAGAGCAGAGAGCTCGTTGTTGAAGTAACCCGGATGATCGAATGCGGGCGTGTTGTATTTGTCGCGCCAGAAACTGAAGTGAATGGTCTGCGACGTGGTCAGGTTCTCATCGATGTTGAATCCCCAGGAGGTTTGGCGCGTCTTCGCCGCATTGATCTGTGATTTCACGTTGTTGACGTAACCCCCGGCGGAAGGCGGTGGAATGAGCGACAGCAGAGTTTTCGATACGGTACTGAAGCAATCCGTGGGAATCGTGTCGCCGGGGAACTGCTGGCCGGGAGCAGCACCGGGAGTGCAGCCGGAAGGCAGAGGTCCGGAAGGCACGTAAATGGGTTGAGGGAAACCGCTGAAGTTGCCAGCGATCATGGCCTGTGTCGGAACGGTCATGTTGCCGGTGATGGCCTGGTTCAGGCGATACCACTCCGAACTGACGTAGAAGAAGGTCTTGTCCTTGCCGTTGTAGATCTTCGGCAGCCGTATCGGGCCGCCGACGGAGAAGCCGAAATTGTCTTCCTTGTCGGTTGGCGTCATGGGAAGGTTCGTGACGGGATTCAGAGGCGGGTTGGCGCCTTTGGCGTCGAAGTAGTCGTTGCGCATGATCTCGAATCCATCGGCATGCAGAGCATTCGTGCCGGATGCGAAGCCATACTGCGCGACGCCCTGCGCCAGTCCGTATTGCGCGGGAAAGACGTTTTGCAGAACTTTGAACTGATCGACCAGTTCGAACGGAGGGTTGATATTGGACTGAAAGCCCTGCGTTTCCGACTGCACGGCGGGAATTCCGTTGAAGACAACTTCATTCTGATAGTCGACGCCGCCATCGATGCGATGGCTGAATGCGCCGCCCTGCGTTCCCGGGGCAAGGAACATGAACGAGTCAATTTGGCGGCCGCGGGAACCAACTCCGCCCTGGTTGCCGAGTTCCTCAGGGAGTTCCTGGACCATCTCGTTCTCGATGGTGGTGCCGAGCTCGGGTTCTGCCGTCTCCAGCGAGATGGCGGGCGAGTTCACCCGAACTTCCTGAGTGGTCGATCCCGCAGTAAGAGTCGCGTTGGCGGTTGAGATGGTGGCGACGTCGATGTGCAACCCGGTGAGCACAAAGGGCGCGAAACCGGTGGCACTCACCTTCACGGTGTAGGCTCCGGGGACCAGATCGGTGATGCGATATTCGCCGACCGAGGTGGTAACAGCCGTACTCGGCACCTGGGTAGCGTCGTTGATGACGGTGACCTTCGCGTTGGGAATCACGGCACCTGTCGCGTCGGTGACCGTTCCATTAATTCCGCTGAGAGCCTGAGCGTGGAGACGAGCCGCGGATGTGAAAAGCAGTGCCATGCTGATGATGATCAGGCTGGCGGTTCGGGCGAAATTGTACAGCAAGCGTCGAGAATCACTCGTCATTGGCTTCTCCAAAAAATGAAGTGCGGCCCAGATTCCTTCGTGCAACAAATGCGAAATGCCGTGACTCGGTTTCTTCGGGGACTCGTCCGGCAAATGTTCCAAAGGGCCTTTGTGGTAACGATTCCACAACCTGAAAATTAGGACATACGCAGGATGCGATTGTCAAACTAAAGGGGGAGAGCAATGACGACAAACCGCGGTGGGCGGGCGTTGCCAGGTGGGCCGTATGATGTTGGCTGCGCCGACGACCCCAGCTCGCCGGAGCGCAGAGAAAACCCAGGACACGATGATCCAATTCTTGCCATTCCGTGCCGCGGCACTTGTGGCCGCACTCGCCGTATTCGGTGCCGGCGCACCGCGAGGACTGGCTGCGCAGGACCTGACGTCCGGCCAGGTAGAGGTCCAGGCGATTGTGGTGCGGACGGAGACCGAGGCAGAACAGGTGATGGCGCGGCTGAAAAAGGGCGAAGATTTTGCGCAGCTGGCGCGCGCGGTGTCGATCGATGGCAACGCTGGGACCGGAGGCTCTGTGCGCGACGTGGATCCCGCAAACCTGCGGCCGGAGCTTAGGAATGCACTTGCGAACATGCACCCGGGGGATATCAATGGTCCGATTGCGGTCTCCGGAGCGTTTTTAATTTTGAAGCTCGTGAGAGGCTCGCCCGCGGCGTTGGGGCAGGGTATGGGACCGAACCGGAAGGCGGGAGCGGCGCCAGGGAAAGCGATGCAATTCCCCGCTGAGGTCGCGGGGCAAGTGCTGGCGGACATGCTGTTCGAGAGATATCCAAAGCCGAAGGGGTGGGAGCAGGATCTGGGCGAAGTGTGTTCGGTGCGCAAGCGATCGCTCGCGGAGGGAATTGCAGGCCTCGAGGACTCCCTGGCTCATCCCGCGGCGGGAAAAAGCCCTGAGGACATGATCCAGACGCACTATGCTCTGGCACAACTTGACGCTTACCAGGGAGACATGGAAGGCGCGGTGAAGGAGTGGGAATCGGCTTACCAGGTTGCCGTCACCAGTGTTCCCGCTGGAGTTCCGCAACTGACTGAGGTGCTGGGCGTCGCTTATCTGCAGAAGTCACGGATGGAAAACGGAGTCTTCACCGATCCGGGTGGACGCTGCATTTTTCCTCCGCAAGGCTCTGCGTGTTTTGCGCAGACCAGCGATTCGAAGCGCGCCATCGATCACTTCACACGGTATCTGCAACTGAAGCCGGAACCGGCGGACGCGGTGCAGGTGCGATGGCTGCTGAATCTTGCCTACATGACGCTGGGCGAATACCCGGAGGGCGTGCCGGCGGGCTGGAGAATTCCGCCTTCCGCTTTCCAATCAGAGGAAAAGACAGGCCAGTTTGTGGATGTGGCGGCGCAGGCCGGGTTGAACTTTGTCTCGATGGCCGGCGGGGTCGCGGTGGACGACTTCGAAAATAATGGTTTGCTCGACATCTTCGTCTCGAGTTACGACGTCTGCCAGCCGCTGCGTTATTTCCATAACAACGGCGACGGAACGTTTTCCGATCGCACAGTGCAGGCAGGCGTGGCGGGCGAGTTGGGTGGCCTGAACCTGATTCAGGGCGATTACAACAACGACGGGTGCATGGATCTTCTGGTGCTGCGCGGCGCGTGGGAATTCCCGGAACGCAAGTCGCTGCTGAGGAACAACTGCGATGGAACGTTCACGGATGTGACACAGCAGGCGGGACTGGGGCTGCCGGCAACGCGCACGCAGGCCGCGGTGTGGGCCGACATCAACAACGATGGTCTACTGGACCTTTTCGTTGGCAGCGAAAATGGGTCGAGCCAGCTATTTCTGAACAAGGGAGACGGGACGTTCGAAGATATTTCGCACACGTCGGGTGTCGATCGCGTCGCATTCACCAAAGGAGTCACCGCAGGCGACTACGACCATGACGGCTATGTGGATTTCTACGTCTCGAATTTGTACGGCGGGAACTTTCTTTATCACAACAACCACGACAACACGTTCACCGACGTTTCTGAACAGGCAGGCGTGCGTCAGGCGGATTCGCAAAGCTTCGCGACGTGGTTTTTCGATTACGACAACGATGGCTGGCCCGATCTGTTCGTGACTGGCTATTACTTCTCGACGGACGAGACTATCCGCAGCTATCTGGGGCTCCCTACGACAGCGGGAACGATGCGGCTGTATCGCAATCTGGGCAACGGAACATTCCAGGACGTGACGAAGGCGACGCGAGTGAACCGAGTCAACACGCCCATGGGAGCGAATTTCGGCGACATCGAAAACGATGGCTATCCGGATATTTATCTCGCCACGGGCGGGCCGGAATACGGGGCAATGGCTCCGAAGATGCTTCTGCGCAACCATGACGGCCAGTACTTTGCCGATGTTACGGAGTCGTCGGGAACCGGGGATTTGGATAAAGGACACGGCGTTGCATTTGCAGACCTGGGCAACAACGGAAATGAGGATCTGCTGGTGTCGATCGGAGGAGCGACCCCGGGCGATGCGCATGAGTTTCGCGTCTTTCGCAACCCAGGAAACGGCAACGACTGGATCACAGTGAAGTTGGTGGGCGTGAAGTCTAATCGTGCAGGCATTGGCGCGCAGATCCATGTAACGGTGCAGGATGGAAGCGCGCCGCCGCGATCGGTTTATCGCAGCGTGGGCAGCGGCGGTTCCTTCGGTGCGAATCCCATCGAGCAGCACATTGGTCTGGGACCTCACACCAAAATCCTGAAGCTGGAAGTTTGGTGGCCGGCGAGCAACACGCGCCAGAGTTTCACGCAGGTCGATGCTAACCAGTTCGTGGAGATCAGGGAATTTGGGAAGACTTACACGCGGTTGCGACGTAAATCATTTGTGGTGGGGTCGAGCGCGGAGTTGAAAACGGCGGCCTCTCCCGAACTGCGGTAGCAAAGTGCTCCACTTGAGGGCCGTCGCTTCAGGACTTTTCACTGGAGGCCGCCTCCGCCAATCTTGACCCACAGCCGCAGGAAGCGCGCGGGACGAGGCGTGTTTCCAGTTTGATTTGCTGCGCCTTTCCGGACCGACCGGTGCTGGATTGCGCTTCCCGATCGAGCAATTGATCGAAGAGCACTTCGCCGGCGAGGCGGGCGATCTCTTCAATGGGTTGCTCCACGACGCTGATGGAGGGCCGCACGGTAGATGCAAGCTCAAAATCGTCGTAACCGAGCAGCGCGACCCTGCCAGGAATGGGCACGTTCAGTTTCTGCAATGCTTCGAAGGCATAGATCGTCGTGCTGTTTTTCAGGGTAAAGATGGCGTCGGGGGGATTGGCGCCGGAGAGCAGACTCTCAATCGCATACTCCGCAGATTTGTAGTCCTTCACCGAAGTATCGAGCAGAATCTCAACACCGGCTTTCTCCATGGTGAGGCAATAGGCTCGAATCCGCTCGCGAATGGTGAAGAGAGTGCTCTC
The DNA here is from genome assembly GCA_035482355.1 of Acidobacteriaceae bacterium. Taxonomy (GTDB): domain Bacteria; phylum Acidobacteriota; class Terriglobia; order Terriglobales; family Acidobacteriaceae; genus Palsa-343. Next base: position 20,627 of record DATHQV010000020.1, on the reverse strand, counting down.
GCCGGTGAGGCACAGAATCCGCTTGTAGCCATGGCCGAGCAGATGTTCCGTGGCCAGCACGGCGCCGCGGAAATTGTCGGCGACCACCGATGGAATGCGGGAATGGGCCACGGGCCGATCGATGGCCACGACGGGAACGCGCAGAGTATCCAGAAGTTGGCGAAGCATGGGGCTGTGCGAATTCGCCGGTGCGAGGATAAGCCCATCGACCTGGTGACGCACGAGGACATTGATGTTGTCGATCTCGGCGCGCGGATCGTTCTGCGTGGTGGTGACGATGAGCAGCGAACCGTTCGCGCGTGCGACGGCCTGGATGGCTTCAGCACATTGGGAGAAAAAAGGGTCGGCGATGCTGGGAATGACGAGGCCGACGGTCTTGGTGCTATAGCCCTTGAGAATGCGCGCGGCCTGGTTGGGAACATACCCCAGCGCCTCGATCGCACGGCTCACCTGCAACAGCGTCTCGGGGCTGACCCGGTGACCGCCATTGATGACGCGGGAGACTGTGGTGGTGCCCACACCCGCTCGCCGAGCCACTTCACTCAGCGTAGGTTTGGCTGTTCGTCGGGCCATGGCGGAAAGCTTACCAGAGGGCTCGTTCGGCCCCTGGTCTGCTTGACAATACTCGCCACGAACTCTTAAATTTCGAGTCATTGGTGGAAACGATACCACCCTGCCCTTTGTCTACGGAATCCCCGAACTGAACCATGCCGCAAGTGAGTGCGCAGGAGCGACTGCTCCTCGTTGGCCAATCGCAGCAACAACCAGAAGAGTTGGGAGCAAGATCATGTCAGGAATGCAGGCCGGCCGGGTTGCGGCTATCCTTTTTTGCGTCGCCGGTGTGTGCGCCGCTCAGACGCAGACGCAAGAGAAGCCCGATCTTTCTACTCAGCCGACGCTCTACGTGGTGGGGTACGCGCACCTGGACACCGAGTGGCGCTGGGAATACCCGCAGGTTATCGACGAATACATTCCCAACACCATGGAGAGAAACTTCGCGCTCTTCGAGAAATATCCCCACTACATCTTCAATTTCAGCGGAGCGAACCGTTATCGCTTTATGAAGGAGTATTACCCGGCGGACTTTGCCAAACTGCAGCAGTACGTGGCGGAAGGGCGCTGGTATCCCGCGGGGTCTTCGGTGGAAGAGGGCGACGTGAACGCGCCCAGCGCGGAGTCGATTATTCGCCAGATTCTTTACGGGAACGATTGGTTCCGGAAGGAATTTGGCAAGGCCAGCGCGGAGTACATGCTGCCTGACTGCTTCGGATTTCCCGCATCGCTGCCGACCATCCTGGCACATTCCGGCGTGAAGGGATTTTCAACACAGAAGCTGACATGGGGATCGTCGGCGCCGGGCGGCGGCCCAGAATCTCCAGAGCAGACGCCGGAAGGCACGCCGTTCAACGTGGGCGTGTGGGTGGGCCCGGATGGGGAAAGCGTGCTGGCGGGGCTCAATCCCGGGTCGTACTCGGGCGGCATCTCGACCGACCTGAGCAAGCCTTTGCCACCGGATTCGCCGGATGAGGCGATCGCTGCGGTGCAGGATCAGTTGAAGGCTCTGCGCACCAAACTCGAAGGTTCGGAATCGAGCGGCCAGCCCATGCAGCCGAAAGATGTGCAGCAGTTCATGGCTCTGCGGAATCAGTTGAGCGGACTTCAAAAAGTGCGTGAAGATCAGGAACTAAGCCGCTACCAGCGGGACTGGGCGGCGCGCGTGGAGAATAACGGCAAGCGAACCGGCGTCTATACCGACTACCACTACTTTGGGACCGGCGACATTGGCGGCGCGCCTGATGAGGAATCGGTGAAACGGCTGGAAGCGATCGTGACGCATGGCCAGGCAAGCCTGCCACCCTCCGACTACGTCGGTTTCCGGGGCGAGGCGCATGAGAGCTGGCCGGACGTTCCGGTGGGCGATGGTCCGGTTCATGTGATTTCGTCCACGGCCGATCAGATGTTTCTGAACATCACGCCGAGCGAGGCTGCTGCGCTTCCGGAATACACGGGAGAAATGGAGCTCACGAATCACTCTGCGGGATCGCTGACGTCGCAGGCTTACCAAAAGCGATGGCTGCGTAAGGAAGAAGTGCTGGCCGATGCGGCGGAGAAGGCTTCTGTCGCGGCGGCGTGGCTGGGTGGGCGCACTTATCCTCTGGACCGCCTGAACGACGCGTGGATGCTGGTGATGGGCGGACAATTCCACGACCTCGCCGCGGGCACAGCCACTCCGAAGGCGTATGAATTCGCATGGAATGACGACGTGATTGCGATGAATCAATTTGCCGGAGTGCTGGGGAGCGCGGCGGAAGCCGTTTCCAGCGCGCTGAATACGACCACCGATGGCATTCCTGTCGTGGTCTACAACCCGCTCAACATCGAGCGCGAAGATTTGGTGAATGCCGACGTGAAGTTTCCCGGTGGCACGCCTGCCGGCGTTGTTGTCACGGGGCCGGACGGGCGTGAGGTCACGGCACAGATTGCAAATGGGAAAGTGCAGTTCCTCGCAAAGGTGCCGTCAGTGGGATTTGCCGTGTACAGCGTGCGTTCGGGCCACGAGGCGGCTGCGTCCGAATTGCATGTGTCGCAAGACTCGCTCGAGAACAAGTACTATCGCGTCCACATCGACAGCAACGGCGATATCGCCAGTATTTACGACAAGCAGATTGGCAAGGAACTGCTGGCGTCCCCGATGCGGCTGGCCATCTCGGCCGACAATCCTGAACAGTGGCCTGCATGGAATATGGATTGGGAACAGGTACAAGCTCCGCCGAAGGCCTACGTGAGCGGACCGGTGACGGTGCGCATCGCTGAGAACGGACCTGCGCGTGTGGCGCTCGAGGTGACACGGCAAACTGCGGGATCGAAATTCGTCGAGACCATTATGCTGTCTGCGGGTGAGGCGGGAAAACGGGTTGAGGTCGGAAACTCAATCGACTGGAATACGCGCGAATCGAATTTGAAAGTGGTATTTCCGCTCACCGCGCACAATCAGGCAGCGACCTACAACATGGGGCTCGGAACCGTTCAGCGGCCCAACGAGGCGCCGAAGAAGTTCGAGGTTCTCTCGCATCAGTGGGTCGATGTGACGGATGCGACGGGCACGTATGGCGCGACGATCCTGACCGACTGCAAGAACGGATCGGACAAGCCGAACGACAACACGATCCGGCTGACATTGGTGCGGACGCCAGGCACGCGGGGCGGCTATGACGATCAGGGTACGCAGGACCTTGGGCATCACGAATTCGTTTATGGCATTGCGGGGCATGCGGGCGACTGGCGTCAGGGGCAGACCGACTGGGAAGGTGAACGGCTGAACGATCCGCTGGTCGCGTTCCAAACGGAAAAGCACATCGGCACGCTGGGCCGCGCGTTCTCCCTGGTTAAGATCAGCAATCCTCGGGTGCGCATTATGGGCTTGAAGAAGGCTGAGCTCAGCAACGACATCGTGGTTCGCCTGGTTGAACTGGATGGCAAACCGGAGCCGGATGTGCGAATTTCATTTGCGTCGCCGATTCGCGCAGCGCGCGAGTTGAACGGGCAGGAGCAGCCGGTGGGTCCGGCGGTCGTCAAAGACGGAGCGCTCGTGACTTCGTTCACGGCGTATCAGCCGCGCACCTTTGCGCTGACGCTGCAGCCCTCCGCCACGCATGTTGCTCCGGTGCACTCTCAGCCGGTGAGTTTGAGCTACGATTTGGCGGCTGCGAGCAACGACGGCGCGGCGGTTTCGGGCGGATTCGATGGCAAGGGCAATGCGCTGCCGGCGGAGATGCTGCCTGCGACAGTGCAATTTCATGGTGTCGACTTTCATCTTGCGCCGTCGCATACCGGCACGCCGGATGCGGTGGTGGCGAACGGACAAACCATTTCCCTACCCTCGGGTGCATTCAACCGGGTGTACGTTCTGGCGGCAGCCATCGACGGCGACCAGGATGGAGTTTTCCGCGTCGGTGATCACGATGCACCGCTGAAGATCGAAGACTGGGGCGGCTTCATCGGCCAGTGGGACGATCGCCAGTGGCAGGGGAAAGACGTCACTCGCCCTGCGCGCCCTGGGCGTCCAGCCGAGACCGAGCACGACGACTATGCGGTGATGACGGGCATCCGGCCGGGATACATCAAGCGCGCCCAGCTTGCCTGGTATTGCACGCACCACCATGACGCGGCGGGCAAGAACGTCGCGTATTCCTACTCTTATCTCTTCGGATATACGATGGACGTGCCTGCCGGAGTGCACACCATTACGCTTCCGAAGAACGACAAGATTCGCATTTTGGCCGTGAGCGTCGCGCAGGAAAACCCGGACCTCAAGCCGGTCCAGCCGCTCTACGACACGCTGGGCCGTTCCGAGCCTGGCCCGGTGCAAGAGCCATAAAGAAGACCAGCCGGGCTACTATGGTGCAATCGCTGTCCGACATCGTTGGCTGAGCCGAGGCTCAGCCAACGATGCGAACGGGACGGAAGGTTGCCGATGAAGCGCGAGATCTTTGGGAGGAAATTATCACTGTGCGTCGGGTCGGCGGTTTGGGCTCTCTCTGCAACGGGACAGCAGGCGAGCCCGCCAGCGCCAGCGCCCAATGCAAGGCCCGATGCAGCAACGACGCAGCAGCCGACGGCTCAGGGACTGACGGGGCGGGAACCGGGCATCCAGTCCTCGCAACCATCTGACCCGATCCTCGCGGAATGCCTGGCCCTGATTGAGAAGCGCCAGTATCCCGTGGCCGCTGACAAGATCCATGCGTACCTTCGCGACCATCCCAATGCGGCAGCGGCTCACTTTCTTCTCGGATATGCCCTGTATCGCCAGAACCAGCCCCGCGAGTCGCTGGCTGAATACACCAGCGCTGCGCGGCTGCAGAAACCTGAAGCCAATGATCTGGCGGTGGTTGCAATGGATTACGTTCTACTGCGCGATTACCCGGACGCCGATAAGTGGCTGACCAAAGCGACTGCATGGAGCCCCGGCAATGAGATGTACTGGTATTACCTGGGGCGCACCAAATACGCTGAGAATCATTTTCAGGAATCCATTGAAGTCTTCAGCAAGTGCCTGACGCTGGCGCCGCGGGATGTCCGCGCCGAATACAACCTTGGGTTGTCCTATGCCGGGCTCGGCAAGAACGACGAGGCCGCGGCGGCGTATCGGACTGCGATCGGGTGGCAGCAGGGTTCCACAGCAGAGGATCCGCAACCGTATCTCGATCTTGGAATGCTGTTGCTGCAGGAGGGGAAGCCGGATTTGGCGCTGCAGCCTCTGCAAAAGGCAGTGGCTCTCGATCCGAAAAATCCGCGAGCGCATGAGCAATTGGGACAGACGTGGGAACAACTGAAAAATCTGCCGCAGGCCGACACGGAAATGCAGGCTGCCGTGTCGCTGGCTCCCGACGTTTCCTCGCTGCACTTTGAGATGGGGCGCATTTTTCAGCGGGAAGGGCTGGGCGCGAAAGCGAAGGCCGAGTTTGACCGCTGCGCGGCGCTCAACGCAACTCACTCGACAGAGTCGGTGGAGACACCGAACCCGGCTCCGCCGCAATGACGCTCGGGCTACGACCCCGTCTCGGCGCGGGATCGAATCCAGGCTAACTCTATTATTGCTAAGCTTTTACTCGTACAATCACGATCTTGCATTGTGATTTGGTGCCGAAGAAGGGACTCGAACCCCCACACCCTTGCGGGTACATGGACCTGAACCATGCGCGTCTGCCAATTCCGCCACTTCGGCACGGGTTGGTCCGGCGCGGGCGCGCTGGACGGGCAGCAACTCCTAGTGTTACAAAGGCATCCACTCGTGTCAAACACGCTGGCTGCGGGCGCGGACGCGGTATTCTGAGCGGAAAGAGAACCCATCGGATGACAACAGGATCCCAGCCCCGGCCTATTCCCGAAGAACAGGCGAAAGAGATACGGCGCCTTTCGCATGACCTGAGCAATGCGCTCGAGATCGTGCTGCAGACCAGCTTTCTGCTGGGGACGGTGCCGCTGGACGAAGACGCGAAAAAGTGGCGAACGATGCTGGATAACGGCGTGTCGCAGGCAGCGGAGATCAACAAGAAGCTGCGGGAGTATGTGCGCGGGAACAGCTAGGGCGGCGGACGACCGCCGGGGCTTGCCAGAAGTGAGATAATGGAGGCTGTCACAGGGATCCAGACCCTGCAGGATGGGGGCGTCACGGTTTCGACGGGATTGCTTGCGGCAAGGAGGCATGCCGGGGTCTGGGCACCCGTAATCGCCTGGAAAACCATAATTGCCAACAATCAACTGGCATACGCAGCTTAATTAGTTAAGTTGCCGTTCTCCGTAGCTTCGCCTGTGGGCTACGGAAGGACGTCGCACAGCAGGCTGGCTGTGGCCGCTCGGTCCGTGTGGCAGCAGCGAGATCATCGGACTAGTTTTCGGCGTTTCTTGTCCGTTCTGAGCGCTGGGAGCGAAACTTTTGAACTGGACTGAGCATGGAGTCTCCTGGCTGACAACAATTTCGGACGCGGGTTCGACTCCCGCCGCCTCCACCATAACTATTCTCACCGACAGCTGAAGCTGACAAATCGATCCGCTGTTCCATCAGCGCAGGACTTCTGCTGGAGCGATGTGATGACGTGAGCGAATTGTTTCTGATTGATCCCGTGCACCAGGTCGAACTGCAATATGGCTGGCCGAAGGCAATTCGAGAGGACAGCGAAGCTGGGCCATCCAACGTGACAAAGAGCTTGCGCAGAACAGTCGATCATCCCTCTGCCAGGAGCCATGCTCACCCATCGGTGGGCCTTTGAGCGTATCGGAAACTTCAACACTCAGGTTTGGTACGGCAACGATTCTGACTGGGTTATTCGCCTTAAGGAGGCGAAGGTTCCCATAGAAGTTGTGGACGAGGACTTTCTTCATCGCAGGATCGATACCACCGACCCATCTCGCAGTCATAATGTGATAGCAAGGGAAAGGGTTCGCATTCTGAAGGCGTTGATGGATCGCACGCGAGGACTTCCCTCGAAAGAGTTCCCCAGCATTCGATGATGAAGGTAACCGGCACATACGGCAGCTGGCGTTGGTTATGGCGTTATGTTCGCAAAGTGCGCCTGGCGATCACAGTCTGTATCGTGCTTGCATTGATTGAGAGCCTCAGCCTGGTCCCGGTGGCATGGCTGGTAAAGTTCGCTTTCGATCGCGTCATCCCTTCTCACGATTCAGCACGACTGATTGAATTGGGATGCGGTCTGCTGGCCCTGGTGCTTTGTTCGAGCGCAATCACAATGACGACTCGCTTTGCATCCTTACGGACCACAAAGCGCATCATCGGAGATCTGCGAAGCGATCTGCTCGTCCACCTTTGCACGATGGAGCGAGAATTCTTTGACACGGCCGATCATGGTGAGCTCCATACCCTGGTGGTGGAGGACACACAGCTGGTCGATGTAATGATGAATGCCCTGATTGCGAACTTCATTCCATCGCTGGTGCTCGGCAGTGTTCTGGTGATCATCCTGGGAGCAATCGATCTGAAGCTGCTGCTCTTTCTCTCCCTGGTGATGCCGGTCATGCTGATTGTGCACCGCCGGCTGGGCACGCGGGCTAAAACGACGGCCAAGGCCAACCGGAATGCATACTTCCGCTTTAGCGGGGGCGTGCAGTCCCTGCTGATGAGAATGAACTTGACCAAGGCTCACGGCGCCGAGGAATTTGAAGTCAGGATTCACCACCGGAATATTGACGACCTGCGATCCATCAGCGAAAAAATGGCGTGGAGTAGTTCGGCTCTGAGCCTATCTCACGCGGGAATCGTAACCGTCGCATCGGTCGCCGTGCTGGTGATTGGCGGCCTTGACGTCGCGGCGAACAACATGTCGATGGGCAGCCTGATGTCGTTTTACGTTGTCATGATGGTTCTCGCCAGCCGGATGCAGCAGCTCTTTTCGACGATTCCGCAGCTCGTTGAAGGGAGACATGCGCTCGATGCATTGGCGAAATTCTCAACCAGCATGATTGCGCCCAACTACACGGGCACGAGGAAGATCGACTTTGAAGGCTCGATCGAATTTAGGGATGTGAGTTTCGGTTACAACTCGACTCCTGTTCTTGAGAATGTATCGCTGCAATTGAATTCCGGATTGATCGTCGCGATTTCTGGAAACAATGGATCCGGCAAATCTACCCTTTCACACCTGATTCTTGGTCTCTACCGCCCACAGCGGGGCGTAATTCTGGCAGATGGAATTCCGTACGATGCACTCGACGTCCTCGAGCTCCGCCGGGCCATGGCCGTTGCCGCGCAGGATCCCCTCATCTTTGCCGGAAGCATTTGGGAAAACATTACGTACGGAATGGATGATTCAAACCCGCATGACGTTGAGGCAGCGTGCTCCGCTGCGCTTTTGGATAGTTTCATCAGCCGTTTGCCTGAAGGCTACGACACACGCGTCGATGAGCGGGGAGGGGTTCTTTCAGGCGGAGAGCGGCAGAAGATATCGATTGCGCGTGCATTGGTACGCAAACCACAAATCCTGATTCTGGATGAGCCGACGAATCATCTCGATCCGGATTCAGTGCGAAGTTTGCTCAGCAACCTGTCGTCGATTGCCGACCACCCAACGGTGCTTGTGATTACGCAGGATCCTCGGGTGCTGGACGCAATTCCGATCCGGTTACATGTGGAGAATCGGACGGTGAAAGGGCACAATGGTTCCACTTCGATGGACCGACTTGTGAATGATCCCTACCGTCCGGAGGATGGCCCATAACGAAATTGAGCGATCGAGGCCGTCTGCCGACGGAAGAGCAGTTGCTCATGCAGCGGGCGACGCATGTGGCGTCGTGAGCTGCTACGGCTCGCGCTGGTAGAGAAGCGAGAACTTCAGTTACAACACCAGGCGAAGCGGACCAGGGAAACGCCCTGGCGCGGCAGCTCAAAACTGACGGTCGCCACTCCGGCATCCAGATCAATCCAGCGTGGAGATTCCAACAGTTGCAGGCCGCCCGTGGCTTTTAGCTGTGCGTACTGGTTGGGCGTGGGGTTTTGGGGCGAGCCCATTGCCTTCCATGCGGTGAACGCGTTGCTGTGCGAGTCGTCGATGCGGAAATGCTGCATCAGCACCCGTGGTTGCGAGCGGGGAAAACCTTTGACCTGTAAATTGACGACGGCCTGCGGACCCAACGTATCGTCATCGTGATAGTTCCAGAGAAGGACGGCCGCTTCGCCGGTGTCGGCTGTGGCGAGCGCATCCACGTCCGGCTGCTGGCGGACGCCTGATTTGAGAATGTCGTCCAGCGCCACGCTGCCGCTGCTCTCCACATGCACACGGTTGCCGGACATCATGCCCGCCATGCGAAAGAGATTGATGACCGGCTTATCGATGCCGTTGGTTGACAGGGTGCGAAAGCCGTCGAAGTACGGCTGATCTTCAAACTCAAAAGCCCAGGTGAGCATGCTGATGAGGTTCACGTCGTAACGGTCGCGCAATGCAAACAGGGACTTCAATGCCGCAGCCGTGTAGGAGGGATACAGCGTGCCATTGCGGTAAGCGTTGTGGGGATTGGTGCGGGAGGAACAGGCGGCGCAGCCCTCAGGGTCGGCCTCGCTCAAGATGATCGGCAGCTTTGCAAACTGCGGAAATTTTCTGACGAGCGCAAAGCCCGTCGCGGCGTTCTGCAGTTCTTTATCAAGTCCCATCTGCACGTGATCGGCAACGATGGTGGGACTGCCTTTCGCATGGAACGAGATGAAGTCGAGGGGAACGGCGGAGCGGGTGGCTGCACTTTTATCCTGGGCGCAGTGGCGCAGAAACGCTTCGAGGAATTGGGCTGAGTGGCTTCCTGGATTCGGCCCGGTGGTCGCTGGGCCTCCGACGTGGGCATTGGGAATTGCACGCTTCACTCCGGCAACGGCATAGTCGTACAGCCGGCTGTAGTCCTCTTCGGTGCCGTGCCAGTAGAAGATGTCCGGCTCATTCCACACCTCCCAGTACCAGCCTGCAACCGTATCTTTGCCGTAGCGCTGGACCATGTGCTCCGCCACCTGGAACACAAGCTCTCCCCAGCGCGCATAGTCTTTCGGGGGAAACGACCATCCTTCGACCGCGCCCTGGGGCGGCGGCCACGGAATGTGGTAAGGCTCGGGATGCGTCGACAGGGCCTCGGGCATAAAGCCCAGCTCGACCATGGGCCGTACACCCGCCTGTGCATATGCATCGAAAATCTGGTCCAGGATGGTCCAGCTATAGCCGGGGTGGCCCTGGGCATCTTCGGTGTAAACGTTACTCGAACTCCACTTCAGTTCAGGCTTTCCATCGCCCGTCGCCAGGAGGAAATGGGCGCGGATGTGGACGGGGACCGGAGTTAGGTCATGCAATTCGCTTAATAGTGCGCGACCGCTTTTCGTGGTCGTGTAATTGGATTCGTCGTATCCGAACCAACTGTAGATCGGGGTGAACTTCCCTTCCGGCGCAGTTAAATCCACCTTGACCTGAACGGGATCCTGCGCTCGGCAACTGAGCGCGACCAGCACCAGCAGACAACCAGCGATTGAGCGCATCGTCACTTCTCACCTCGGGACTTCTTCCCTCTTGTTACTTCGGGCTGAGGCCGGATGGGTGCTGTCCAGCGCCCTCGTTGCCGGGACCTCCGGTGATTTCGAGTGTGGGGATGCGGTCGTCCATGGACGGCAGCGGCGGGAAGGGCATGTGGGGCTCGGTTTGGTACCAGTAGGCGACGGAGTAGAAGTTGTCAGAGCGATCGTTGGCGTGTCCGTGCTCGATGGTGGCTTTCATGGATTTGGTGAAGGTGATGGGCGAGTCGAGATGGAAGCGGTAGACGCTCCAACGTTGGCCCGCGAGTTCTCTGCCGATGACGGGCGCGCCGTAGAGCGGGTAGGCGTACGGGGCGCCGCCGAAATCCCACGCGCCGAGGAAGTAGTCCTCTGAGCCGGTTCCAGTGTGCAGGGGTTTATCGGGATCGTCGATGAAGAACATGGGATCGCCTTCGCCCCACCAGCCATCCTGATTTTGCAAAACGGACATGGTGACGCCGACGAACTGGCCGTGCCCCTGGGCTTCAAAAAAGACATAGTTATCTTTGCCGTCGAGGTTGCGTTTGTAGTTCACGATCGGATCGCCGTTTTCGTACCACTGGTTGGTCCAGCCGTGATTGGGCTGGGCCTGGCGATATTCGGCGTGGAAGTAGAGAGTACCCGCAGGAAGCGGGTGGGTATACGTGCGGTAGTCGATGTTGTAGTAGAGGTTCGAGAGGGATTGCTTGCCCTCGTTGGTGATGGTGATGCGAGCGTGCTTCTGAAAAGGCATGGGAAAGAAGCAATTGAGGGCTTTCGCGCCGCCGACGGAGAGCATTTGCGATTGCCAGTTGAAATACTCGCCGAGGCCGAGACCGAAGAAATCGCCGATGGGGGATTCGACGCTGGGGTTCTCTTCACCGTCCCAATACATGCGGAGAACGATGCGCTTGAGGTGGTACGGCTCGCCATCGCCGAGAGTGAACCAGATGTGGGAGATGACGGCGGGACCGTCCACGTCGAGGACGGTGAAGGTTTGGCCGGGAGTGACGGTGCGGGAGTCGGCATTGCCTCCGGTGGATTCAGCGCTGGAAGCGAGGTGCCAGGTGTAGTTCTGCTGCTGGGTGGGGTCGGGCCACTGCGTGGGATTTTGCGCTGCGAGGGGCAGTGAGGCGGCCGCGATGCAGCCCACAATCCATGAGAATCGCCGCATACGTTTCTCCTTTGGGACTGCCAGGGAACGAGGAACGATGGGTTGGCAGGTCCCCAGCATTTGTACATCGGGGACGGGTTGGCGGCAACGTTCAGGCGGACTGGGATGCGGCGAAGCCGCGGAGAGCGTGGAGGGTTTGGCGGGCGGCGCCGGAGCGGATGGCGGCAGCTGCGCGGTTGACGCCTTCTTTTAGGTCAGAGGCGAGGCCGGCGGCTTCGAGGGCTGCGGCTGCGTTGAGCAAGACCACATCGCGGCGGGGACCTTGCTCGGCTCCGGAGAGGATGGCTTCGAGGAGGGCGGCGTTCTCCTGGGCGGTATCAGCGCCCTGAAGCTCGGTGAGGTCGGCTGGAGCGAGGCCGGCGTCTTCTGGATGGATCACGGCGCGGACGAGCGGCGCGGGGGGCGCGACGAGGATGGAGTCGGTTGCGGAGAGGGCAATTTCGTCGATGCCGTTGCGGGCGTGGACGACGCGGCCGTGGCGGATGCCGAGCTGGGCCATGGCTCCGGCGACCACCTCAAGTTTCTCCGGCGAGTAGACGCCCATGATCTGGGCGGGCGCCCCGGCGGGGTTGGTGAGCGGACCGGCAAGGTTGAAGATGGTGCGGAATCCGAGCGCGCGGCGGATGGGCTGGACGCGCTTCAGGGCGGGGTGCAGAGCGGGCGCGAAGAGGAAGGTAAATCCGGTGGCGCGCAGGCAGGCGGCGGAATGCGCGGGTGTGAGCGCTACGGGGACGCCGAGGGCCTCAAGGACGTCGGCGGAGCCGCATTTTGAGGTGACGCCACGGTTGCCGTGCTTGGCGACTTTGGCTCCGGCTGCGGCAGCGACAAGAGCAGCGCCGGTAGAGATATTGAAGGTGCCGCGGCCGTCGCCGCCAGTGCCGCAGGTGTCGACGATTGCGGCGCGTTCTTCATCCGTGAGCGGAACGGGGATGGACAGGGAGCGCATGGCTTCCGCAAAACCGGCGAGCTCGTCGATAGTTTCACCGCGCTGGGCCATGACAGTGAGCAGTTCGGCGATGGACTGATCCGAGGTGGGGTCGGATGCGGCATCGGGATCGCTGAGGAGGATGGCGTGGAGCGCGGCGCGTGCTTCAGCGCGGGTGAGGGTGCGATGCTCAGCGACGATTTGTTGGAGCAAGGAGTCCAGGGACGGCATGGGATGAGTCCATGCTACTTGAGCATTGGCGGCAAATCCGGAGCGGCGCCGAAAGGGCTGGCCGCTCCGGACTGTTGAGCCCGAAGGCAGGGGTTACGAGCCGGCGGCGGTGCCGGGGAGGGCTTCATATTCCGGTTTGGCGACCACCGCGCGACTGGACGGCTCGGGGATTTCAGCAAACAGGATGCGATAGAGCAAGCCCGCGAGAATACCGCCGAGGATGGGCGCGACCCAGAAGAGCCACAACTGGCCCATGGCCCATCCATGAACGAAGAGGGCCTGGCTGGTGCTGCGCGCGGGATTCACCGAGGTATTGGTAACGGGGATACCGACGAGATGGATGAGGGTGAGGCCGAGACCAATAGCAATGGGCGCGAATCCTTTTGGAGCGCGCACGTCGGTCGCTCCCATGATGATGACGAGAAAGAAGAAGGTGAGGACCACTTCCGCGACGAAACAGGAGAGGAGCGAATAGCCGCCGGGAGAATGGAGGCCGTAGCCGTTGGCTGCGAAGCTGCCGAGGACGAATCCGGGCTTGCCGCTGGCAATGACGTAGAGAGCCCCGGCTCCGGCGGATGCGCCGCCGACCTGCGCAATGATGTAGGGGACAAGGCGAGCTGCGGGAAAACGCCCGCCAGCCGCAAGTCCCGCAGAGACAGCGGGGTTGAGGTGGCATCCGGAGATATGCCCGATGGCGAAAGCCATGGTGAGCACGGTGAGGCCGAAGGCCAGAGCGACGCCAGCGAAACCGATGCCGAGGGCGGGATAGGCGGCGGCCAGGACAGCGGCACCACATCCACCAAAGACGAGCCACGCGGTGCCGATGAATTCGGCGACGAGACATTTGCTGAGGTTCACAGATACCTCCTGAGAATTTGAAGATCGGCAACGGCCGAAATGAAGCAGTGATCGCAAAGATTGGGGCCGAGAGACGGGTATGCTCCGCGCGAGGAGACTGAGTGAGGCGGGGAGAGCGCCAGTTTAGCGCAGGCGGCAACCCAGAGGTAAAGATTTGCGAGATGCCCGGCGGATGGCGCAGTCTTCTTTTCTGCGGCGAGACCTGGTTTGCCGCTCGCCGCGCCGGGACGCTACACTGAACATTCGGCCTTGCAGGCGATTTGTGGCGCGGGCATGCGGCCTGGGCAAACCATTCAAAACAGACCCTTACTGAAAATCTCCTATGAAAATTCACGAATATCAGGCAAAAGACATTCTGGCGAAGTATGGCGTGGCGATTCCACGCGGCGAAGTCGCGAACACGCTGGACGAGGCGCTGGAAGTGGCGAAGCGGCTGTTTAGCGGAGGCGCGAAGGGCGTGGTGGTGAAGGCACAGATCCACGCTGGCGGGCGCGGCAAGGGCGGCGGCGTGAAGGTGGCGAAGACCTTCGAAGAAGCCGAACACTATGCCAAGCAGATTCTGGGCATGCAGCTCATCACGCACCAGACCGGTCCGCAGGGGCAGAAGGTGCAGCGGCTGCTGATTGAAGAGACGGCGGCGATTGATCGCGAGCTGTATCTGGGCATTGTGCTGGATCGCGCGGCGGCGAAGCTGGTGTTTATGGCGTCGCAGGCCGGCGGCATGGAGATTGAAGAGGTCGCGGCGAAGGATCCGCAGGCGATCTACAAGGCGTATATCGATCCCGCGGTGGGATTCCAGCCGTATCAGGCGCGGGAACTGGCGTTTGCGCTGGGGCTGAAGCCGACGCAGATTGCCGAGGCGGTGAAGTTTATGACCGGGCTGTATTCGGCCTTCATCGACACCGACGCTTCGCTGCTGGAGATCAATCCGTTTATCACGACGAAGGACGACAAGCTGTTTGCGCTGGACTGCAAGATCAATTTCGACGATAACGCGATGTTCCGGCACAAGGAATTGAAGGAGCTGCGCGATGTGGCGGAGGAAGATCCGCTCGAGGTGGAAGCGTCGAAGTACGCGCTGAACTACATCAAGCTGGACGGCAACATTGCGTGCATGGTGAACGGCGCGGGTCTGGCGATGGCGACGATGGACATCATCCAGTACGCGGGCGGTATGCCGGCGAATTTTCTGGATGTGGGCGGCGGCGCGAACCAGCAGCAGATTGAACATGCGTTTGAGATTTTGCTGTCGGACAAGAACGTGCAGGCGGTGTTCATCAACATTTTTGGCGGGATTCTGCGGGTGGATACGCTGGCGCAGGGCGTGGTGCAGGCCGCGAAGAACCTCAATGTTAAGGTCCCGGTGGTGCTACGGCTGGAAGGCACGAATGTTGAGGAGGGCCGGAAGATTTTGAAGGATTCCGGACTGAAGTTCATTGTGGGCGACACGATGCAGGATGCGGCGCAAAAAGTCGTCAACGCAGCTACTAGCCATTAGCTCTTAGCTGTTAGCAAGACCAACGTTCGTATTTCAATCGTTGGCGCGGCATGAAGAACAAAATGGCGCAGTCTTTCCAGGACTTGGTGGTATGGCAACGGGCTATGGAGATGACTGTTTCGGTTTATCGGGTTACAAAATCGTTCCCGCGAGAAGAAATTTACGGTTTAACTTCCCAACTGCGACGAGCAGCAGTTTCAGTCGCGAGCAATATTGCGGAAGGCCGAGGCAGAATAACCCAGGGCGAGTTTCGTCAGTTTCTTGGACTCGCGCAGGGTTCGAGTTTTGAGGTTCAAACCCAGATTCTTGTTGCGAAGCAGCTGGAAATGGGCCAGGAAAAGCGACTCGACGAGGCACAGAGTCTGAGCATCGAGGATGGAAAGATGCTGAGTTCTCTGATTGCATCGCTTGGGGCTAAAAGCTAAGAGCTAGGAGCTACGAGCAATGGCCGTATTAGTGAACAAGGAAACCCGCCTGATTGTGCAGGGAATTACGGGGCGCGAAGGAACGTTCCACGCCAAAGGCTGCGCTGAGTACGGGACAAAGGTGGTGGGCGGCGTGACGCCGGGCAAAGGCGGAACGACGCACGAAGGCTGGCCGGTGTTCGACACGGTGCACAAAGCTGTGGAGGAGACGGGCGCTAACGTCACGGTGATCTTTGTGCCGCCGCCGTTTGCTGCGGATGCAATTCTGGAAGCGAATGACGCGGGCGTGCCGCTGATCATCTGCATTACGGAAGGCATTCCGATCAACGACATGGTGAAGGTGTGGAGCGTGCTGAAGCACTCCAACTCGAGGCTGATTGGGCCGAATTGCCCAGGCGTGATTTCACCGGGTAAGGCGAAGGTCGGGATTATGCCGGGCCGCATTCACAAAGAAGGCTCGATCGGGATCGTGTCGCGCTCGGGCACGCTGACGTATGAAGCGGTGTACCAGCTGACGCAGCGCGGAATTGGGCAGTCGACGGCGATTGGGATCGGCGGCGATCCGATTATTGGGACGACGCACGTGGATGCGCTGAAGCTGCTCAACGAGGATCCGGAGACTGAGGCGATCATTCTGATCGGCGAGATCGGCGGAACCGCGGAAGAGACGGCGGCGGCTTATGTGAAAGAGCATGTGAAGAAGCCGGTGGTGGGATTTATCGCCGGGCAGACGGCTCCTCCTGGACGGCGGATGGGACATGCGGGCGCGATTATCTCCGGCGGCCAGGGCACGGCGGCGGAAAAGATGAAGGCGCTGACGGCTGCGGGGATTCACGTGGTGGAGTCGCCGGCGGCGATTGGGGAGACTGTGGCGCGGGCGATTGGGAAGGCTTAAGTTGGCCTACTGCCTCGGCAGGCGCGCTTCCAGGGCTGCGAGGCGCTCGCGGATGTCGATGGCGAAGTCCAGCTTCTGGGAAAGTCCGCGAATCGATTCCTGCATTCGTTCGTTGCGGAGGCGCAGTTCGGTGTGAACCTTTTCGTCGCGGAGCTGCATTTCGACCTTCATGGAGTCGACAGACACGCGCAGGGCCTTCAATTCCGGGACGAGAAGGTCCTGGACCACTTCGCGGAAGGAATCGACGATGTTCTTTGCCGGAACAGCCATGACTGAGTTTGATGATAGCGCAGGCCGGAGTGGGGCCTGCCCTAAAATATTAGAAGCAAGTTACCTAAGGGAGCGAAGCCATTGAGTCAGCGTACTTTCAGCATTATTAAGCCGGATGCATTTCGTAAGGGTTTTACCGGGGCGATACTGGCCGAGATGGAGAAGGCCGGGTTCAGCATTGTGGCCATCAAGAAGCTGTCGATTTCGAAGACGCAGGCGGAGGGCTTCTATTACGTGCACAAGGCGCGGCCATTCTTCGGATCGCTGACGGAGTTCATGTCGTCGGGGCCGATGGTGGCGCTGGTGCTGGAGAAGGACAATGCGATTGCCGATTTGCGCAAGCTGATGGGTGCGACGAATCCGGCGAACGCGGAAGAAGGAACGATCCGCAAGAAGTTTGCGGGGTCGATTGAAGAGAACGCGATCCACGGCTCGGACGGCGAGGATACTGCGGAGTTCGAGATCGGCTACTTCTTCGCGGGCTACGAACTGGCGTAGGGGCCGCGCCCAGGGCTTGCTTTCGTCGGGGAGCGTCTTCCGCACCTGCATTTTGTTGTGTTTGAGTGGCTGGCGTCCGCGAAAATCGGGACGGTCACGGGCTACATGGGTGCGCCGTCGCTGCGATTCGCATCCTGCTCATCAAAAATCTCCGAATCGATCACTTGTCTGGAGTTTTGGCGAGGTCGAGGATGAGCGATTCGCTGCGGGACTGCACCAGGCCATCGACTTTGGCGAGGACCTGCCAATAGGCAACGAAGCTGGCGGCGGCGAGCAGGAGCAACAGCGGCGTTGCCAGCCAGGGATGGCCGAAGGCCGCGAAAGGAATGAAGGCTACGGCCCCCACCCCCACAATGGCGGCCTGGGTGAGCATGCTGAGGAGGCCATTGCCGATGGCGCCGGGCTCGTTGCGCATGCGTGTCATGCTGGCGCGGTAGGGCATGAGAATGGAGAGCAGATTGCCGATGGCGAAGTTCGCCGCCACGGCAAAGAGGATCCAGAAGAAAGTGGCGACGCCGACACTGGCTGTGGGCAAACCGAAACGGAAGAGGACGAGGCCGGAAAGAAGTATGGCTTCGATGAGAAACAGCATCAGGTGCATCACGTTCTTGGCGAGAATCACCGTACGCATGGGCGTAGGTGAGAGGAAGTAGAACTGAATGCCTGGACCTTCAATGCCGAGGTTGTTGCTGACGAGGCGAGTAAGGCCGAGGAAACCCCAGATGAGGCCGAGCGGCAGCGCGTATTCGGAGTGAGCGCCGGACATCATTCCGTTGCGAAAAGCGCTGCTGAAGAGGAAAACCATGACCAGCGGAACAGCGAGCGCGTAGAGCAGCGGACCGCTGCGCATGATATAGCGCAGGTCTTTTTCGATGACTGCAGCGATGGGACCAGAGTAGTCAAAGAGAGCGCGGCGGCCGGATTGCGCACGCGCTTTGGCCGGAGCGGGACGGCGTGGCGCTTCGCTGAGGTTCTCTCCGCGGCTTTCAGCACGCAGGCGAATCCAAAGGAGTCCACCGATGGCGACGCTGTAAAGCGTGAGGCCGCCGAATGGGAGAGTGCGGCCGTTGCGGCCCTGGATGGGCAGAATGAGAGCATCGGCGGCAAGGCCTGGCGGAAAGAGGGCCTGGATAGTCATGACGCGCGCAGGGATATGCGCGGGTTGGCGGTGGGTGCGCGAGTGAGACCCGTTCTGACTGGGGGCGCGCAACGCGGAATAGTTGTGAAAGGCCGGGTTGAAGGCCTGCCCTGCGAGCGCAAGGAAAAGAAAGATACCGGTGAGGATTTCGCGGGAACGGCGCTGGGCCATCCAGCGCTCGACCCAGGCAAGGATGGTGCGCGAGAGAAGGATGTTGAAGAAAACGAAGAGCGCGAGGGTGAATGTGGTCCAGAGAAAGAGATCGGGACGCGCGACGGTGATGCCGATGCCGATGCCGATGGACCAGAGAATGCCGATGAGCGTGGAAGGCGCAATGATGCCGTAGAAGAGGAAGAGAAGAATCCACGAGCCGAAGCTGACGGGAAATCGGAGCAGGTGACTGAGGTCAGGATTCTGGCCGGCGAGGGCGGGCGCGAGCGCGGAAAAGAACTGCCAAGCCAGGGAAAGTATCCAGAGGATGACCGCGAAGCTGAGGCGCCGGCCATAAACTGCCGCGTTCCATGCGCCGAAGCCAAGGCCGACGGCTGGACCGATGGCGATGAGGAAAAGGACGACGCCGGTGATGATGCGTGAGCCGAGTTCGAAGCCGCCGCGCATGGTGCGGAACGAGTTGAGAAAGATGCGGCTCTGGAGCCAAACAAGCGCGGAGTACTGCTGGCGCGCGAGCGGTGAGAATGCTCCGGCCCGCGTGGATGGAGCGGTTTGCGGAGGCGAGTTCGTGTTCAGGACAGCCACGAGAGTTCCTGGAGCGCTTCCTGATTAGCTTCGGCGCCGGCTGCGCCGACGACGCGGAGGAAGATTTCTTCGAGGGTGAGCTTTTCTCCGGTCTCGGAAAGGCCGACGCCGGCGCGCAATTCGTCGAGCGAGCCGTTCGCGACGAGCTTGCCTTCCTGAATGATGGCGACGTGGCTGCAGAGGCGCTCGACGATCTCGAGGACATGCGAAGTGAGGAAGATGGTGACGCCGCGCTCGATCATGCGCTGGAGCATGGCTTTGAGGGCGCCTGCGGCGATGGCGTCGACGCCTTCGAACGGCTCGTCGAGAAAGAGGACGCGCGGCGAGTGGATGACAGCGGCAGCGAGCGCGAGTTTCTTCTGCATACCGTGGGAAAAGTCGGTGACGAGTTTTTTCGGTTCGCCGGCGAGGTTCATGAAGTCGAGCAGTTCTTCCGTGCGCCGGTTGGTGGTGTCGCGATCGAGGCCATACATGCGGCCGACGAAGCGGAGGTACTCGGACGCTGTGAGGCGGCCGAAGAGGGCAAGGCCTTCAGGGACGACGCCGATTTGGCGTTTGAGCTCAAGCGGGTGCGTCGCGAAGTCGAGGCCGAGCAACTGAACCTGGCCGGATGTGGGCGCGAGCAGGCCGGTGAGCATTTTGATTGTCGTGGACTTCCCAGCGCCGTTCGGGCCGAGAAAGCCGAAGAACTGCCCGGGCGCGACGCTGAGGCTGATGCCGTCAACGGCGGTGAACTGGCCGAAGCGACGGGTAAGGTTGTGCGTGGCAATGGCTGGAGCGTCCATTTGGGGCAAGGATAGCACTGCGCAAGAGCGATAAGGCGGTCAGCGATGAGACTGTCAGCAATGAAGCGGTTAGCGGTGAGACTGTGAGCGATAGGGCGGTTGGCATCCGGACTGGTTCTGGTGCTCTACTATGCTGGGAAAACGTTTGGAGGGTTGGATGATCTCTCGAAATTTTCTGCTGCTTGGTGGGATTTTGTGGACGGTTGCTGTCGGGACTGCATGCGGGCAAGAGTCGGCTGCGGCGAAACACCCTATCGTGCTGCATGCGGCGCGGTTGTTCGATGTGGCGGCGGGAAAGATTGTGACACCGGGCGAGGTGCTGGTGGAGGGCGAGCGCATTGTGGCGGCGGGAACGTCGGTCGAGCATCCGGCGGGGGCGGAGGTGATCGACCTCGGGGATACGACGCTGATGCCGGGGCTGATCGACGCGCACGTGCATTTGTTTCTGCATCCGGGAGCAGAGGATTTGCAGACGGTGGAGGAGAGCGTGCCGGAGCGGACGATTCTGGCGGCACTGGCGGCGAGAGACGATTTGATGGCGGGGTTCACGGCGGAGAGGGATATGGGGACGGAGGGTGCGGGGTCAGCGGACTCGGCGGTGCGGGATGCGATTGACGAGGGGCTGATTCCGGGGCCACGG
>DATHQV010000019.1:0-4039 GCA_035482355.1 Acidobacteriaceae bacterium | reverse complement strand
GATCCCACGGGCGGGACGAACTGCACGCAGCCGTTGCAGTGAGGTTCTGGTTGCGGGCCCGGGGCCTACAGGCCATTGCGTTGCGGGCCTTTGTTCTGGCGGCGCTGTTGGCGCCGGTCATGGTGCCGGCGCAGTCCTCTTCGCTGACGGCGGTTGAGCTTGCGCAGCGAATCGATCGTCATTACAACTCTCTGCACTCGCTCGAGGTGCAATTTTCCCAGAAATATGAAGGCATGGGCATGAACCGCAAGGAGGCGGGCGTGCTGCTGTTGAAGAAGCCGGGCAAGATGCGCTGGAAGTATTCGCAGCCCCAGGGAAAGCTGTTTGTTCTAGACGGCAAGTACGGGTATTTCTATTCGCCGGGCGATACCGAGGTGCAGCGGGTTCCGGTGAAGAAGCTGGACGATATGCGCTCTCCGCTGCGGCTGCTGCTAGGGCACGCGAAGCTCGAACAGGAATTAACGAATCTGGCGATTGCTCCGCAGGCCGATGGGACCTATGTGCTGACGGGGATTCCCCGGGTGTTGGAGAAGCGCGTAGCGGCCTTCAGCGTGACGGCGACGGCGGATGGCGTGATTCGGTCGATGAAGGTGGAGGAGACGGACGGGATTACGAATGCATTCGTGTTCGCGGATGAGAAGCCGGATGCGGCTGCTCCCGATGCTGAGTTTGTGTTTGCGGCACCGCCGGGCGTGAAGGTGGTTGAGGGGTTGCCGCCGGTATAGGACTGGCCGTCCAGGCAAACGCGCCTTCGGCACCGCATCAAGACAAATAAAGACATTCAGTGCCCGATATGATGTCGGCATGGCGAGTTCGAGGCTTCGCTCTTCCCTTCTCCTGGCACTTCTTTTTGCACATCTCTCTTTCATAGCCGGGGCTCGTGCGCAGGACGTGACGTCGGGGCCGTGGGTGATGCAATCGAGCGGGACGAAGGCCGGGCTGCGCGGGATTCACGCTGTCGGCGGCGGCGTGGCCTGGGCGAGCGGGACAAACGGGACGGTTCTGCGGACGGAGGACAGCGGATACATGTGGCAGAGCTGCGCGATGCCTCCGGGGGCGGAGAAGCTGGATTTTCGGGGGATCTGGGCATGGGATATGGATACGGCGATTGTGATGTCGTCGGGACCGGGGGATCAGTCGCGGCTGTACAAGACGACGAACGGGTGTTCGCACTGGACGCTGCTGTATACGAATCCGGATAGAGATGGGTTTTGGGATGCGATAGGTTTTACTGATAGGAATCGTGGATTTATTCTTGGAGACCCTGTGAACGGCATGTTTGTCCTGTTCTTCACTCTGGACCGCGGGAAAACGTGGGGCCGAGTAAACACTAAAGACCTGGACATGGGAAATGCGAAGATTGGTGCATTTGCGGCCAGCAACTCAGCCATGACTCTCACGTACGCCGGCCTTCCGATGTTCGGCACCAGTGGACCTGGTGGTCCATGGCTCTATGTGCCGGACAGCGTTTGCACGTCGCTCACGGCTCGGCAAAACCCCGCGGCGTGCTTTGATGGATCCCTGCGATTTGAAAGGGAAAGACTGCCCATGGCAGGGGATTCTGCATCGGCCGGAATTTTTTCACTGGCAGTCGATTCAGACGTAACAAAGTTAGTCGCCGTTGGCGGCGATTACGGTCGTCCGAACGAGGTCACAGGAACTGCGGCCGCGACGATACCGTGGATGCTTGAACCGCGCCGGGCAACAACGGCGGCGGCGAAGCCTCCGCATGGGTATCGCTCGGCGGTGGCGCGGGACGTGGACGCGAAGGCGTGGATTGCGGTAGGGACGAATGGCTCCGACATAAGCTATGACGATGGCAAGACATGGTTTCCGCTCGATGATGGGAAGTGGAATGCGCTGAATCTGCCGTGGGTGGTCGGTCCGGAGGGAAGGATTGCGAAGCTGGGGGTGTTGCCGGCGAGGAAATAGCGGGTCCGGTCTCTTTGAGGGTCTTCCTGAAAATGCCGGTTTCGAATCGGGACGGCGGATGAACGGTATGGCCGGCTGGTGCGTCTATCCGCTGCAGGAAACTGGTACCCTCAAGTAGCGTCCGATGGCGGAATTTGTTATCAAACTGGCCGACGAACGCGGCCGTGTGCAGCAACAGGTGCATTCGGCTGCAACCGCCGAGGAGCTGCGCCAGCGCTTCTCGCAGGCGGGCTATTACGTCTATTCGGTCAAGCCGCGAGGGCTGACGGGCAGCCGCAAGAAGGCCAAGCTCGAGACATTCATCATCTTTAACCAGCAGTTCCTGACGCTGATCCGGGCGGGGCTTCCGATTCTGGGCTCGCTGGAGATGCTGGCCAAAGGCCAGAAGAATCCGACGTTTGCGGCGCAACTGCAGAATGTGGCGGCACGGGTAAGGACAGGCGAGTCGATCTCCTCGGCGTTTGAAGCGCAGGGCGGCTTTCCGGTGATCTACACGACGACGCTGCTGGCCGGCGAGCGAAGCGGCAACCTTGAGGAGGTTCTGAAGCGGTTTCTGGATTTCCAGCGGGTTTCGCTGACCTTTACCAAGAAGCTGAAGGCTTCTCTGATCTATCCGGGGCTGCTGATTACGCTGGTGTTCGGGCTGTTCATTTTCCTCATCACGTTTGTCGTGCCGCGCTTTGCGACCCTTTATGACCAGTTGGGGACGAAGCTGCCCGGCCTGACGCTGGCGCTGCTGGCGCTAGGGCAGGGGGCGCAGCATTATGTGCTGTATGTGCTGCCGGTGCTGGCGCTGATCGCGTTCCTGATCTATCGCTGGAGCAAGACGGACAAGGGCGCGGACAGAATTGACGGCATCCGCATCAAGCTGCCGATTTTCGGGATGATCTGGCTGAAGTATCAGGTGGCGCTATTCTCGCGGACGCTCTCGACACTGCTTTCGGGCGGTTTGCCGCTGGTTCCATCGCTGGAGACGGCGGCGCGGTCGATTGCGAGCAAGCGGATTGCGAAGGCGGTGTTTTCGTCGGTGGGCAGCGTGCGCGAGGGCAAGGGGTTATCGCAGAGCCTGGCGGGGACGAAGGTGTTTCCACCGCTGTCGGTGGAGATGATCGAGGTGGGCGAATCGACGGGCGCCCTGCCGGGGATGCTGAACTCGGTCGCGGAGTTTTATGAGGAAGACGTGCAGACGGCGCTGACGGCGGCGCTGGCGTTGATTGAGCCGGCGATTCTGATTGTGATGGGCGTGGTGGTGGTGATTATTCTGATCGCGTTGTATCTGCCCATCTTTTCGCTGGGGAACGCGAATAATTTTCAGCGTTAAAGATTTTCCAAGGGAAGCTTTATGGCACAGGCACCGATACTGGCACAACCGATTGAATTAAACGAGGCGGAGCGGGCGCAGACGCTGGCGCAGCGCTATCGCTGCGAGTTCGTCGACCTGAAGCACTTCCGGATTCAGCATGAGCTGATGAAGCGGGTGCCGGTGGACATGATGTTCCGCTACAACTTTGTGCCGCTGGAGCAGGTCGATGACCGGCTGGTGATCGCGGTGAGCGATCCGAGCCGGCTGATGGTGCTGGACGAGATATCGGGGCTGCTCGGGCAACGGATCACGACACGCGTCGCCACCCTGACGCAGATCACCGATCTGCTGAAGAAGACGGAGCAGTCGCAGCGCGTGCTGGACGAAGCGTCGGAGGGCATGACCTTCGATGTGGTCTCGGCGCACGACGATCCCGATGAGACGATCTCGATCGAAAAGCTGACGTCGGAAGAGGACATCAGCCCGATCATTCGCCTGGTGGACACGACGATCTTTACGGCATTGGAGCGGAGAGCGTCGGATATTCACATCGAGACGAACGACGATTCGCTGGTGGTGAAGTACCGCATTGACGGCGTGCTGCAGCTGGCGATGGCGGCAATTGCGCGCGAGCACCATTCGACGATCCTGTCGCGCATCAAGGTCATGAGCGAGCTGGATATCGCCGAGCGGCGCGTGCCGCAGGACGGTCGCTTCCGCGTGCGCTATAAGGGACGCCTGATTGATTTCCGCGTGTCGATTATGCCCACGGTTCATGGCGAAAATGCCGTGCTCCGCGTGCTC
>DATHQV010000018.1:0-7146 GCA_035482355.1 Acidobacteriaceae bacterium | reverse complement strand
ACGCAGGCAGTCGTGGTTTCGTCGGTGATCATTATCGCGACGGACTTTGTGATTATCCTGACCATGATCGGAATCTTCGGGCGGTGAGCGGCGTGGGAGCGAGCGGGGGATTCGAGGTTCCGCAGGTCCAACTGCCGGCAGCAGCGCCGATTCCGGGCGCTGGGCCCGAGGCTGCACCGGCCGCGGACAACGAGCCGGTGGTCATATTCGAGAACGTGTCGATTGGCTTCGGGCGCGATCCGGTGCTTGAGGATGTTTCCTTTCAAATTCATCGCGGCGAGACGCGCATCCTGCTGGGCGTGGCGGGGGTCGGCAAGAGCGTTTTGCTGAAGTTGAGCAATGGGCTGCTGCGGCCGGATTCCGGAAAGATTATTGTTTTCGGACAGGAAATCAGCGCGATGCGCGAAGAGGATTTGTTTGAACTGCGCGGCGCGATCGGGACTGTGTTCCAGGAAGGCGCGCTGTTCGATTCGCTGACGGTGCGGGACAACGTGGGCTACCGGTTGTTGGAAGAGCATTTGCCGGAGGATGAGATTACGCGGCGAGTGACTGAGGCGCTGCGGTTTGTGGAACTAGAGCACACGCTGGAAAAATTTCCGTCGCAGTTGTCGGGCGGTATGCGGCGGCGGGTGGCGATTGCACGGGCGATTGTGACGAATCCGAAGCTGATTTTGTACGACTCGCCGACCGGGGGCCTCGATCCGATTACGTCGACGACGATTATCGAGCTGGTGATGAAGCAGCGGGATGTGACGCATACCAGCTCGCTGGTGGTGACGCACCGGCTGCAGGATGCGTTCATGCTGGCGACGCACCGGTATAGCAAGGAAAAGAGCGCGATGCTGCCGCTGCCTGAACACCAGACGGACCCGAACACCACCTTCATGATGCTGAACCGGGCACACCTGATTTTTGATGGGACAACGAAGGAACTGGTGGAGTCGAAGGATCCGTTTATTCAGGAGTATCTGAGCTAAACGCAGGGGATAGCGCGTAGGGTGTAGGGTGTAGAAGTGCAAAAAGGGTGCGGCCGTCGAGCCGCACCCTTTCTTTTTGGGGGCCACGATTTCCGACACGCTACACCCTATTCCCTACACCCTCGTTCTCTACGACGCTGCGTCGTGATCGTAGAAGCGGAAGAAGAGCGATGGTTTGGAAACGGGCTCGGCCTTCGCTGCCAGGGTTGCGAGTTGTTGCTCGTTGAAGGGTGTGAAGTCGCGGGCGATCTGCACGTTTTCTTCGAGCTGGGCGATGTTGTCGCAGCCGATGATGATGGTCGAGACGGGACGCGAGAGCGTGTAGCCGACGGCCTCTTTCATGGTGAGGGTGCCGGGTGTGGGCGCGAGAACCATACCTTCCCAGGAGTGCTTCTGCTGCTCGAGCGGCGGCGGATTAAAGGAGGTAAGGATGCGGCCGCGGCCAGGAATCTTCATCCCGATGATGCCCATTTGCCTTTCGACGGCGAGGGGCAGGAGCTGTTCCTGAAAGGTGAAGTGGTGCGGGTCAGCGGCGTTCAGCGCCATCAGAATGCAATCGAAGGGATGGCGGTTGATGGCCTCGACGAGGGCGTCAGGGCGGTAGTGGCCGGTGATGCCGAGATAGCGGACGACGCCCTGCTGCTGCATGGCGATCAGGGCTTCCATGGCGCCGCCGGGCGCGAAGATGCCGTTGATGTCCTTCATGGTGCCGATGTCATGGAGCTGCCAAAGATCGACGTGATCGGTGTTGAGCAGTTGGAGCGACTTGTCGATCATGCGCATGGAGCCTTCGCGGGTGCGCTCTTTGGTTTTCGTCGCGAGAAAGGCTTCGTTGCGGCGGGTCTTCATCACCTGACCAACGTATTGCTCGCTCCAGCGCGCAGGTCCGCCGTAGATGGACGAGGTATCGAGGTAATTGACGCCGAGATCGAGAGCGCGGTTGATGATGGGGACCGCGACGTCGAAGTTGTTCGGGCGTTCGAGCGCGGCCTGTCCGCCGAGCGAGAAAATACCGACTTTGTAGCCGGTTTTGCCGAGGTTGCGGGTAGGCATCGCATCCTGGGTGCGGGGATTGTTGGGAAGGAGGCTGGATTTGGGGTCGGCTGCGGCAGAATGCGGGAGGGCGGAGGCGGTGAGCGTGGAACCGGCGAGTGCGGCTGCGGCGGCTGCGGTGCCTGCTTTCAGGAAAGCGCGACGATCCTGACGAATCTTATCCATGGTGGGCCTCCCCCGGTGAGGCAACAGTTCGTTGTACCACACGCGCGAGGGTTGGATTCGGGGATACGCGAAGCGTTGTGAAACTGTCGGGACTGTCCGCAAATGGAAAGAGGGATGGCAGTTTGCCATCCCTCTTTTGTTGCCGATTGACGTTGTTTAGCGTCCGTGCGGGTGTCCTCCGCCGCCGGAGGGCCGAGCGGTTGGACGAGCAGCCGGAGCCGGCCGGCTGGCCGCGCGGGGCGCCGGGCGGCTGGCAGGTGCAGGGCGGCTGGCAGGCCGATTCGCGCCCTGGGCCGGACGGCTAGCAGGCTGCGCACCGCGGTTGTAGTTCTGAGCCGGCCGATTGGCCGTTTGCGCGCCACGGTTGTAGTTCTGCGCGGGCCGGTTACCCGCCTGCGCACCGCGGTTGTAGTTGTTCGCCGCGCCACGGTTGTAGCCTGTGCGGGCGCCAGCGTTGTAGCCGTTGCGTGCTCCAGCGTTATAACCGTTGCGAGCGCCGGCGTTGTAGCCGCGGTTGTAGGAAGCGCGAGCGACCGCAGCGTTGTGGTAGTTGTAGGCGCGAGCGCCCGGATCGCGGTCAAAGTGGCCGTAATAGCCGTGGTTGACGACGGTCACGCTGCGGGAGACCCAGGGGTGTCCACCGTACCCGATGTACGGATGCGGGCCCCAGCCCATGCCCCAGTGTCCCCAGCCCCATCCGTATCCGCCCCACAGGCCGATACCGACGCCGAAGCCGAAACCGAAACCTACGCCGACGCCCATGAAGAATCCTGGAGGCGGAGGAGGTGCGTAGTAAGCGAACCACGGATTGCCCCAGCCCCAGACGGTCCAGGGGTTGTAATAAGGCACATAAACCACAGCCGGATTGGTGGGCGCGATAACCACGTCACCGGGCGCATAGGTCACGTTTTCCTGGGGCGTGGAGCGCAGCTTGCCGGCGTCATAGGCCTGCTGACGATCGGTCTGCACGGCGCTCATGACATCCTGAGGCTGGTTGTAATACGCGTTGCCAAGCTGGGTGGTCCAGTCAAGATTCTTGTCGAGCTGCGACAGCACGGTCGGGAATGCGGCGAGTGCTTTTACGCTGGGATCCCAGGTCTGCCCATTGACCATTTGCGCCAACTGGTCGGGAGAAGTGCCCTGATTGGCCTGCACGAAGCGGTCCGCGTCAACAACCTGGGTGGGATAGGTGGTGGCGGCGAGCACTTGCGCGACGAGCGAGTCAGGATAGAGCGCGATAGGCGCGACAAGCTGGTTAAGCTGGTCGGGACTGAGCGCATTCCACTGCTGAGGAGGTGCGCCCTGATCGCCCTGATCTGGTGGCGGCGGGGCCTCCTGATTGGCCGGCTGCGCCTGGTCGGGCGGCGGCGGAGGAGCTTCCTGACCGTAGGCAGCGAGGGGTGCGACGCCCAGCGGAATCATCAGCGACGCGAGACTGAGCGCAATGCCGCGCTTGCCGGTTTCCACTATAGCGGTAGACAGGCGGAGCACGGAGCGGCGAGTCACAGGAAGAATTTCAGTAAAGTCTTTCATTTTGATCCTCTCAGCCCGATCGGGGCCGTCGTTCAAGAGCGGACGAATTATAGACGCCCTTACTGGTTATGGGACACGAAACCGGGTCGTTTAGTTGCGCGGAAACGCGAGATTGGGCGGATTAACCGATAACGGAATCGAAGAAACGATGGAGGATGCGGGCAACCAGCTCAGGCTGCTCGAAAGGCGCATAGTGTCCGGCGTCGGGAATCTCGTTGTATTCGGCGCCGTAGCCGCCATTGCGAATCTGCTCGGCGAGGAGACGCATATCGGCCGGGGTTGAGCCGGTGTCTTCGCCGGCGGCGATGATGCAGCAGGGAACACGGAGGGTGCGGGCCGTCGAAGCGGAATCGGGACGCGCGGCGAGGCCGTGCTGGATGGCGATGACGGCGTCAGGCGAGAGCATCTGCATCATCTCGCGAGCTTCGGCGATTTTCTGCGGCCAGCGGCGGCGAGCGGTGGGGCCGATGAGGGAATCGAGCATGGACTCGACGAAATCACCGGTGCCGTGCGTGCGGATTTTCGCGATATTCTCTTCGCGTTTGGCGCGAGCCGCATCGTTGTCGGCCTGCGGTTTTGAGCAGCAGAAGGCGAAGGCCTCAACGCGGTCGGCCGTCTGCCGCCAGATTTCGTAAAGCGTGTAGCCACCGATGGAGCATCCGGCGAAGAGGGCTTTGCCGAGGCTGAGGTGGTCGAGGAGACGCGCGGCGTCGGCGGCCAGCTTCTGCATGGTCACGGGGCCGTCTCCGGCTTCGGACTGGCCGTGGCCGCGGAGGTCGGGCAGGATGAGGCGGTATTTCGACGCAAGAAGGTTGGCGACAGGGAGCCAGAAGCGGTGATCGACGGGCGTGGGATGGAGGAGAACGACGGGGTGGCCGTCGCCGATCGTGGTGAAGAAGAGCTGGGTGCCGTCTGAGTGGTAGAACACCTCTCCAGCGTACAGCCGTCTGAGGGCAGCGGTAAGACGGACAGCGGTAAAGCGGTCTGCGATATTGCGGCCAGCAACGAAACGGGCGCAGCTGGTTGGCTGCGCCCAGTTTCATTGCAATGCGGACTAACTCGGGGGTGGGTAGGGGGACGCTGAAGGTGCGTTGGGTGGCAGCAGGATGGGCTCCTCGGGCATCACGATCCAGAAGATGACGTAGGCGAGCAGGCCGGAGCCTCCGCCGAAGACGGTGAGGAGGACGGTGATGACGCGGACCCAGACAACGTCCCAGGCGTAAGCGTTGGCGAGGCCCTGGCAGACGCCAGCGATCATGCGGCCGGCGCGGGGACGGACGAGGCGTGTGACGGTTTGAGGGTAGGAGGCCGCCGGGGGCGGGGGGGCGTACATCTGTGCTCCGCAGCCGGAGCAAAAGCGCGCATCATCAGCGAGCACTTTACCGCAATTCCTGCAATACATGGCCATGGCCCTATCCTCCCTGTCGGAGCGCTCGAGGAGAGTTAATCCGCTCCGGCGCAAAAGCTAAGAATATCGCGGTTCGCGGCGGTTTCTGCAAGAACCAGCAGGTCGAGGCCGCCGTGGATCCGCGCACAGGAATACATACGCGATTGCAGGGCAAGAGGTTCCATCGGGAACGAGGCTTTGGGATGAGGAATTATCGACTGGAAAAGCAATTGCAATGCGCCCAGCGGTATGCGGACCGTTTACGCATCTTATGCGTGGGAATCCGAGTCAACTGAATGGTAACGGAGAGGACGCGATGGAGCGACTGGCGGGGAAAGTGGCCATTGTGACGGGAGCTGGGTCGGGGATTGGGCAGGGGATTGCGATCCGGCTGGCGCGTGAGGGTGCGCGGGTGGTGATTGACTACGTGGGCAGCGAAGGCGGGGCGGACGAGACACGGAAGCAGGTTGAAGCGGCGGGCAGCCAGGGCGTGGTGGTGCAGGCCGATGTGACGAAGGCCGCCGAAATTCAAAAGCTGGTGGAGGCAGCATGGACGCAGTTGGGGAGCGCGGACATTCTGGTGAACAACGCCGGGATGGAAAAGCGGTCGGACTTTTGGGAGACTCCGGAAGCGGACTACGACCAGGTGATGGCAGTGAATCTGAAGGGACCGTTCTTTCTGACGCAGGCGTTTGTGCGGCGGCTGCGGGCGGCGCAGAAGCCAGGACGGATTATCAACATCAGCTCGGTGCACGAGGACATGGCATTTCCGGGGTTCGCGACCTACTGCTGCAGCAAGGGCGGCATGCGGATGCTGATGCGGGATCTAGCGATGGAACTGGGTCCCCTGGGGATTACGGTGAACAATGTTGCGCCGGGTGCGATTGCGACTCCCATCAATACGGCGCTGCTGAACGATAAGCCAAAGCTGGAGGCATTGCTGCACAATATTCCGCTGGGACGGATGGGCCAGCCGGAGGATGTGGCCGGGGTGGTGGCGTTTCTGGCATCGGACGACGCATCCTATGTAACCGGCGCGACCTTCGTGGTGGATGGCGGGCTGATGCGGAATTACCGGGAGCAGTGAGGCAGCGAAGCTGCCTCAGCTAAGAGGCGGTCAGCTAAGAACCGGTCAGCGGTAAAGCGGTCAGCGATGAGACTGTCAGCAGGAAACTGGTAACGGGAAGGTACGTGACACGAACCTATGGCTTTGAAGCTTGAGGACTACGCGCTGATTGGAGATTGCGAGACGGCGGCGCTGGTGGGGAAAAACGGGTCGATTGACTGGCTGTGCTGGCCGGATTTCTCATCCTCGGCGTGTTTTGCATCGCTGGTGGGGACGGAGGAAAACGGCTACTGGAAGATCAGTCCGGTGGGGAGAGGCTGGAAATCGAAGCGCGCGTATCGTGGGCAGTCGCTGATTTTGGAGACAACGTTTGAATCGCGGCATGGGGCGGTGCGGGTGATCGACTTTATGCCGGCGCGTCAGCGGAATTCCGACATAGTGCGGTTGATCGAAGGAGTGCGCGGCAAGGTCGAGATGCGGATGGAGCTGGCGCTGCGATTCGACTATGGGCGGACGGTGCCGTGGGTGACGGGCACGAAGGACGGGATTCGCGCGGTGGCGGGGCCGGGCCAGGTGCTGTTGCACGGATCGGTGGCGGTGCATGGCGAGGACCTGAAGACGGTAGCGAATTTCGAGGTGGGGAAGGGCGATCGCGAGTGGTTCACGCTGACGTATGGCGACTCGACGAAGGCGACGCCCCGGCGGATCCGGCCGCGAGCAGTGCTGCGCGAAACGGAGAGGCTGTGGAAGTGGTGGACGCAGCGATCGGAATATACGGGGAAGTATCGCGAAGCGGTCGACCGGTCGCTGATCACGCTGAAGGCGATGACGTTTAAGCCTTCAGGGGGCGTGGTGGCTTCGCCGACGACCTCGCTGCCCGAGAAAGTTCGCGGCTCGCGGAACTGGGATTACCGGTACTGCTGGTTGCGCGATACGACGTTCACGCTGCTGGCCATGACGCACGC
>DATHQV010000017.1:0-2969 GCA_035482355.1 Acidobacteriaceae bacterium | reverse complement strand
CGATTCCGTTCGCACGTCATCCGAAACAATCACCGCCACTACCTGATTATGCGTCTCCTCTCTCGTCATATACGGCAGCCCCGCCTTAGCGGTTCCCTTCGATTTCAGGGGCATCACCTTTCCGTTGTCCCGCACCAGCGTGATGGCCGAGTCGGCCACCTGCTGCCCAAATGTTATGTTTTCCGGCTTGCCCACGGAAGTCGCAACTGCACCCAGATCGACTGTACGCGTAACGTTCAGCCCGAGACGCCCCTTTATTTTCAGGATCTTAAGCACAGAGTGGTCCAGTCGCTGCTGTGAAATCTCTCCCGACCGCACAGCCTTCACCATGGCCTCATATGACGCGCCCAGGTCCGCCGGGATCAGCAGCAAATCGTTCCCCGCCTTGAACGCCTCCACCGCGGACCGCCCAATGTCATTAGCAAAAAGATGCGTCAGCCCCGCCATATCGAGCGCGTCGGTGACGATCAGCCCCTTGAATCCCATCTGCTTTTCGAGCAAATCGGAAACCACCGACGGCGAAATCGTGGCCACGTGATTCGGGTCCGCATCGAGCGCCGGAACCGTGACGTGCGCCACCATCACCGAATCCACGCCCGCGGCAATCGCTTGCCGAAACGGCGGCAACTCAATCGAATCCAGATGCGCCCGGTCGCCATTCACGCTAGCCACGCCCAGATGCGAATCGGTCGCCGTGTCGCCGTGGCCGGGAAAATGTTTCACCGTCGTCAGCATCCCACCCTCGCGCGCTCCCTTGATATACGCCGTCACCAGATCGCCCACCTGCTTCGGATCCTCTCCGAACGAGCGCGTATTGATAATCGGGTTGGCCGGATTTGAATTCACGTCAGCGTCAGGAAAGAAATTCCAGTGCACTCCGACCGCGCGGGATTCCTGCGCCGTAATGCGGCCAAAAGTCTCCGCGTCTTGAATGCTGCCATCGGCGCCGAAGGCCATCGCATGCGGAAAGTTCGTCGTTCCCATCAGCCGCGTCGAAACCCCACGCTCAAAGTCCGCCGCAATCAGCAGCGGCAACTTTGATTCGTGCTGCAGCCGGTTCAGTAATTCAGCCACCTCGTATGGCTCGGTGCGCAGTAGAAACGGCCCATCCACGTGCACCGACATGGTGAAACCGCCCACGTGATATTTCTGCATTGCCTCCAGCCATTGCAGATACTCCGGGCTCTCCACGTTTAGAAAGCTGGCGCGGCACCAGATCATGAACACCTGTCCAACTTTTTCTTCCACCGACAGCCGGCGCAGCGTCTTCTCCGCCCATTTGTCCCCGCGCGCCGTATTCGCCGGCGCAGCATACGATGATTTGTCTTTGGCAAATGTCGGCACAGCCAGGCAGAGGGCTAGAAGGAACACAAGGGATATTCGCTGCATAGGAGGAACGATAGCAGAAGAAAGGTCTGGGGTCTCGGGTGTTCGGTCTCAGGACTTTAGCGTCCATCTGCGTGAATCCGCGCCAAGGAAGTTTCGACACAGACCAACGCCTCACTCTGAATCTGAGGATCATCCCCAAA
Source organism: Acidobacteriaceae bacterium (assembly GCA_035482355.1). Taxonomy (GTDB): domain Bacteria; phylum Acidobacteriota; class Terriglobia; order Terriglobales; family Acidobacteriaceae; genus Palsa-343. Next base: position 1,440 of record DATHQV010000017.1, on the reverse strand, counting down.
TCCCCGCAGCCAGCAAACCTCCGGCTCGCGCCGAAACCAAGTCATCTGTCGCTTAGCGTAGTTACGATGCGCCTGCTGCGCCGCAACCACGGCCTGCTCGCGCGTGAGTTCGCCGCGCAGAAGCTGCGCCGCCTGCTTGTATCCCAGAGAAGCCAGCGGCCGAGCCTCCGCACCATATTTGTCGATCAAGCGCTCCGTCTCTTCCACCAGCCCGGCTTCAAACATCTGTCGCGCCCGCCGGTTGATGCGCTCATAAAGCGCCGCACGCTCTGGATCGAGCCCCACGCGCACGATGCGAAAACCCTGCAGCGGGTCGCGCCCCTGATGCCAGAGTTCCGACATCTTTTGTTGTGACGCGAGACAAACTTCAATCGCTCGAATCAGCTTCGGAATGTCGTTGGTATGAACCTTCTCCGCCGCCGCCCGATCGAGCCGCCGCAGAATCCGATGCAGATGACCCGCCCCGCGGTTCCCCGAAATCTCACGCAGCCGCTTGCGCAATTCCTCCGACCGCTGCGGCCCCGGAAAAAGTCCCTCCAGCAGCGCCCGCAAATATAGTCCGGTGCCTCCGACCACGATCGGCAAGCGGCCTCGCCCGCGGATCTCCGCCAGCACCGGCCTCGCCCGCCGCGCATATTCGCCCGCCGTGATGTACTCGGTGGGCTCGACGCAATCGAAAAAATGGTGCGGCGCCCGCCCGCGTTCCTCGGCAGTAGGTTTGGCCGTGCCAATATCAAACTCGCGATACATCGCGACGGAGTCGCAGTTGACGATCTCGCCCGCAAACTTCTCCGCCAGCGCCAACGACAACGTCGTCTTTCCGCTAGCCGTCGGCCCGAGGATCACCACCAGCGGCGCCAGAGGCGCAGCGATGTCAGAGCGGGCGCCGTCTTGGTCTGGGCCTGGATTCAAGGTTCACAGTTCAAGGTTCACACTTCAAGGCTCAAAACTCAGCGCAGGCTCCAGTGAATGTCATGCCAGTAGCGAAGCAGCGTAAGCACCAGCAGCAGAAATGCGATCAACAGCAGTCCGGCAGTTTCCGACGCGTAAACCGCGTGCCGCCGATGCTTGTGATCGTCCTGGGGATTGGTTCCTGTCACGGCCACATTGTACGCCGCCGATGTCTGGATCCTGGGCGTCAGGGTTTAGGGGTTGGGTCTGACGTCTGAAGTCTGAAGTCTGAGGTCCGAAGCCTGCTAAACTACGGCGTCGTGCCGCAAAATCGCAGCCGGATAGCCCGCTTCGGAGTCTTCGAACTCGACCTCAGCGCAGGCGAACTGCGCAAGAGCGGAGTCAAGCTTCGCCTGCAAGGTCAGCCCTTCCAGGTGCTCGCCCTGCTGCTCGAGCGCGCCGGAGAAGTCGTCACCCGCGAAGAATTGCAGCAGAAACTCTGGCCCTCCGACACCTTCGTCGACTTCGACCACAGCCTCAACACCGCCG
>DATHQV010000016.1:0-2313 GCA_035482355.1 Acidobacteriaceae bacterium | reverse complement strand
AGACCTGCGCTCGCATGTTCTGTCCTTATCAAACGATACCGATCAAAGCGTACGTGAACTCGCTATCGGCACGCTCGATGCGACGAGCCTCAATTTATTGCGAGAAGGCGCCGACGTTAACATTCAGGCTGAGTTTGACGGGGAGCGCTACAACGTTCGCACGGTCGCGGCCGTGCCGAGCCATCCGTAAATCTGGCGTCCCATCAATTTGCGGCCCTCGGAGCGCTTACCGCCCGAGCGTCAGGAGGACCCGATCTCCGCGAGCTTTTCCCGCAGTGTCCGCGCGACGAAGAAATCGGCATCGCGGAACATGTAGCGGACCGTGTGTCGAACATAGCGCATCAGGCTTCGCGGGTTGGTCTCATACCAACAGCAGGTGTCCATGTTCGGGGACAAACCGCAATAAAAACGGAAGCGGCGGTGCGCCGATTCGGGCATGGTCATCATGGCCGCCGCCATGCGGTGATTGCCCTCAATAATCGTCAGGGGGTGCTGCTCGTCGGTGCCGATCAGGAGCACGACATCGGGCACGTCGCTGCCGCGGAGATCACTGGCGATCGCCTTGAGTTTTTCAAGGAATGGCGTCTGCTGTCTGCGCGCCAGTCCCGCTTCCGCACGGCGAACCATTTCCGTTAAATAAAACCCGCCGCCGGTAAAACGCCGCCACTCATTGCGGGGAAAGGACCGGAGGCGCGCCAGGTCACGCGACGTCAGTTCAATTTCCCACCACTCCGTACCGGCAGGCAGTTCACGCCACAGACCTCCCCGGCGCCGGAACAGCAAGGCTCGCCGGATGGAGTTTTCGTGAGGATGTTCGAGATCGGCATGCTCCACCAGATGCTTGAACTTCTGGCGATAGGGATCAAAGTCGGGATGATAAAACTCACTGCGCAGGAATTCCGCGATGATTTCTTCTTCTGGAACCGGCCGTACGCGCACGAAGGGTCGCGAAGGCGCAGGGAGCTCATCCACCGCTTCGTCTTGCTGGCGGAAGAGCGGGATGGCGACGACCGCGAGCAGTCCGGACATCACGAACATCTGTACCACAATCACCTGGGACAACGAGGCGTGATAGCGCCAGATCGCTGCCGCCAACAAGAAGCTCGCGCCCAACTGCACCCAGGCCGCGCTGCCGGTGCGGCGCGAGATCTCATACATCATGAGAACCACGGCAATACCATAGATGCCGGTCATGATTGCATACTGGTTTAAAAGGGTCGAGAACGAGCCTCCCCCGGCCAGCAGGAAGGGCTTCCCCAGCAGCATCGCCCACACAGACTGCGGGGTGAGCGCCACCGCCGCTATGAATGCGGACGTGACCGTCCCTACCAGGAACAATCCGGTGTACAACACCGAGCGGCCGCCTTCGCGATTGGTGTGACTCGCCGATATCGGAAACATGCTGCTCACTACCGACCACGACAGCATGAATACGACGCGACCCACCAGGGCCACGGCCGCATAGATTCCCGCTTGTGCCGGCGGAAAGAAATGCTTCACCAATAAAATATCGAGGTTACCGAGAATCACCTGCCCAATAAAGTACAGCACGGCCTGCATGCCCTCGCCAAAGGGCGCGATCTTGATCAGTCCGGGTTTGGCTCGGCCCTGGGCTCCCGGCCCACCCGCGATATAGGCGGCGACAATCGAGAGCAGCACCGCCGTCATCACCCCGGTCACTCCCATCCCAAAGTGCAGGAAGATCAGAGCGCCGGCGAACTTAACTGCTACTTCCACTACGACGCTGATGGCTAAGCCGCGAAAGTCGTAGCAGCCCTGCATCCGTCCGCGGCGCACTCCCAGCGGCATATACACTCCAGCCGCGATGGCCAGCAATACCAGATCATGTTGCGCCGGCAGGTTGAAATACGACTTGAGGTAAGCGCTGCCCGCAGCGAGCAAAATGGCAATCCCCAAGCCTACCTGCCAGGCCCGACGCACCATGCTGGCGTAGATTTGCGCTCGGACAGTGGGCTCTGAATTCCGGGCGATAAACTTGGAAGTCACGATCTGGAACGACAATGGGATGGCTGCCACCAGCATGAGCAGCGTGTATAAGGCGGAGGCGTGGCCGAAACCCGAAGCGCCCAACATGCGCGCGATCAGAATGTTGTAGAGCAGGTTGGTTGCGGCCACCAGTCCGGTGCTGAGCAAAAGGATGGCGCTGCCCCGGACCACATGCCCGCGCAGGATTTCCGTTTGGTCTGGCCGTATGGTGGCTTGTGCTTCCGGAGGTGTGCTCATAACAAAGCGCGGTCCTTAGCCAGTCGGCGCGGGGCTAGATCTGGCCGCGTCAAAAGGTGACCTGCGCCG
>DATHQV010000015.1:0-12459 GCA_035482355.1 Acidobacteriaceae bacterium | reverse complement strand
CACTGACGCTGCAGGTCGCGCACAACGATGAGTCGGCGCAGGCTCTGTTTCGCATGGTGCACCGGTTTTGGGAGCAGCTGCCGAACTCACGGGTGCAGCGCGGGGCGCTGATCAAGTCGCGATCGAATATTTCGCAGATCGTGTTTCCGAAGCTCGACAGCGAGTACCGCATCGTGACGGCGAATGACGATGCGGGGCGAGGGATGACGGTACACAATCTGCACTGCTCGGAGGTTTCGCGATGGCCGAATGGCGGACACGAAACGCTGGCTTCGCTGCGGGCGGGCGTGGTTCCGGATGGAGAGATCGTGCTGGAGTCGACGGCGAACGGAGCCGTCGGGTTGTTTTATGAAGAGTGGCAGAAGGCTGCGGAGACGGGATATACGCAACACTTTTTTCCCTGGTGGTATGACACTTCCTATAAAGAGGATGTGAAGGCAGGGACGGTTTATCCGTATACCGAGGAAGAAAAAGTGCTGGCGGAGAAACATGAGCTGACGGAAGAGCAGATTGCGTGGCGGCGGACGCGGTGGAAGGTGATGCGAGGGCAGGCGGCGCAGGAGTACGCGGAGGATCCGGTGGCGTGCTTTTTGGCGTCGGGCGATTGTGTTTTTAACATGGCCTCGGTGGAACAAGCGGCGGCGCATGCGGGCAAGCCGGCGGAAGCGCAAGAGAATGGGAGGACGCTGATCTGGTTTCCGCCGAATCGCGGCGGAGAGTGGCAGTACATCATTGGTGTGGATACGGCGGGCGGAGGCACGGAGGGAGATTATTCGTGCGCGCAGGTGATCGAGCGAAGGATGGGATTGCAGTGCGCGGAGCTGCATGGACATTTTCCTCCGTATGAACTGGCACGCCGCGTGGTGTCGCTGGGACGCATGTATGAGAACGCCCTGGTGGCGGTGGAGCGGAACAATCACGGATATGGCGTGCTGGCACATTTGAAGGATCAGCACTATGAAAATCTTTATGAGGCGGGCGGTCAGGAGGGATGGCTGACGAATGTGGTGACGCGTCCGGCGATGATTGAGAACCTGGCGGGGGTGCTGATGGCGCAACCGGAGCTGTTCCACAGTCCGCGGCTGCTGGGGGAAATGAAGACATTTGTACGGCACGCCGATGGGCATGGTGGGGCGGCCGATGGAGCACATGACGATTGCGTGATCGCGATGGCGATCGCGCTAGCGGTGCGGCGCGAAGATTCGGGGCGGCTTCGAAAGAGGGTGGAGTTAGCCAGCGTGAATATGGGGTGAAAGGCAGTGATTCGTGATCAGTGGTTAGGGCTCAGAAAAAACTGTGCGAATGTTCATCCGTCACAGCGCGGATGGGGTGGATTGGGGTAAGATGGCCCGCTTTGTTTTAGGGAAGTAGGACAAGGAGTCAAAATCAGCTGTCCCTGAGCGATTGATTTGTGGTTGACGCGGTCCAACACGTACGGCGGATGCGGGGCGGGGCGCAGGGTCACTTGATGCGCTGCTCCGATGGGCACTATTACGTAGTGAAGTTCCGCAACAATCCGCAGCACTTGCGAGTGCTGGCGAATGAAATGTTGGCGACGCGGCTGGCCGAGCGGGCGGGGCTGCCGGTTCCGGCGACGGAGGTCGTCGAGGTCGATGAGTGGCTGGTGGAGAAAACGCCCGAGTTGAGTATTCAACTGGCGCATAATACGATCCGGTGCCAGGCGGGACTGCAGTTTGGGTCTCGGTAAGTGGTGGATCCGATGCAGGGGCAGGTGTTTGACTATGTGCCGGTCGAGATGCTGGGGAGGGTGAGAAATCTGGAGACATTCGCGGGAATGCTGGCGCTGGATAAGTGGACCGGCAACGCGAATGGACGGCAGGCGGCGTTTTGGCGGAAGTCGCGGGAGAAGCTTTACACGGCATCGTTTATCGATCAGGGATATTGTTTCAACGCGGGAGAGTGGACGTTTCCGGATTATCCGCTGCGCGGGGTGTATGCGCGGAATGAAGTGTATGCGGGCGTGTGCGGGTGGGAGTCGTTTGAACCGTGGCTGTCGAATATTGAGCGGATGGATCCGGATTTGATTTGCGAAATTGCGAACGCGATACCGCCGGAGTGGTATGGCAGCGATTGGGATGTCCTGGACAAGCTACTCAAGGAATTAATCGCGCGGCGCGAGATGGTGCGAGGGTTGATTGAATTATTTCGCGTGTCGATGAGAAGGCCGTTTCCGGAGTGGAGGGAGATGGCGTAGATGGCGGAGAAGCGCAAATTCGAATTTTTTCTGCTGCGTTATGTGCCGGACGCAGTGAAGGGGGAGTTTGTCAATTTCGGGCTGGTTGCGATTGGGGACGGAGCGAGCGGAGCCGAATTGATCGACGTGCGGTTTACGAAGGATCGAGAGCGGCTGTTGTGTCTTGATCCGCAAGCGGATGTTGATTTGCTGGAAGCGTTGCATCGCGAAGTAATGGGAGAGATTGGGCAGATACGAGATCGGGCAGTTCTGTTGCGCAGGATGGAGGATTCGTTTTCCGGAGCGATTCAGATTTCTCCGGTAATGCCGGCGTTGACGGAACAAACTGCGGTGATGGAAATCGATGAGGTTGCTCGGATGTTTCTGGAAAGTCCGAAGGTCCGCCGCGTGCGCGAAACGGCGGGACGGCAAAAGATCTTGCAAACCATGCGAGGCGAGTTCGAGAAAGCGGGAGTGTTGGGGCTTTTGAATGCGGTCCCGGCGGAGCCGTACACGAAGCCGGGTGATCCATTTGAGTTTGATTTTGGATACAGGGTGGGAGCGGAGATCAAATTGTTTCATGCGGTATCTCTGAAGGCGAGCGTGGATGCAGCGGTGACGCTGGCTGCAAGGTATCCGAAGATCCAACCGGCCATGGCGCAGTTGACGGCAACCACGCCGATGCTGACGGCGGTCGTAGAGGCGGAATTGGATCGAACGAGGACCGAAGTTGGGTTTGCGCTGGAGATGATGGAAGAGAGCAGCATTCGTTTGGCGAACACGGGCGAGATGCAGGCGATCGCGGAGAGAGCACGGGTGGAATTGGGCGCGTGATGTAACACGAGATTGTTTTGTGAGCCTCCGCAACGGCGGGGCTTTTTTGTTTGGGGGCAGCCTATTTGGTGCGCTGGTTCGTTAATAGAGACACGAGATCGGCGGGTGTAACGATCCGGGTTGGTTTGTAGCGATTCAGGCGAAGCAACGGCTTGTCGCCGGTTATGAGGAGCTGAGCCTCACCCGCTTCGGCGAGAGCAAGAAGGTAATTGTCACCGGGATCGGGAGATCGATCGACCTTCGGCAGTTTCTCGACAACGATGGCCAGGTCACGAATGCGATTGATGAGCCTTCCAGCAAGCGCTGGGGCGAGCCGGGTGCGAATTTTAGGATAGCGAGTGACACGTGCGATTTCGTCAATTTGTTCGGCGCAAGTGAGGAGGTCGAATTTACGGCTGCGCCAGAGTGCGAAGAGTTGTGCAGGCGGCGAGGCGGACGACATTGCCGCGCTGAGCAGTTCGTTGGTATCGATTACGAGCCGCATTGATTATTTGTGGGAGCGGCCGTTGCGCTCGCGGCGCTTTTCTCTACGGGCGCTGGTAACTGCGTCTTCAATCAGATTGTGCAGTTCCCGAGGTGGCAGATCGGCAAAAGCTTTACGTACCTGGCTGACAGTTTGATCGAGCAAGCGCCATTTGACGGCATCCTCAACGAACTTTGAGAGTGCACCTTTCTTTAGACCCTGAGCGCCCAGATGGGAGCGCAGGGCTACGTCGGTATCTTTAGACCAAGTAATGGTCAGGCGGGTGAGTTCAGTTTGAGACATAGTGTTTGTTGTCGGATAAGCACATATCCACTTATCAGTATATGTGCTTATGCTGGAATTTAGAAGATTCGCGGGCTGTGTGCCCGTGCCACACGAGAAAAATCATCATGAAAATTGCAGAGACGTTGCGCGGCGCATTGCGCCGGATGGCAGGAGTGTCTGCGGGCGCGCCCACAGATCAACAGTTGGCGAAGCGGCGGCGGACTTCAGCGCTGCCGTCGATCTTTAACTCGTATGGACCGTTGAACGACGCGATGCCGAAGCCGACGCCTTATAACCTGCGCCGGTTTTCGGAGACGCCGATTGCGCGGCGCGCGATCAACTGCATTAAGGATCGAATCGCAGGGATGCGGTGGAGGGTGCAGCCTCGGCCAGGCTACACGCTGGAACAGATTCCGAATGGCGCGGAGCGGATCCGAATTCTGACGGAGAATTTTCATGGGCCGAATCCGGATGATTCGTTTCGCTCGTTTTCGGAGCAGGTGCTCGAGGACATTATCGTCGGAGGGTTTGGGGCGGTTGAAGTGCAGGTGAATCCGGGATGGGATGAAAGCGCCTCGCTTCGCCCGGCGGGACGGACGAATGCGTCCGTCCCCACACGAACCGTTCCCACGCGAACTACGCCCACACAAGCGCTGCCGCTGGTGTTGTGGCCGGTGGATGGTGCATCGATAAGGATCAATCTGCAGTGGGATGGGTCGCCGACGTCGCAGCGGTATATGCAGATCAACGACCAGGCAGCGGGGACGCAGCAGATCAAACTGGATGACGATGAGCTGATGTACATCCGGCTGAATCCGCGTACGTTCACGCCATTTGGATTGGGAAAATTGGAAGTTGCATTCGAGACGATCAACGCGTTTCTAGGCGCGCATCGCTACGCATCGCGACTGGCGTCGAACACAGTGGTGCAGTACGCGCTGTGGCTGCAGGATCTGACGCCGGAGCATCACGAGCGGCTGATTCGATGGTGGCAGGACGAGATCGAGGGCACGGGGAAGGTGCCCATCCTATCGGTCGAGAGCAAACCGGAGGTGCTGAGGTTCGGTGGAGGCACCGATGCAGACTTGCGATTGCAGTGGCAGGAATTCCTGCTACGAATCGTCGCCGATGCTTTCGACCTTCCTCCGTTTTATCTCGGGGTGGAGCGGGATGTGAACCGCTCCACCGCGGAGGAATACAACGATCTGGCATTTCGCCAGGCGATTGTGCCGACGGCGCGGCTGCTGGCAGAGTCGCTGACGCGGGATGCGATCGCGAAGAAGCTGGGATGGAACGATCTGGAATTTGCCTTTGCGGAGCTGGATACGAGTGATCCGCTGGAGGAGGTGCAGATTCAGCAGATCCTGTTGCAGAACGGAGTGCTGACTGTGAATGAAGTGAGGCGGATGCGGGGGTTGGGTGAGTTAAGCAGTGGTCAGTCGTCAGTGGGCAGTGGTCAGTAGGTGAGTGACATGGGGGAGATCAGGATGATTGAGTTACAGAGCATGGCGGTGGAGATGCCGGAGGTTGAAGGGCATCCGAACCGGGCGGCGTTTCGAGGTGTATTGACGGTGGTCGATGCAGCGTCGCAGCGGGCTCCGGAAGGAGCGAAGGGACGCCGGGTCGTCCTGACGCGGCAGGCGGCGGAGGCGGCGCTGCCATCGCTGCTGGGAATGGCGCTCGATTATGCGCCGTCGTATGACCGGCATGATCAGCGGAGAAAAGTTGGGGTCATTACGTCAGCGGAGGTCGCGGGGAAAAATTTGGAAGTTGGCGGGTATTTGTACGCGAAAGATTTTCCTGAAGTCGTGGAAGAGATTGCGCGGAGCGGGCGACGCATTGCGGCGGGCACGGATTTCCTGAGTTCAAAATCTCAACTTCTGGCAAACGCGACCAGGAATTGGGCACCCAGGAGATGGAGCGATGGAAGCAGGATGAGATCGGAGTTGTCGCAGGCGGTGGAGCGGTTGCGGGAGCTGACCGCGGGAGTGACGGGCCGACGGGTTGACTCGTTACGCGCTGTCAGTGATTTGGCCGCGGGAGCGGATGCGGGATTGGGGATGTCGTTTGAAGTGGCGAACGCGATTCTGGCGGATTCAAAGGCAAAAGTTTGGACCCTGACGAAAGTGATATTTACCGGGGCTGCAATTCTGCGAAGGAATTGCGCGGCTTATCAGGACACCTGGATTGAGATGGTGCCTTAGTCCTGAGTTGTGAGTCGCGAGTCATGAACATCGAAATCCCATTTCTGGCAAAGTCGGCCAGAAGTGGGGCACCCGCACTCGTAGTGATTGATCGGATTTTCGAAGGAGGAAGAGATGAATGAAGAGATGATGCAGCAGTTGATGGCGACGGCGGAGCGGCTGGCGAATGCGGCTGAAGCGCTGGATCGCGTGTTGGGGCGGCTGGATGCGCAGCAGGAATCGTTGAGCGCGAAGGTCGACCGGATTGTGGCGGCGGTGGATGAGCAGGCGGCGCATCCGGCTTTTGACGGCGGATCGCGGCAGTTGCAGGAGCGTTTGGCCGATCTAGAAAAATCGAATGCGGATTTGAAGGCGCAGGCCGCGCGAGCGATGCGGAAGACGCTGCCTCCGATGGTGTCGGCGCTGCTGGCGAAGAGCGAGGAGTCGGGGAACGAGAAGATCGAGAAGGCAGTCCTCGACAAGACGCTGGCCGCGCTGAGCGTGGAGCAGCGGATTGCGGTGAAGGCGGAACTGGCGCGGGCGGGAGTGATCGAGTAGCCAGGGGAGTTAGCGTGGTCATAGGAAGCGCGACATTTCGTCGCGCTTTTTATTTTTGGCGGAAAAGTTTTAGTGCTGAGGGATCTGTAACTGAAATGCCCACCCTGTCGCAAAGAACGCGACAAGGGTGAGGCGACAGAGAGCAGAAAAGCAGATTCCTCGGTCGGTCGCAATGACAAAAGTGTGGAGTACTTCAACTTCGCTCAGGATGGCAAAAGTTTGAACTGATAACAGGAAAAATTCAGAAGAGGAGAAAACATGAAGGGACAATTTGTGGATTTGATGGCGGCGGCAGATTTTCTGGGGCCGGGCGCGATCGAGATCAACCGGTATCAAACAGAGATCTTCGACATTGTGCGGCGGCGCGGAGCGTTTGGGCAGCGAATCAAGCAGGTGCCGGCGACGGGGCATCCTTCGAGATTCTTTGAGGAGACGGCGATCGCATCGCCCTCGGCGACGCAAGCGTTTGTCGATCCGCGAAACATTGCGCCGACGGTGCAGGCGCCGACCCGCGTGGAGATGTCTGTGCCGCTGAAGTGCCTGGTGTCGCAGATCAACTATAACCTGTTCGATCTGGAAGTGACGGCACAGCAATCACAGTTCGCTTATTTGCAGGCGAAGGACCTGGCGGACACGATCGATGGATTGCTGCGAACGCACGATGTGTCGCTGTGGAGCGGCAACGATACTTCTCTGAGTTCGCCGACGACGCAGCAATATTTCGGCGTGATCGGACAGATTCAGGCCGGCGGAAATTCGACGACGGTTGCGGTGGGCGCGAGCATCGTGAACGGGCTGAAGACGACGATCGCGAACATGGTGTCGAGTTCGGCGTATCAGGTGAAGCCGACGGCGATTTATGCGAACCCGGTGCTGCTGGACTTGATCGACCAGGAGATGAAGACGGAGTTCAACGTGGTGATGGAAACAACGACCATCACGGGTGGACTGCGGGTGAAGTCGCTGAGCACGCAGGCCGGCGATCTGCCGCTGATTCCGGAGTGGGCGGTTCCGTACACGGGCGTTGTGGGATCGGGCAGCGCGGTTCTGCCGGCGTACATCGTGACCGAGGATTTGATCGAGTATCACTGGCTGACCGATCCGAATCCGCGGGTGTTCAAGTTGGGACTGCCGACTGCGTTGACCCAGCAGATGGTGGTGGTGAAGTTCGGAGCTCCGGTGGTGAAGGGCGCGAACTTCGCACATTACCAGGTGAACGTGCAGCGGTAGTCGGTTGTCAGTTCTGAGTACCGAGTACCAAGTACCGAGTACTAGATCGATCGTCCTTGGTGTGCTGGGCGGCGGGAAAAATCCCCACTTCTGGCAAAGTCGGCCAGAAGTGGGGCACCCGACTTCGATGGACTGCTCACGACTTGAAGACCAACGACATTGTTTCAGCGAAGAGAACTCTTATGAATTATTTGGCGACGACGGACTATCAGACGTATGGGTTGGATCCAGCGACGGATCCTTCGTGGGTGACGGCGGCGTCGGCGATGATCGACGCGCATTGTCGACGACAGACTATTGGAATCATGCAATACGAAGAGCGATTGAAGATGCCGCCGGAGCTGAATACCGTGCGGTTGAGTTTTCTGCCGCTGGTGACGGTGGCTCCGAATTCGACACCGATTGTGTCGCTGCAGGGGCGTTACGGGATTCCGCGGCGCGGCGAGTGGCCATTTCCGGAATTGAGTTTGGAATTTGCACTGGTGTTCGCGCTGCCGGGGATGTGGACGACGATCGATCCGACGACGATCGATATCTGGAATGATGCGGGCGAGTTGACGTTTCCGATCAATGCGCTCGGATTATTTTTCAACGAAGTCGATGTGGTCTACAACGCGGGCTACAGCACGATTCCTACGCCGGTGCAGGTGGCGTGCGCGCAGATCGTCAAGAACGCGCAGATTACGCCGGGACTCAATGTGCAGTCGAGCCAGGTGGACCAGTTGCGGCTGCAATATTTCGGGCCGTCGCTGATCGATGACATGGTGAAAAGTCTGCTGAAGCCTTATGTGAGTCTGAAGGGCGCGTAGGGACGGGCGCTGTCGACGAAATTCCCACCCTGTCGCAAACAACGCGACGAGGGTGGGGCAACCACGGATTTTTTAATTTCTCAATCCGCGCAATTGCGAGGAGGAGCGATGGGGACTGGAATTTGTCCGGATGCGGTGCTGCGAGCGGCGACAGCGATGCTGAACGCGCTGGGAGCGGATCAGGTGAGCTTGCTGTTGCCGGCGACGGCGACAGCGGCGGATGCGGGCGGGCAGTTGGGGCTGGTCGATCCGGGAGTGCAGGTGGTGACGATCTCTCCGGTAGTGGTGCGGAATTTGCCGGTGGGAAATCTGGGACCGCGGCGAAGGATTGAGGTCACGCTGCCGGCGTCGGCGGTAACGGAGCAGCTTCCGAGTTTGGGGATAGGAACGGCAGATGACTTGTTCAACGCGGTGCTTGGGCTGACTTATGGGCCGGACATGTTTCACATCGAGTTGGTGACGCCGGAGAACTTTGCGGGGACGGCATATTTGTATGTGGTTACGGCGGTGGAGTGAGGATCGCTATCAGCTGTCAGGAAAAGCAGATTCCTCGGGCGCCGTCGCTGGCGCTCCGGCTTGGTCGGAATGACAACGTAGGGCACCCGGTTTAAGGCCGAGGGCGGAGTTTTATGCAATTTGCTAAGGACAGTTTTTTTCTGGCGCTGCAGGCGCGGCTGGCGGCACTGAATCCGGCGCGGACGGTGACGATCAACGGAGCGACCGTGCCGGCGGTGGTGGTGGTGGAGAATCTGCCGCCCTCGTCGGCGGAGCCGCTGGCGAACGCGTTTTACATCGAGTGGGGCGCAGCGGACGTAATCGATGGACACGCGGGCAACAATGCGTTGATGAGCCTCGACGTGGTGATTTCGTATTACACGCTGGGATCGGTGCAAAGCGGCGTCGATCGTGGGCGATTGCTGGCGCAGCTTGATGACGAGCTGCTTGGAATTTGCCAGCCGACGTACACGGAGAAGATGGATTACACGCAATCTCCGGCGGCTGATTTGGGGACGAGCGTGATCTGGGGGCAGCCGTCGTTTTCGGAGGGCAAGGGCTCGTCGCAATTCTGGGGGCGAGTGTCGTTTCCGCAGCGCGCGCAGAGCGGCGTGACGGACGCGGCGGAGAATGTGCAAGACGCGCGCGTGGAGCGCAAAGGGCGGTTGACAATTTATTTCTTCTCGGAGGTGACGCTGCTATGAGCACGTCTCCGTTGCGCGCGGCGATGATTCCGCTGACCAGGCAGATGCGCGTTTATTTTGCGCCGGTGAACCGGGCGAATGAAACGCCGACAATTTTCGATCCGGGAATTTGTGGAGTGTTTCCGCTCAATGCGCCGCCGGCGCCGTGGCTGGACTTGGGATGGATCGATAACTTTGAGCGGTCGTATGACACGCCGACGGATGTAGTGCGATCGGGCGCGCTGGCGCTGGGGACGGCGCAGTTTCGCGGACCGCTTGAGGCGAGAGTGGAGTTTGATTTCCGGCAGTGGGGCAAGTTGCAGATGGCGTTAGCCGGCGGATCGGAGCACATGAATGTGCTGGCACCAGCGTCTTCGAGTGTGACGCCGGTGCCTTCGGGGGGAACGCCTGCGCCGGGAGTGGCCGTGCTGGCGGGATCGACGGCGAGCCAGCTTGTGTTCGGCGAGGGACTGGCGAGCGCGTTTGCGGGGGGAGAGTTGATCGCGGTGGATGTCGACTATCAGGAGCAGATTGGATATGTCGGGTCGGGGATTGCGGCGGCGTATGTTTCGAATCCGGCGGCGGTGAATGAAAACGAGAACTATGTGCGGCGGGTGACGTTCAATGTGGGACGCGTGGCGGAAATTACGGCGAGCTCGGTTTTGCTGGCGCAACCGTTGCTGGGCGGCGCTCCGGCGACGGGCGCGTCGGCGCAGGTGGTGGTGGCGTTTGTGGATCGCGAAGGCGGGTCGTTTTTTCAGGAGTGGTCGGCGCTGTTCGTCGCGGAGCAGGAGTCAGGCGGGAGAGTTTGTTTTTATTATCCGCGGCTGAGCCCGAATCCGGGAGCGCGATCGAGCGGGGTGAAGTGGAATGTGGGCGGAGGGTCGGCGGCGGTGAGCGTGAGCGACGCGAAGGGGAGTGGGGCGAGTGGCGCTCCGAAGACAGTGAAAGGCGCGGGAGATTTTGCACGCGAGGATCTTACGGCGATCGATAAGACTGCATCGGCGATGTCGCTGCGGGCATCGTTTTTGGCGCTCCCGTATGTTGATCCGAATGATGGGCAGACGGTGCTGTGCTATCGAAGTTATTTTCCAGCCGGGATGGCGGCGGTGTACTGAGGAGTGCCGAGTACCGAGTAGCGAGTACCGAGAGACGAGTGCTGAGTAGAACCTTTGGTTTTCGGGGGAGAGCTGTTTTTACCACGGAGACGTTGGGGTACGGAGAAGTCAAAAACCGGGCCTAAATTAGGACCTAAGAATTTCATCATGAATCTGACGATCGACAATTTGCAGGGGGCGGGGCCGGTGGACTACACGGCGGCCCTCGATGGGACGATTGCGCCCCGCGTGGTGCGGAAGATGAATGCGCCGGCGCAGATGCGTTGCAGTCTGGTCGCGAATGGAACTTCATTTGTGACGCCGGTGATTGGGGCGCGAGTCGTTCTGGTGAAAAGCGATGGGAGCTTTTTGTTTACCGGTTATCTGACTCAGGCGCCGCAAATGGAGTATGTGGGGTGGGGCGAGGGTGCGGCGGTATATCGGTATGACCTGGTGGCGGAGAGCGACGAGGTGTTGCTCGATCAGAAGGCGCTGCCGAATCGTGCTCCGTATGTGGAGCGGACCGCAGGCTCGGCGTTGGCGCAACTTGCGCAAGATTTGTTGCCGACCGAGTTTGATACGAGCGCGGTCGAGGCGCTGGATGCGATCGCGTCGTATGCGGTGAATCCGCAGAACAAGTTTTCGTATCACGCGGGCGAGATTGCGCTGGCGGCGCGGGCGAGTTATCGCGCGATGAATCGAGCGCTGACGCTGGCTTCGGTGGGCGCGGCGACGTATGCGCTGAATGAGAGCGATGCAAATTTCTCTCCGACGGGGCTGAAGCTAGCTTCGCCGAATCTGCTGGTGAATGATGCGACCGTGATTGGGTTGGATGAGCCGCAGGCATATGTACGGGACTACTTTGTTGGGAACGGTGAGACGCTCGATTTTTATTTGTCGCAGACGCCGTTTGCGCAGGCGCGGCCCGCGCTGATTGATGAGGAATATTTGGGACCGGGGCTGGATACGACGACGTGGGTGGTGAACGATCCGTCGTCGGCGGTGTCGGTGGCGGCGCAGACGCTGGTGGTGAATGGCGGAACGGGACAGGACGGGCAGACGACGGTTTCGTTTATCGAGCAGGTTGAATTGGGCGGGGCGCTTGAGTTGCAACATGGCGATGTGAGTTTTTCGGGAGCGTCGCAGGGCGTGCTGGGCGGGCTTTATGCCGGAGCGATTTCGGTGGCGGGATGCTTGGCCGGATTTCAGGTGACGCCGACGACCGCGGGATTAAATATCCAGGCGCTGATTCAGGGTGAGTTGACCGGGCCCGTGATGGGGACGACGGCCGGGCATCGATATGTGCTGACGACTTATTTGTATTCGATGGAAGTGTATCGAGCAGAGGAGACGTTTCATTCGTCGACGCATCCGGCAGGGAGTGGGTGGGGCGGGGCGGCGGTAGCGGCGGATGTGCGGTTTGTGCTGGTGGTGCAGGATATCGATCCGGCGAATCCGGAGACGATGGTCGCACCGGGTACGGTGTTGTATGACGGTGCGATTGCGAATGCGCCGGGATTTTGTACGTACGCGCTGGTGAATGCGGTGAATATGCAGTGCAGCATTGCGTACACCTATGCGGCACACATTTCGCTGGCGGAGGTGCGGACGGCGCTGCCCGACGAAAA
>DATHQV010000014.1:0-6068 GCA_035482355.1 Acidobacteriaceae bacterium | reverse complement strand
CTTTTTTGGCATTGAACCCACTTTTGCCCTGTGCTAGCCTCAGCTCATATCCCGGTTGGAGGTCTGCTGGATGCTGACTTCGAGAGACCAACTTCTGACCAATCATGAGGAATTCCGCAGATTGGCTCAGGAGCACACGCAGTATTCGAAACGCCTCGATTCACTCACCCAAAAACGTTATCTCAGCGAAGACGAAAAGCTGGAAGAGGTTCGTCTGAAGAAGCTGAAACTGCGCTTGAAAGATCAGATGGAATCCATCGAGCGCGCGCACCGGCAGCAGTACGGCGTTAACGTAGCCTAATTTCTGGCCAACCTCCTCGCGGCCTCCCGCCGAGGGAGTGGTGCATCCGCTACAGGGCTTTAGCGCTTCATGGTTGTGCACTCTCACCGCGTGGTCCCCTTCGCATTAGCTGCCGGTCTGCGCCATTCCGGCCCAGACGCCAATCCCGCCAAAGTGATTGCCTTCCGGCTTGCCCGTTATTCGTGGTGATCGATTAAACTAGCCAAATCTCTCCTATGCCGCTCTCTGCCGGCGACAAACTCGGCCCGTATGAGATCGTTGCGCTTATCGGCGCGGGCGGTATGGGGGAAGTTTACCGCGCCAGAGATCCACGTTTGAAACGCGACGTGGCGATCAAAGTTTCCGCTGCTCAATTCAGCGAGCGCTTCGAACGCGAGGCGCAGGCCATTGCGGCGCTGAATCATCCCAATATCTGCCAGATTTACGATGTCGGACCAAATTACCTGGTGATGGAGTACATTGATGGCGATCCCCTGACCGGTCCTCTGCGGCTGGAGCAGGGCTTGCAATACGCCGTGCAAATCGCCAGCGCACTGGAAGTGGCACATCAGAAGAACATTGTTCATCGCGATCTGAAGCTCGGGAATATTCTGCTTACCGGCACCGGCGTGAAAGTGTTGGATTTTGGACTGGCTAAGGTGTCCGAGGCAAAGAGGCCGGCAGGCGCGACCCAAAACGGCCGGCCACAGTCCGGCTCTGCTCAAACCGGCTCTGCTCAAACCGGCTCTGCTCAAACGATGTCCCTTACGGAAGCGGGCACAATCCTGGGCACGGCGGCTTATATGTCTCCCGAGCAGGCAAAGGGAGAGGACATAGACGCGCGCTCCGACATTTTTTCCTTCGGCGTGGTGCTGTACGAGATGCTGAGTGGACGCCAGCCGTTTGCGGCCAACTCCTTTGTTGAAACGATTTCGGCGACTTTACGCGACGAACCGGCCGTGCTCGACGCGCCGGCGAATGTCTCCGCCATCGTCACCCGCTGTTTACGGAAGTCGCCGGTCGACCGGTTCCAGACGATCAGCGAGGTTCGGGCGGCGCTGGAAAGAGCAATCGCGACGCCAGGAGAGAAGACGCCCTCCATTGCCGTGCTGCCGTTCGCCAACATGGGCGGCGACCAGGATAACGAATACTTCAGCGACGGCCTGGCCGAGGAGATCATCAATTTTCTGGCGCAGATTCCCGGTCTGAAGGTGACCGCGCGCACTTCCGCCTTCGCCTTCAAGGGCAAGACCGAAGACATTCGCAAAATCGCTGAGACGCTGGGCGTCGCGGTCGTCCTGGAAGGCAGCGTGCGGCGGTCCGGCAGTCGCCTCCGCGTCACCGCCCAGCTGATCAATGCCCGAGATGGCTATCATCTCTGGTCGCAGCGCTACGACCGTCAAATGGCCGATCTGTTCGACCTGCAGGACGAGATCGCGCAGGCGATCGCGTCCGCGCTGCACGTGAAGCTTTCCGGCGCACCCGCACCGTACAAACCGAGCCTGCCGGCTTACGAAGCCCTGTTGAAGGCGCGATACTACTATGGAACCTTTCGCCCGGACCTGCTTCCGCAGGCTAAGGAATGCTTCGATCAGGCGATCGCGCTGGATCCGAAATTCACCCTGGCCCACTGCGAGCACGGAAATTATTTCTGGGGCATGGCGCTGGCGGGAGCGCTGCCGGCCAACCAGGCCTTGCCCCGGATCCGCACCATCGCGGAGAAGGCGCTGGAACTGGACGCTTCTCTTTCTGACGCGCACGCGATGTCGGGCATGGTCGCAGCCTGCCTCGAATACGACTGGAAAGAAGCGGAGCGGCGCTTCCGCCTGGCGCTATCTCGCGATCCCGTTACGAGCAATGTGCGGCTCTATTACTCCCTTTACCTTCTGCTCGTCGGCCGGCCGGCCGAAGCCGTTCAGCAGACGGAGCGCGGACTGCATGAAGATCCGCTGAATCTTCTTCTTCAAAATAACCGCGCCGCCTACCTGTCCGCGGCCGGCCGCGATGCGGAAGCCGCCGAGGCACTGCGTGAGGTTCTGGAACTCAATCCGACCTTGGTCCTTTCGCAGTTAGCTCTGGCGGGTCTGCATGCGTCACGCGGGGAGTTCGATCAAGCAATGGCGCTTTGCAGAAGGGCGTACACTGCCGCTCCCCTCCCCAGTGCGATCGGATGGCTCGCCGGGCTCCTGCAGCGCGGCGGAGATACGCCCGCGGCGGAGGAACTGCTCGGGAAGCTCCAACCCAGCGATGCGTTCGGCGTTCCCCGGGCCCTGTCCGTTTACCACTGGATCCTCGCGGAATTCGACGCGCAGGCGGAATGGCTGGAGAAGGCCATCGACCAGCACGATCCTTATGGCCTCATCTACCTGAGGATTTGGTACGGAAGGGAACTGCGCTCCACTCCTCACTGGGCAAGGTTGATGCGGAAACTCAATCTGCCGGAATCGTAAATGCAGCCCCAGGATCGTCGCCGCGAAGATCATGGACCTCTCAAGCCGTCGCGACGCATGCAGCCTGCTCTATAATAAAAAGCTCTCATGGTACGTGACGGATATTTCTATGCCGTGCCCCTAATCGCCGCAGCGGTCTTGCTCGGCTGGCTGACCAATCCGGCGTGGGCGATTATCCCCTGCCTGCTCGCGTTTTTCTTCCTGTGGTTCTTTCGTGATCCGGAGCGGGCCATCCCCCAGGATGCGGGTGCGGTGGTTTCTCCGGGCGACGGCAAGGTCACAGACGTTTCCCCGGTGACCGTGGGCGACGGAAAGCTGATGCGGCTCAGCATTTTCCTCAGTGTGTTCAATGTGCATGTGAACCGCTCGCCCATTGCCGGCGTTATTAGCCAAGTCCGCTACCAGCGCGGCCAGTATC
Organism: Acidobacteriaceae bacterium; assembly: GCA_035482355.1. Lineage (GTDB taxonomy): Bacteria > Acidobacteriota > Terriglobia > Terriglobales > Acidobacteriaceae > Palsa-343. Next base: position 2,920 of record DATHQV010000014.1, on the reverse strand, counting down.
TGAACGCGATGAACAAAACTTCTGCCGAATTGAACGAGCAGAATATTGTCACCGTCGAAGCCGACGGGCAGACCGTGATCTTCAAGCAGATCGCCGGCCTGCTGGCGCGACGTATCGTGTTCAACCCCAAGGTTGGCGACCGCCTGGAGCGGGGCCAGCGTGTGGGCCTGATCAAGTTCGGATCGCGGGTCGATGTGCTGCTCGATGCCTCTGCCAAAGTCAACGTCAAGGTGGGCGACCGGGTGAAAGGCGGCGCCAGCGTCCTGGCGTACCTGCAGCCCCAGGAACAGAGCCAGTTGGCGGCCGCAGGAAACTCCTCTGCCAGCGAAAGGGCACGCTGATGGACTCATCCGTCCCTAAACATCGCGGCCGGCAGAGCAAGGGGATGTATATTCTCCCGTCGCTATTTACCACGGCGAACATGGCGCTGGGCTACTACGCCATGCTCGAGGTCATGCACGCTACGGCCACTGAGTACTGGCACCTCGACAACTCGGCCAAAGCGATCGGTTTCGCCGTGCTCTTCGACGGGCTCGATGGCCGCATCGCTCGCATGACGGGCACCACGAGCGATTTCGGCAGGGAACTGGATTCTCTTGCCGATGCCATCGCCTTCGGCGTAGCTCCAGCCCTGCTGGCCTGGACCTGGGGATTTCACTTGATGCCGGCCGTCCTTCTGACCGATTGGCACATCAAGATGACACAGCTGGGCGCGATTGCCAGCTTCCTTTTTCTGACTGCCGGAGTCAGCCGTCTGGCGCGCTTCAACATCACGAGCAATCCGCAGCCCTCTAATCCCGGGCGCCCCGGCAAGAAATATTTTGTCGGCCTGCCCATTCCCGCGGGTGCGGGCGTAATCGCGGCGGTGGTTCACTTTTCCGGTGGCGATCCCATCATCTCCTGGTATACGGCCCTGACCTGGATCGCCATGGTTACAACAATCGGGTATCTCATGGTGAGCACCTGGCGCTTCTATAGCTTCAAGGACATTGATTTCCGCTCGCGGCACCCGTTTCGGCTGATCGTTCTGATGGCGGCGCTGTTTGCTTTGATCTTCATGTTCCACCGCAGGGTTCTTTTCGCCATCGCTCTGCTCTATATGATCTCGGGCATTTTCTGGCGGGTGCAATGGATCTTCCGTCGCCGCACCGATCCCCCACCGCCGCCCTACAAGGAGGCTCCGCAGGCGTAATGAACGACTCCAACGACTCCGTCAAGACGGCGTCTGCGCCGCATTCCCCGGCTGTTCGCGGCAATCTTTACCGCGCAGCCATCGTGGGCGCGGGCTCGCTCAGGGGCAAGGAAGTAGCCGAGATGCTCAGCGAACGAAATTTCCCGGCTGCCGATATCCGCCTGCTCGACGACGACGAGGCCATGGGCAAGCTTGAGGCTATGGGCGACGAGATCAGCTTTATACAGCGCGTGCGCGCCGAGCAGTTTGAGCACGTCGACTTTACTTTTTTTGCCTCGGACGAAGAGTGCACGCGCGCCAACTGGAAAGATGCCCGCGACGCCGGTAGCGCCATCATCGATCTTTCCTCCTCTCTGGAAAACGAACCCGGAGCCAGCGTCCGCTCGCCGTGGGTGGAGCGTGAACGTGCCCGAATCCCCGCTCCCGAACTGCAGCCGGGCCCATGCGTGGCGGCGCATCCGGCCGCCGTGACCCTGGCGTTACTGCTCTTGCGGGCTCAGAAGGCCTCCGCCGTGCGGCGCGCCGTAGCCACGATTTTCGAACCGGCTTCCGAACACGGCCAGCGCGGCATGGACGAGCTGCACCAGCAGACTGTGAACCTGCTTTCATTCCAGCCCCTGCCCAAAGATGTTTACGATGCCCAGGTTGCCTTCAACATGATCGCTCGCTACGGGCAGAAGTCGCAGCCTGCGCTTGACTCCGTCGAGGCGCGCATCGCGCGGCATTATAAGAAAATCGCTGGGGAGCCAACTCCTCAACCTTCTCTCCTGCTGCTGCAGGCTCCCATATTCCACGGCTACGCGCTTGCGGTCTTCCTCGAGATGGAAGGCGGGGTCGATTTACCGGCCTTGTCTCTGGCCCTGGCCGGAGATCACGTTACGATTCCCGGCGCGGAAGATGATCCTCCCAGCAACGTGAGTGCCGCCGGGCAGGCCGAGATCCAACTCGAGCTGAAGATCGATCCCGTGCAGCCCAATGGCGTCTGGCTGTGGGCGGCCGTAGATAATTTGCGCATCTTAGCTCTGACGGCGGTGGAAATCGCCGAGAGCATGACCGCTTCGCGCCCCACCGGGAAGATTCAGTGACTTGGTAAGTTTCGACGATGACGGCGAAGGTTCAAACCATGACGGGGACGGAGCGATGATCATGCGCGCGCAGCGCCTGCCGGCACTGGTGTTGGCGGCGTGGTGCGCGCTTACGGTCGGATGCGGTTACCACACCGTGGGTCATTCCGTGCAGCTTCCCGATACGGTCAAGACCATTGCCGTTCCCGCTTTCAAGAATGAGACCCTCACCTACCGCATCGAGCAGATGCTGACAGCAGCCGTGGTGCGCGAGTTCACCACCCGCACTCGCTACCGCATTCTCAACGATGCCAGCGACGACGCCGATGCCACCTTGCGCGGCACCGTGCTCTCCACCGCCGCCTCTCCGCTCACCTATGACACCGCGACCGGCCGCGCCGCCAGCGTCCTGGTGGTAGTCAGCATGAAAGTTGTGCTTACCGACCGCAACGGCAAAGTTCTGTATCAGAATCCCGCGTATCTGTTCCGCGAGCAATACGAAGTTTCGCAGGACTTGAGCAGCTTTTTCGAGGAAGATTCCCCCGCCTTCCGCCGCCTCTCGCAAGACTTCGCGCGTACGCTGGTGGCTAATGTATTGGAGGGATTCTAAGTATGAGGCGCGTAGTGCTGACGCTCGCGCTGTCTATCACCATGCTGGCTTCCG
>DATHQV010000013.1:0-2952 GCA_035482355.1 Acidobacteriaceae bacterium | reverse complement strand
GGAGATCCTCGACGAATGCCGCGCGCAGGGAATCACCACCATCGGAGCCGCAACGACGCCCGACGAAGCCATCGCTCTTGAGCAGGCGGGAGTCGACGTTGTCGCGGCTTCAGGCTTTGAGGCGGGCGGTCATCGCGGCTCCTTCCTGCGCTCGTCTGAAGAATCCCTTACCGGAACCTTCTCGCTCGTCCCTCAAGTTGCAGACGCCGTGTCGATCCCCGTGATCGCTGCCGGCGGCATCACTGAAGCTCGTGGAATTGTCGCTGCCTTTGCCCTGGGGGCCGAGGGCGTTCAAATCGGCACGGCTTTTCTGGCTTGCGAAGAATCCGGCGCGAGCTCGGTTCATCGCAAAGCTATTCTCAGCGGCCATGCGCGCCGAACAGGATTGACACGCGGCTTTACCGGAAGATTGGCCCGCGGAATCGACAACCAGTTACTCCAGGAACTCAATCGCCCCGGCGTCGAGATCCTGCCCTATCCCTTGCAGCGCTTGCTCGTGAGAAACCTTGCCACTCTCGCCGAAAAAGCCGGAAAACCCGAGCTCCTTCAGCTCTGGGCCGGACAAAGCGCCAGCCTGTCCCGCCACAACGACGCGAAGACGTTGCTCCAGACACTGGTGTCGGAGGTATCCGTCGTTGCCGGCCCACTGCTGGGTTGGAATCGCGAACGGGGAAAAATAATCCGTTGAAGTTACTCGGCGCGGAGGGCAGTCATTGGGTTGGCTCGCGTGGCTTTGAGGGCCGGGATGTAGCAGGCGAGGACGGCGATAGCGATCACCATGAGTCCCGCTGAGGCAAAGGTGAGCGGGTCGGCGGGGCTGACGTTGTAGATCAGGTTCTTGAGGACGCGCGCGAGGGTGAGGGCAAAGACGAGCCCGAGGGCGGTGCCGGCGAGGACGAGCTTCGCGGCCTGGGTGAGCACGAGACGGATGACGTCGAGGCGCTGGGCACCGAGGGCTACGCGCAGGCCGAACTCGGATGTTCGCTGCGTGACCGAGTAGGAGATGACTCCGTAGGTGCCGATGGCGGCGAGGATAATCGCGAGCCCGGCGAATAATCCGACCAGAACAAATGCGAAGCGCGGGGTGGCGACGGAGCCGTAGACGATCTCGTCCATCCACTGCACATCGGCGACGGCGAGAGCGGGATCGAGGTGGTGGACCTCGTTTCGGACAGCGTCGGCGAGGGTCTGCGGGTCAGAGGCGGAGCGGATGACGAGAGACTCGCCGAGGAAGGCAAATGGCTGCTGGAGACTGGACCACCAGAATGCCGGCTCGGTTGCGGGGCTGCTGGGCTTATCTTTTACGTCGCCGACAACGCCAACGACGCGGAACCAGTCCCCCTCTTTGGGGTGGTCGTCCCAAGTGACACGCTTGCCTACGGTGTCTTCGGTGCCCCAGTATTTTTCGGCCATCGCGCGGTTGATGACGATGACCGGCGGCGCGCCGGCTTTGTCGGCTGCGGTGATGAAGCGTCCGTGGAGCAGAGGAATGCCAAGCGCGCGGAAGTAATCGCGCGAGGCGACGTGATAACGGGCATGGAACTCGTCGTTGGGGCCGGGCTGCTTGCCTTCGATGTTTAGGCTGGTGTTCTCGTCGTAGCCGGTCCAGGGCAGATCGCTGCCGACGCCGGCTGATTCGACGCCCGGAATGGACGAGAGATTTGTGGTGAGCGTGTCGTAGAAATGCTCGACCTGTTCGGTGGACTTGTATTCCGGATACGGCAGCGAGACGGTCGCGGTGAGGACGTGGTCTTCGCGGAATCCGGGATCAAGATGCACGAGGTTCAGCAGACTCCGCAGCATCAGGCCGGCGCCGATGAGGAGCACGCAGGCCAGGGTGACTTCAGAGACGACGAGCGCGTTGCGAAGCTGGCTGAGGCCTCCGCTGGCGGTGGAGGTTCTTCCACCTTCGTGCAGGCCTCGTCTGGGATCGATTCGAGAGGCCTGGATAGCGGGTATCAATCCGAAGAGGATTCCAGTGGCCGCGCTGACGATGAAGGTGAAGGCGAAGACGGGCGCGCTCACATGAATCTCGTGCACGCGCGGGAAGTCGGCGGGGAGCAGAGTGACCAGCGCTTTTACGCCGCCGATCGCCATGACGAGGCCTAGAGCGCCTCCGATGAAGGCGATGAGCAGGCTTTCGGTCAGCAACTGGCGAATAAGGCGCGAGCGAGATGCGCCGAGGGCGAGGCGCACAGCGATTTCGCGCTGCCGGGATGCGGCTCTGGCGAGCAGCAGATTTGCGGCATTGGCACACGCGATGAGGAGCACCATGCCAACGGCCCCGAGGAGAACGAGAAGCATTCGCTGGCTTGAGCCGACGACCTCGCGGTAGAGCGGAACGATGAGGACGCGCCAGCGCGCGTCGTTGGCATATTCGCGACCGAGTTCAGCCATGATGGCGTTCAACTCCGACTGGGCCTGCTCGGGGGTGACGCCATCTTTGAGACGCGCGATGCCTTCGGTGTAATGCGATCCGCGACGCGTGGGATCTCCGTCGAAAGTGAACGGCGACCAGAGATCGACGTCGTCACCGTAGGCCAGGGAGTGGTATTCGTTGCCGGGATGCTCGGTGCCCGGAGGCATCACTCCGATGACGGTAAATGGTTGCGCGTTCAGGGTGATTTTCTTTCCGACGATGGCGGGGTCGGCGCCGAATCGTGCACGCCAGAGGCGGTCGCTAAGGATGACCTGCTGTCCGTTGTGGGGGAGCTCGGCGTTGCGGTCGAATTCGCGGCCGAGTTGAGGTTGCAGGCCGAGGACGCGGAAGAATCCAGAGGTAACGCTGAATCCATAGAGGCGGACGGGCTCGGAGGAGCCTCCGGAGAGCTGCATGTCTCCGCGGGTGTAGATGGCCATTGAGTCGAACGACTTGCTGCGGGCGCGGTAGTCGCGAAAGTCGAAGGGATTGAGGGGGAATTGCGGATAGACGGAATTGGTGAGAAAGAGACG
>DATHQV010000012.1:0-27155 GCA_035482355.1 Acidobacteriaceae bacterium | reverse complement strand
CCGGCGACGTAAAGGTCGGTGTGCCCATCGTTGTCGTAGTCGGCGGCCGCTACTCCCATGGAATAGCCGAGGCCTTTGAGGCCGGCGCGTTCGGTGACGTCGGTGAAGGTGCCGTCGCCGTTATTGCGGAAGAGGCGGTTGTGGTATGCGGGGCTGGTTTTCTGGAGCGACGGAATGGCGGCGCCGTTGACAAAGAAAATGTCGAGCAGGCCATCGTTGTTGTAATCGAAGAGGGCCACGCCGCCTGTCATGGTTTCGATGGTGTAGCGCTGCGGGCTGACGCTGTTGCGGAGGACGAAGTCGATGCGCGAGGTGCGGAGTTTGTCTTCGAACTGGATCGGCGGCGTGGCGGTGGCCTGATCGCGGAGGCCGCGCAGGAATCGCTGAGCGATGGCCGGCTGGGTGAAGGCGGCGGAAGCGGCCAGGGCTGCAGCTTGCTGGGCAAAGACTCGTCGGGTGACTCGTCGGGTGCTGCGGGCCATGGTTCATTATGCCCCGACCCCCCTGGGTGGGTCGGGTGTGGGGTTCGTTTGGAATCATGGGTTTGGCTCTGTTAACTAGTTTGACATCAGGGGGACATTCTTCCGGTGCGGCTACGGCCTTGAGCGTGAGGCTGGGGCTGGGGACGCGGGTGTCTTCCTCGGGGTGGAGGCGGATGCGCTCTTCGCGTTCGCGGAGGCACCAGGTGCAGGGGCGATGGTATTCGCCGAGGTCCCAGGGGCCTTTGCAGATGCCGGAGACCCGGTAGGAGCAGGCGCGATCCTGGAGCGGAGGGAGTTTGCCCAGGTGGTCGGCGTCGATGCGCAGGTTCAGGATCTGATCGCAGAAGCGGTCGTTGGTGTCCTGGGGCCGGTGGGGGTCGTATTCGTTCATGTCGTCCTGGTCGAGCCAGCCTTCGGCGGGCATTTCTTCGGGGGTGAGGGGGACGGGGATGCCGAGGCGTTCACACTCCTTGACCCAAAGGCGTTTGTGGAAATTCCAAATGGGATTGAAGGCCTGCTGGTTGCCCTGCCAGGGGACGTCGGGACCGAGGAGGTGACCGTCGAGATCGGGTTCGGCCTGGGAGACGGGCTCGTTGACGATGGGCTTTTCGTCGGAAGGTTTGGGGCGCGCGGGGCGGGGGAGGGTGCTGGCGGCGACCTGGGCGGCGTAGAGGATTTTGCCGGCGCGCCAGGCGTCGAGGGTATCGGTGAAGAGGCCCTGGACGACCTGGGTGGCGACGAGGCGAACGGATTCGAGGTCTTCCATGAGAGGGATGGAGACGCGGGGGCCGGTGGGGCAGACGGGGAAGCGGTTGCGGAGGTGGCGGACGCAGTAGATTTCGCCGTGCACGGCGCAGCCTTTGCATGGGAGTCCACCGACGGTGAGGGAGCGGCATTGGCGGCGGTTGGGCTGTTGCGGGGTTGTTTCGGGCATGGGACCTCTTTCGAGCGTGTAGCGTATAGCGTGTAGGGTGTAGAAAAACGAAAGGCGTTCGTGGGGGCCTTGCCCGCACGAGCGCCTGGAGAAACAGAAAGGCCTCGCCGGATTGGCGAGGCCTTTTTTGTTTTTCTATCCCTAAGTTCAGGATAACAAGTGGGGGTTCTAATCGCGCCAGGTTTTTTGGGAGGATTTGGCGGGGAACGTCTTTGAAATGAGTGGGGGTTACTTTGGGGTGGGGGCTGGGGGGTTGACAGTTTTTGAGGGGAGCAGGGGGTAGGGTGTAGGGGGTAGGGTGTAGAAGGAGCAAGACGAGCAAAATGTCGCGATAATAGCTATAATAGGGATGTTGGCTAGAAAGGGTTGACCATGATCAAGATGACGTCCGTTGTAGCGCAGAATCGGTTTGGGCAGTTGCTGGATATCGCGCAGCGGGAGGCGGTGGCGATCACTCGTCATGGACGGCCGACGGCGTTTGTTGTGTCTCCTCGGGATATGGAAGAGTTGCTAAGCGCGCGGCGCACGCGGAGCGAGGCTGTGGCCGAGTTGGAGGCGTGGAGCGCGGAGGCCCGGGCGAGCGCGACGCCGGCGGCGGCGGCGGGGTTGACTGATGAAGAAGTGAATCGGCTGGTTCATGAGGCTCGGTGAGCCGGCGCGCTGTGATCGACACCAGTACGCTCGTGAGCGCTGCGTTGCGCGTCGATTCAGTTCCGTACCAGGCTTTGCATGAGGCGTTCGCGAGTTGGGACCTGTGCGTTAGCGTGGAAACGCTCGATGAATTGGACCGGGTTTTCAGCCGAGCTAAGTTTGACCGGTATTTGCCCGAAGCGCAGCGGCGAGCCTTCGTTGCGTTGATTCGCCGGAGGGCGAGGCTGTTTCCCGTCGAAGACGCTCACAACCAGGCTGTTGATCCGCGCTGTCGCGATCCGCTGGATGACAAATTTCTTGCGTTGGCATTGAGCGCGGAGGCAGGGGTCGTGGTCAGCAGCGACGAGGACTTGCTGGTGCTGCATCCCTGGCGTGGGTTGGCGATTGTGACGCCTGGGGATTTTTTATTGCGGTTCAAAGATCCTGGATTGGAATAGAAAAACGCTTCCAGTGAGGGGGATGCACCGTGACGAGAATTTCCGCAGTGTTGTATCCCGGGTAATGGACGTGGAGAGAGCTAATGCTTGCCCTTCGGCACGGAGTTAGTTTTCTGAGTGGCGCAAGCCCCTAAGGGGTATTATGACGATTACCAATCGGATGGGGGAATAGGTTATGAAATACGAACAACTTAAAGAAGAGGTCAGAAGCATCGCCGAGATAGCGCAATCCGTGCCGGAAGTGTTCAGGGAGAGATGTTTCGAATTGCTCCTCAAGAACCTCCTTTCGTCAGCCGCTCCGGCTGAGGTCCGGACAGAGATCAGCGAGGAGGCTCAAACCACCGAGACGGATGGGAAGAAGCCACCTGCTGTTTCAAAGACAAATGGAGCCATCCCTACACCCGCGCAAGTCAAGGTGTTCATGCAGAAGACTGCTACGACCACGGAGGACCTTGCGAAGATTTTGATTTACGAGGACGAGAAGGTTCTGTTTATTCACGAGCCGTCTGGTAACAAAATCGCCAAGGGACAGATTCAATGGGCCCTCCTCCTCGCTTTGAAAAATGGCATTGAGCGGAATGTGTTTGATGTCGATCCCGAGGCCGTGCGCTCGATCTGCCAAGATAAAGGCTTCTACGACGGCGCTAATTTCGCGAATAACTTCAAGACAGCAGCGGCCAAAAAGTTATTCCAGGGGGAGATGGAAAAGCAGGGCGCTCCTCAGAAGCTTACGGTTGATGGATTTAGCGAACTCGCCGTGCTAGTTAAGGCGCTCGGCAGCCAAGCCACTAAATGAAGCAGCCAATACTGGAGAAGCTTGAATCGTTCAAGTCGAGGCTGCAGCTCCTCAAGAGGGAGTTGAACGCGTTGACTTCAGCCCAGGTCAACCGAATTGGTATCCGCACCCTAGCAGATGAGGTCGCGACAATGTGGGTCGAAGACCTTCGGAGTCCGCTGGAACACAAGATAAAGTTATCGCCCGATGTGATAGAAGAGACTTCGGCGGATATGAAGCGCCTACACGTCTTGAGCAGGCCTAGCAATCTGAAGACCTCTTATCTGGAGGTGATCAACAATACTCTCAAGAAGTTCGACGATAAGTTCGTTCTGCCGATAAAACAGATCGCAACGGAGGTCGAAAGCATATTTGATCTTCAGAAGCTTGTCCCCAATCTTCCCGACCCGAAAGAATCTGCGTACCTTAAGGAGGCTGTGGAGTGCGCCGCGGCTGGACACCGACGTGCCGCAATTGTTATGGGGTGGTGCGCAGTTGTCGACAAATTTCAGAAAAAGATTGCGGAGGTTGGATTTGACAAGTTCAACACGACCTCGAGGGCACTGAAGGCGCAGACCTCCGGCAAATACAGGCGATGGAACAAGGAATTCAATGTCAGCACGCATGCGGAACTGCAGACTGTCTTCGATTCGGATTTGGTAGTCGTGCTCGAGGGAATGGGTCTTCTCGATGGCAACGAAGCAGAGCGGCTGGAGATGTGCTTCACCTATCGCAATCAAAGCGCCCATCCCAGCGAGGCGCCAATTGCGGATCCGAATGTTGTGGCGTTCTTCTCCGATATAACCGCGATCGTGTTAGCGAATGCGAAGTTCAGCGTTTAAAAGGCCTCGACGTGATCAGAGTCGTCTCAGCAAGGTGCGGGACACGAGCAGCACGAGGTGGAGTCGGAATGTCGAATCATCCACGTCGGACAATCCAGGGTGAGCACCCGCGGGGTGTAACCTCCTAAAAAAGCCGTTCAAGAAACCCGTGCCCTGACCGTCCCACTCGTTAAGCTCGGCCTGAAAGAACGGTTGCGCGCTATTCGCCAGCCATATCCGACGCTGATGGCCAGGCGCTGGAAGCGGCGCTCCGTCGGCCAGGTGTGCCGCGATCGAATCGAAAAGGGATTCAACGTACGTGCGAAACTGGGCGTTCGCGGCTTCCCAATCTCCTCTGCTGTGGGCAGTAATGCCTTGATCGAGGTGCCGCCGGGGTATGTTGAATCCATACTGCTCAAGCAGCGCATGGACCTCGTCGTCTGCGGCCGGCAGATCGACGTTTTCAGGAAGCGCCCTCCGGAGCGTCCCGTCGGCTGTCGTGAATCCGTCGCGGGCCAAGCCCCTGTGGATGCCTGGGAACCGCTCCTGGAAGAGGTCAAAGCAGTACCCATCCCAGCGTACCGAGCTCCTCATGGATCGTTCCACAATCGCGGAGACCACAGCATCAGTGACATTCTCGCCGTACTCATTTTCTGCTCCGGGGTGTGCGATCAGGTAGCGTGCGAGGTTGTTTGCGCGGTCCACCCTGGAGGTGCCATCTGCCCGACCCTCTACGCCATATTCCATTGCAAAGCGAGTGATGTCGGTGTGGCCCCACTGCGCCATCTCGTCCATTGCCGCCAAGATAGTGCGTCTTGAAAATTGTGCCATGGTTTGCGCTCTAGTGTACTTAATATCGCATGCTAAGTTGGCCGCATTCGACGAGTAAAGCGCGGGCTGTCCTTGCGGCACATTTGGTGCTGCTAGTATGGGTCCTGATACGAAGGCAAGGATGGCGAAGTCACCGGGGTGGCGGGCTGCGGCTACAGATCAAAGAGGCTCCGCGAGGGAGCCTCTTTTGTTTTTGCTGTTGCGCGAAGCGCTTGTGCTGAGCGGCTAGCTCAGTCGTAGTACTCGAGGCCTAAGTGGGTGATTAGGTCTTCGCCCATGATGTGACGCAACGTGTTCTTGAGCTTCATCGACTGGATGAAGAGGTCGTGTTCGGGATAGAGTCCCGGCGCGCTTTGGGGGCTTTTGAAGAAGAAGCTTAACCACTCCTGTATGCCTAAGTGGCTGAGTTCGGGGGTGCGCTTGGCTAAGTCTAAGAAGAGGACGAGGTCGAGAGCGAGCGGGGCGGCGAGGATGGAGTCGCGGCAGAGGAAATCCACCTTGATCTGCATGGGGTAGCCGAGCCATCCGAAGATGTCGATGTTGTCCCAGCCCTCTTTGTTGTCGCCGCGGGGCGGGTAATAGTTGATCCGCACCTTGTGGTAGATGTTGCCGTAGAGGTCGGGGTACTTCTCGGGCTGGAGGATGTAGTCGAGGACGCCGAGCTTCGATTCTTCTTTGGTCTTGAAGGACTCGGGGTCGTCGAGGACTTCGCCGTCGCGGTTGCCGAGGATGTTGGTGGAGTACCATCCGGCGACGCCGAGCATGCGGGCCTTGAAGGCGGGGGCGAGGACGGTTTTGATGAGGGTCTGTCCGGTTTTGAAGTCCTTGCCGCAGATGGGCGCGCCGGTTTGGCGGGAGAGCTCGATCATGCAGGGCAGGTCGACGGTGAGGTTGGGCGCGCCGTTGGCGAAGGGGACGCCTTCTTTGAGGGCGGCGTAGGCGTAGATCTGGGAGGGGGCGATGCTGATGTCGTTGTCGACCAGGCCTTTTTCGAAGGACTCGATGGTGGCGTGGACGGCGGAGGGCTCGAGGAAGATCTCGGTTGATCCGCACCAGATGACGACGACGCGATCGACCTGGGATTTGAATTTCTGAATGTCGGCGCGGACCTGCTGGGCGAGGTCACACTTGGATTTGCCGGTTTTGACGTTGGTTCCGGAGAGCCGCTTGACGTAGTACTGGTCAAAGACGGCGGGCATGGGCTTGATGGCTTCAAGGAAGGGCTTGATGCTGGCGAGGTGATCTTTGTCGAGGACGGCGGCGTGGCTGGCGGCCTCGTACATGTTTTCGGGGAAGATGTCCCAGCCGGTGAAGACGATGTCGTTGAGGTCGGCGAGGGGGACGAAGTCTTTGAGGAGGGGCGTGCGGTTGTCCGTGCGCTTGCCGAGGCGGATGGTGCCCATTTGGGTGACGGAGCCGATGGGCTTGGCGAGACCGCGGCGGACAGCTTCGACTCCGGCGATCAACGTGGTGGCGACCGCACCCATGCCGACGGTCATGACGCCCAGTTTTCCTTTTGCGGGCTGGACTGAACCCTTACCTGTTGAAATTTCCTTTTCCCCTGCCATTTGCTGTTGCCTTTCCGCGATCTAAGACTGCGTTTCTAAAATGGTGCAAACCAAACAAGTAGTCTCTTCTTCGCGGAGGGAATTCGCAAATTACCGATGGTTAAACGGGCGAATTCTGCGTTTAACGGGGCTTAAGCCTCAGCGGGCCGCACGCGGTTGCGCCAGTGGGTGACGACGAACCAGACGGCGGCGGCGAGGATGAGGGCTTCGACGCCGAGGTGGAAGCGGTGGAAAACGGCCTTGAAGTGGGGATTGGTGGCGAACGATGCGCCGAGTTTCATGCCGATGTAGGCCAGCGCGTAGCACCAGGGCCAGGATCCGATGAAGGTGTAGATGTGGAAGCGGACCTGGTTCATTTTGGCGACGCCGGCGGGGAAGGCGATGAAGGTGCGGACGATGGGGAGCATCCGGCCGATGAGGACGGTGATGGAACCGTAGCGCGTGAAGAAGTGGTCGACGCGGTCGAGGTCGCGGCGGCTGAGGAGGAGCCAGCTTCCGTAGCGCTCGACCATGGGGCGTCCGCCGCGGGCGCCGACCCAATAGGCGGGGATGGAGCCGAGGTTGGAAGCGAGCGAGGCAACGGTCGCGAGGAGAACCAGCTGCATCTGGGTATGGGCGAGCGCGTAGCCGGCCAGCGGCATGATGACTTCAGAGGGGATGGGTACGCAGGCGGACTGGATGGCCATGAGCAGGATGACGGCGCCGTAGCCTCCGGCTGCGATGAGGCTGACGAAGAGGGGGATGATCTTTTCGCTCATGCAGATACCAGTCTACCTGCGGGGTGGGAGGGGGTGGGGTAGATGGAATTGAAACAATTAGTTCTATAGACTTGACAATGCCTAGCGACTTGATAGACTTTGTTCACTTGACTGAGTTAATCCCTGGTCAGGCAAGGGATTGGGCAGAGATTCGAGTCGCTGGTAGACTTTCGCTGGGATGAGAATCTCGCAAAAAGGACTGTACGCCATGCAGGCGCTGACGGCGCTGGCGCGGCGGTATCCCGGAGATGCCATGAAGATTCATGACATCGCACAGGAGGAAGGCTTGCCGGAGAAATTTCTGGAAGCGATTCTGCGAGATTTGAAGTACGCGCGTTTGGTGACGAGCACGCGCGGCGCGAAAGGCGGCTATCAACTGCGGCGCGCGCCCGACCAGATATTTCTGGGCGAGGTGCTGCGGCGGATTGATGGACCCTTGTCGCCATTCGAGGATGCAGAGTCGCTGAAGCAGCGCATTAAGAAGGACCCTCAGCACAGCGCACTGTTCCGCGTGATTCTTGAAGTGCGGGACGCGACGGCGCAAATCCTCGACAGCACCTCTCTTGCTGAACTCTGTCGACCGTAACCGAACGCTGATTCTGCCCGCAGGGACACTCGCACGAGTTTTCCCTTTCGGAAAGCGACAGCGATTTTTCTCCTTCGACAGCGGATCCGTTGGAAGTCGTTCCTCACAGGCAATCACCGATAGCGGCCCGATTTGGAGCAGGGGAGGAGCTTCCCCAGGTTCTCCGCATCCTGAAAAACCCATTTGGAGGCAGCATGCGACGCAGCGTCACAATTTTCTTTATCCTGATTGCGGTCTCGCTGGCGAGTGCGCCAGCGATGCTGGCGCAGATTGTCGGCGGCACGATCAGCGGAACGGTGAAGAACGCGCAGGGAACCGCGGTGGCCGGGGCGACGGTGACGGTGCGCAATGCGGCGACGGGGACAACGCGCGCGATGAAGACGGGGGCGGATGGACGGTTTTTTGCGCCGTCACTGCCGGTGGGCACGTATCAGGTGACGGTGGGGCTGGATGGGTATACGACGCTGGTGCGCGAGGGCGTAGCGATTGGCGTGGGCCAGGGAGTGACGGTGCCGTTCTCTCTGAAGGCAGGATCGGGGCGCGAAGTGGTGACGGGAGCGCTGGGAACGGGCGCGAATGTGACGACGCATGCGGCGGCGGGCGTGATTGGCGAAGGCCAGGTTCGCGACCTGCCGTTCGATGGGCGCGGGTACGACCAGCTGATCACGCTGAACCCGGCAACGGCGAACTATACGAACGAGCGAGTAGGCGGATCGGGAATGACGGCGGCGGGCGTGGGGAACCAGTACACAGTGGCGGGCCGGCGTCCGCAGGACAATTTGTTTTTGCTGAACGGGATTGAGTTCACCGGTGAGTCGACGTCGAACATTACGCCAGGGGGCGTGAGCGGGCAGATCCTGGGGTCGGATTCAATTCAGGCGCTGAACGTGAATGCCGATACGTACAGCGCGGCCTATGGGAAACGCGATGGCGGGCAGATCAGCATCGTGACGAGTTCGGGCACGAACAACTGGCACGGGGACGCCTATGAGTTTTTCCGGAACAACGTACTGAATGCGAGGAATTATTTCGATCAGGGCGCGATTCCGCAGTTCCAGCGGAACTTGTTTGGAGCGTCGGCAGGTGGACCGGTGCGGCAGAGCAAGGTATTGTTCTTCGCGAATTTTGAAGGGCTGCAGCAGAATGCACAGTTGACGGACGTCACGATTATTCCTGATAGCCAGGCACAGCAGGGCTATGTGCCGAACTCGTCGGGCGTAGAGAAATCGGTGGGGATCGCGCCGGGCGTGGCTCCGCTGCTCGAACTCTTTCCGGCGCAGAACGGGCCGGAGCTAATGTCGGGCGGCGTGATCACGGGGTTGGCGGAGGCGTATAGCCATCCTCCGGCGCATGTTCGCGAGGATTTTGGAACGGCGCGCGTGGACGACAATCTGGGGCCGAAGGATTTGCTGTTCGGTGTATATACGGTGGACGACAGCGCGGGCCTGGGGGCGACGGCGAATCCGCTGAGCCAGATCAGCCAGAGCTTGCGGGAACAGGTTGCGAGTTTGCAGGAGCAGCATGTTTTTCGAGCGGCGCTGAACACGGCGCGCATCGGGTACTCGCGAGCCGGGTTCTTTTATACCGGACTGGACACGCCGAGTGTGCCGGGATGGGTGACCGGGCTGCCGGTGGGTGCAGTGATCATCAGCGGCAGCACGGCATCAGCGGGCATTGCGCAGGTGACGCCTGCGGGAAACAACGTGAACAGCAACAACCACGCGGCGCGCAATGTGTACACGGCGGACGATCACGTGTTCTGGACGCGGGGCAGCCAGCAATTTGAGCTGGGCGGGTGGTTTGAGGATATCGAGACGAACGACATGCTGACCCAGAACCAATATGGGCAGGCTTCGTTCGCGACGCTGACGAGTTTTCTTGAGGGGACGGTGGCGAGCTTCACGATCATTCCGGCGCCTACGGAGATTGGCTGGCGATCGATGGAGGGCGCGGCGTTTGTGGAGGATATTTGGAAGGCGACGTCGCGGCTGGAACTGCGGGGGGGATTTCGCGAGGAGTCGACGAACGGATGGAATGCGTCGCAAGGCCGCGCCAGCAATTACGCGTTTCCAGGTGGAGTGATTGCGGACAATCCGACGGTGGGGACGAAGGCGCTGACGGTGAACAATGCGAGATTCCTGCTGAATCCGCGGGCAGCGTTTGCGTGGGATGTGTTTGGGAACGGGAAGACGGCGTTGCGGGGTGGAGTGGGTTTGTATCACACGCTGCTGGACGCGCTGGATTACCGGCTGGATCAGACGGCGCCGTACAACGCTGCGTACTCCGTGAAGGGCGCGGCGGTTTCGAGTTTCGCTATCGCGCCGGGCAGCGGTGCGCCGAAGGGAGGTTTGATTACGGCGAGCACGGTGCAGCAGGATATTAAGACGCCGGCGGTGGTGTCGTGGCGGCTGCGGATTGAGCAGCAGATTGCGCCGCGGACGACTTTCATCGTGGGGTACCTGGGATCGCACAGCTACCACCAACTGCTGACCGAGGATCTGAATGAGCCGGCGCCGAGCTATACGCCTGGCGGCGTGCCGTACTATGCGTCGGGAGTGAAGGACCTGAATCCGGGGCAGTCGAAATCGACGTCGATCGTTTCGCAGGGCGTGGGCTCGTATAACGCGCTGGAGACCGAGGTACGGGGCAACGTGGGCGGCGGGGTGACGGTGCGGGGCGCGTACACGTATTCGAAGAATCTGGATGACGGGTCAGCATGGAGCACGGCGGTGAGCTCGAGTGCGCCGACGCAGGTGGAGTTTCCGACTGATCCGAAGATGGATTGGGGGCCGGCGACGAGCGATTTGCGGAACAGCGCGACGGTGAGCGCGACGTGGGCGCTGCCGATTGGACCGAACCACGCGTTCCTGGCGAACACGTCGGGGTTTGCGCGGGTGGCGAGCCAGGGGTGGACGGTGAGCGGCATTGAGACGGCGCAATCCGGCTATCCATTTACGCCGCAGTTGGGATATAACCCGACGGGCAACGGCGACAGCCGCAATCCGATTCGGCCGGACTGGAATCCCGCGTTCACGGGTCCGCTGTACCCAAGGACGCCGGGGGAGTGGTTCAATCCGAATGCGTTCATCCAGCCGGCGACGGGGTACTTCGGCAATGTGAAGCGCGATTCGCTGGTGGGGCCGGGATTATCGCAGTTCGATTTCTCGGTGGTGAAGGACACGGCGATCGAGCAGGGCGTGCATATTCAGTTCAGGACCGGTTTCTACAATCTGCTGAACCAGGTGAGCTTCCGGACGCCGAACGAGATCACGTATGCTTCGGCGACTTCGACGGCTTCACCGACGGGGGGATTGATTACGGCTACGTCGACGTCGGCGCGGCAGATTCAGTTTGGGTTGAAGGTGTCGTTCTAGCTGGTAGCTGGTGGCCCGGAGCCGGAAGCCTGGAGCCCGTAGCCCGTAGCTACTGGCTATGAGCTACCGGCTACTGGCTTGCTACGGTGCGGGTGGTGCGGCGTTCGATGTGTTTGACGTAGGCGGGGCCGACGATGAGGCGCTTGACGTAGACACCGGGGGTGACGATGTGGTCGGGGTCGAGTTCGCCCGGCTCGACGAGCTCTTCGATTTCGGCGATGGTGATGCGGGCGGCGGCGGCCATCATGGGATTGAAATTGCGCGCGGTTTTGCGGTAGACGAGGTTGCCGGTGCGGTCGCCCTTCCAGGCTTTGACGAGAGCGAAGTCGGCGCGCAGCCAGCGTTCGAGGAGATACATCTTGCCGTCGAATTCGCGAGTTTCCTTGCCGTCGGCGACAATGGTGCCGACGCCGGCGGGGGTGTAGAAGGCGGGAATGCCGGCGCCGCCCGCACGAATTCTCTCGGCTAATGTGCCCTGGGGGATGAGGCGGAGATCGAGTTCGCCCTTGATGACTTTGTCTTCGAGGAGCTTATTTTCGCCGACGTAGCTGCCGGTGTGGGAGGCGACCATGCCGGCTTCGAGCATGAGGCCCATGCCGAATCCGTCGACGCCCATGTTGTTGCTGATGGTGTGAAGGCCGTTGAGGCCGCGGCGAGCGTTCTCCTGGACGAGGGCGGTGATGAGGTTTTCCGGAATGCCGCAGAGGCCGAAGCCGCCGAGCATGAGGGTGGCGCCGGAAGGGATGTCGGCGACGGCGGCAGCGGCGTTGGGGACGAGCTTGTTCAATCTTTGGTCTCCCTTGGGAACAGAGAAGGATAGCGAGGGAGGGGTGGTTTGCGCCAGCGGGGTTAGACGATATGGTTCAGGTCTCTGCGGCCATCGACGATCCTGACAATTTCGACGGACCGCACCAGGCCTGAAGGCCGCGTCCTTTGGGATGCCGTTGACGCCAGGCTAAAGCCTGGCTCTTTTGCCGTCGCCCTTCGCTTTCGCTTCGGGCCGCAAGGCGGTTTCGAGCGCATTGCCGTGGATTTACGTGCCGGTTCTCTTGTCGGCCGCTTCGCGACCGATTCCCCTCGCTGACTAGATTTGTGTTTGGGATGGCGGTAGTCAACTTCGGGGGGTCCCTCGACTGCGCGCCGGTTTAGTTTGGTGCTCGCTGGAGGGTGGGGGTGGCGGCGCTTCGCTCGGGATGACATTCGTCAGGGGTCCCTCGGCTGCGCGCCGGTTTAGAACCGTGTTCGCTGGGCGATTTCGTGGCGGCGCTCCGCTCGGGATGACAAATTCTTTGTGCGCAAAAAAAATCAACGAGGCCGTCGCTGCGTGCGGCGGCCTCGTTGTCCGAGGAGGGTTGCTGTGAAGAAGTCCGCCGGGACTTCCCACGTTGAAGTGGACCCTGGGGCGGGGGCAAAGTTTCGCAGTGATTCGTATATTTTTTCGATACGGAATTGCATATTTTGGCAGGGGTCTCCATCTTCCGGTGGATGACCTTGGTGACCGGGGCGGAGAAGGCTGATCGGGCGGGGTTTCGCCGGGGCGAGACGCGTGTTCTAAACTAGGGTTTAGGCACTGTGAGGAGATCCCCATGCTTGTTGTGATGAAGGCGCAAGCCACGCAGGAAGAGGTTCAGGCGGTTTGCGAACATATTGAGACGCTGGGGTTCCGCGCGCACCCGATGCCGGGAGCGCAGCGCACCGCGATTGGCATTACCGGCAACCAGGGCGAAGTGGACCGCGGAAATCTCGAGGAGATGGCCGGGGTTGCTGAGGTGATTCGCGTCTCGAAGCCGTACAAGCTGGTGAGCCGGGATGTGAAGGAAGAGGACACGGTCATTCGGTTTGCGGGGACGGACGCGACGATTGGCGGGACGGGCGTGGCGATGATTGCGGGGCCGTGCTCGATCGAGTCGCGGGAGCAGGCGTTTGCGATTGCGGAGCAGGTGGCGCTGGCGGGGGCGCAGTTTTTCCGGGGCGGCGCGTATAAGCCGCGGACTTCGCCGTATGCGTTTCAGGGGCTGGGCGAGGAAGCGCTGAAGATTATGGCGGAGGTTCGGGACCAGTTCGGATTGCGGATTGTGACGGAGGCGATCGATCACGAGACGCTGGAGCTGGTGGCGGATTACGCGGACGTGATTCAGATTGGCGCGCGCAACATGCAGAATTTTTCGCTGCTGAAAGCGGCGGGGCGGAAGCGCAAGCCAGTGCTGCTGAAGCGCGGGCTGGCGGCGACTCTGGATGAATTTCTGATGGCGGCTGAGTACATTATGAGCGAGGGGAACTACGAGGTGGCGTTGTGCGAGCGCGGCGTGCGGACGTTTGCGGATCATACGCGGAACACGCTCGACCTGAGCATTGTGCCGGCGGTGCAGAGGCTGAGCCACTTGCCGATTCTGGTGGACCCGAGCCATGGAACGGGCAAGCGGAATAAGGTGCTGCCGTTGTCGCGGGCGGCGGTAGCGGTGGGCGCGGATGGGCTGATTGTGGAAGTGCATCACCAGCCGGAGAAGGCGCTGAGCGACGGGATGCAGTCGATTTTCCCGGAGCAGTTTGCGCAGCTGGTGGATGAGTGTTCGCAGATTGCGGCGGTCCTGCACCGGACGGTTCCGCGGGGCATTCAGCTGGAGCAGGTGGCGGCGCGGTAGAGCGGCCGTCATGCATGCGGGAACGCTGAAGGACCGGGATGCGCGATTTCCGCGTATTCTGAAGCGCATGAGCGTGGGCGGCCCGAAAACACAGATGAAAAAATGTGTGCTGATCACGGCGGCTGTGGTGCTGCCGCTGGTCGCGGGCGGTTGCCGGCGCGTGAAGTTTCCGCACTACGCTACCAATTTTCGCGAGTATGCGTGGATTACGAATGGGGGCAGCAACTCCGTTACGGTGCTGGATCTGGTGAACATGCAGCAGGCGGGGACGATTGCGGTGGGGGTGAATCCCACGGCGATTGCGGTGAATCCGCGGCGCGACGAAGTGTACGTTGCGAACACGGGCAGCGGGACGGTCAGCATCGTCGACGCAAAGAAGAACCAGGTGGCGGCGACGGTGGGCGTGCATCGCGATCCGTCGTGGATCGATGTGGACAGCGAGGGCGCGCGCGCTTATGTGGCGAATGCCGGGTCCAACAACGTTTCTGTTCTGGATTTGAAAAAGCGGCGGGAGATTGCAGCGATTGGCGTGGGTGAATTGCCGGTGGAAGCGCGGATTGCGCCGGACGGGGACACGCTGGTGGTTTCGAACAAGGGCAGCAACAGCGTGAGCGTGATCGATGCGCGGAGCCTGGCGGTGCGGGCGTCGTTTGATGGCTGTCCGGAGGCCAGCGACACAGTGATTCTGCCGGATTCATCGCGGGCGTTTGTGGCGTGCACGGGCGGGCATCAGGTGATGGTGATTGGCCTGGCGCGGGCGCATAGCGTGCTGCCGGGAGATCAGGCGGATCATCTACTGGCGTTTCTGGATGTGGGGCAGACGCCGGTGCATTTGGCGATGAAGCCGGATGGCGGAGAGATTTTCGTGTCGAATTTTGGCGGCAACAGCGTTTCGGAGATTGCGACGGGGAGCGCGGAGGTGGGCGGCGCAACTTTGATTGGCGATCATCCGCTGGGCGGCGTAGTGAGCCCGGATAATGCGACGCTGTGGGTGAGCGATTACGTGGCGAATGCTGTGGCGGCTTATTCGATTGATGACGGCAAGCTGGTGAATATGGTGCGGGTGGGCGTGGGGCCGGGGCCGCTGGCGTTGTCGCGAGACGGATTTCTGTTGCTGGCGGTGGATGGTTTATCGGGCGATGTGTCGGTGGTGCGGACGATCAGCTACAAGCCGAAGGGCGAGCCGGTGACGGGATCGCTGTTCACGGTGATGTCGGCGGGGAAGCATCCGAATGCGATTGCGGTGAAGGGGTTGGTGGCAGGGGAGTGAAGAAGCAGGGGGTAGGGTGTAGGGGACAGGGTGTAGACGACGAACGCAGGGACTAGACCGGTAACCGGGTTTCGTCGTTTGCCATCGTTATGGCACTGAGTGCGCGATCGCCTAGCGGCGGGCGAGGGGGCAGAGTTTGTTGCGGTAGACGATGGCGAGCTGTTCGCGTTCGAGGATTTTTTTGGCCTGGAGGCGAGCGTGGTTGGACCAGGGGCCGACGGGATCGAGTTTGGCGTAGGCCATCCAGTGGCGGAGTGCGCGACGGCGTTCGTTGCTGCGTTCGTAGGCCAGCGCGAGATTGTAGTGGGCATCGGCGTAGCCGGGCGCGAGGCGAATCGCGGACTTATAGGCTTCGACGGCGTCGGGCAGGCGCTGCAACTCGTCGAGCGCGTTGCCGAGATCGAACCAGGCGAGCGCGTATTCGGGATTGGCCAGCGTGGCGCGGCGGTAGAGCTGCTCCGCGCGGAGGAATTGCTGCTGGTTGTAGAGGATGGTGCCGAGGTTGATGGCGGCGGGTGCGTGTTCTTCCAGGTCCAGGGTTTCTTCGTAGAGCGCGGCAGCCTCGGCGATCTTGCCCTGTTCCTCGCAGCGGACGGCTTCAAAGAAAAGACTGTTGATCTGATTTTGGCGCTGCGCGGCGGAGGCGGATCCCTGGGTGACGGCGGCGAGGCGGGTGCTGCCGGCCTCGAAGTCGAACTCGAATTGCTTCGCGATGGGATCCATGGTCGCGCCGGAGTGGCGGAAGACCAGGCGAGGGCCGCGGCGCGTGACGCCTGCTTCGAGCAGCGGGTTGGCCATCCCAGAGACGGCGCGCATAGCGTGAACGCTGGCGAGAATGCTGGAAGCGGAAATGCGCATGGCGCGGAGGTCGCGCAATTTCCTAAGTTGAACTAAGTCCTGGAAGCCGTAGTCGGCAGCGGCGACGATGAGTCCTGCCTTCTCCCACCCATGGAGTTGCCGGGAGGAGATACGCAGTATGCGGAGAACATCCTGGCGGCTATATCGATTCACTCGGCGGAGCGATGCTCCTCTTCGTTCACCCGATTATCCCAGGGTCGCGGCGGAGTAGCAAGAGCGGGTGGTTAAAATTCCGTGGATAAAGGGGTACGAATTGGGTACGCGGGGGTGGGGTGTGCAGGACTGCGAGCGCTCCCGCTAAAAACTCCTCTCTTGACTTGCATATACAACGTATATACGCTGTGAAATGTGGATGTGCAGCATTTCTATAACGGGCTGCTGTTTGAGTGGGATCGGGACAAAGCACGAAGCAATTTCAAAAAACATGGTGTTTCGTTTGAAGAGGCT
This sequence comes from Acidobacteriaceae bacterium, assembly GCA_035482355.1. Classification (GTDB taxonomy): domain Bacteria; phylum Acidobacteriota; class Terriglobia; order Terriglobales; family Acidobacteriaceae; genus Palsa-343. Next base: position 10,721 of record DATHQV010000012.1, on the reverse strand, counting down.
TGCGAAGTCTTCTTCGATCCGCTTCTATAGCTGTGAGACGCCGGAGACACAGAAGAATTGACGCAGGCGGCGATTGGAGAAACGGAGCTCGAACATTTGTTATACGTGGTTCACATTGTCCGAGCAGGCGACGTCATCCGAATCATTTCAGCGCGTGCGGTCACTGCGGAGGAGAGGCGGGAATATGAAGAATAAGGGCACAAAAGAATCGCAGCCCGCGCATCCCCAGGCGGAGCGGGTGTGGAAGCGGTTGCGCAAAGATCGGCCGATGACGACGATCAGCATCCGCATGCCGGAGGATGTGATCGAGGATTTGAAGGACATTGCGCCGGGGTTGGGGTATGCGGGGTATCAGCCACTGATTCGCGCCTACATTGGCCGCGGGCTGCGCAAGGATCTGGAGAAGCTGGATCGCTCGCCGGGGCGCGCGCTGGCGGAGAGCCTGCGGAAGCGAGGCATGAGCGACAGCGTGATTGCCGAAGTGATTGCCGAGGCGAAGGTGAGCTAAGTCTTCATCTGCCTGTGCCTGGGCTGGCGGCGGATGGCGACGCGGCTGGCGGAGTGGCGGGGGCTCCTTCGGGTGCGGGGCGGATGAGGATGGCGGTTCTTGGGAAGGTGAAGGTGCCTCCGGCATCGTCGATGACATTGATCTGGCAGACGTAGGTGCCGGGTTTGAGGATGTCGAGAGGCACATCGAACTGGAAGGCGATGGCTTCGCGATCGGGAACATTGATTTCCGTGGCCTGGATCAGCGGCGTTTCGAAGGCCTTGGCGGATCCCTGCAGGAATTCAATGCTGGTCATCACGCGGACGGGCACGGCTGCCGGGGGCGCGCCCTTTGCAGGTTTCGCGGGCGGTTGCGCGGCGTCGGCGGATTTGTCGGCTGTGGCGTGGGCGGGATCGTAGACCTCGTAGAGGAAATACATGTGCTGGTCCTGCCGGAAGACGTGGGGCAGATTGGGCACGAGCTGCTGGCCATCGCGGACGAGCGGGCTGTCCTGTTTTTTAGCGGCGGGCATGCGCTGGCTGGCGAGGACAACGGAGCTCATCTTGAGCGGGACTTTGCGCAGATCGGGAACGGTGAGGTCGGTTTCGAAGGAGCCCATGCGCCCGGTTTCGTTTTCGCGCACAACGAATTTGAGGTGGTACTTGCCGGTGGGCAGGGTGAAGCCGGTGGTGTACTGCACGTTTTTCTGGCGGACCTGCTGGGCCTGATCGATAGCGAGCTTGACGGTGTCGCGCACGTCGCCAATGTCGTGACCGTTGGGATCGCGCACCTGACCGATGATGTCGATGGTGGCCTTGTCGCGGTCGCCGCCTTTGACGAACGGAATTTGCGAGCCGGGGACGACGAGAGAAACGGGGACGTAGAAGCGATTCGGTCCGGAGCGAAAGTAGAGGGCCTGTAAGTAGACGGCCATGTCCGTGGCGGGAAGATCGCTGGCCAGCTCATCCTGGAGCTGCTGCTCGCGCTCTTCGCGATTGGCGTGCTTGTAGTCGGCGGGGGCGTAGTAGCCAGGGCGGTATTCGAGCTTGACGTCGCCGCGATTGACTTTGACGGAGAGTCGGCGGTAGCGGCCATCGCGGCGGACATCGGTGGAGTGATAGCCGATGACGTAGTAGGCGGAGGTGTCACGCTGGATGCGATCGAAGGCGGGCGAGAAATCGTTGGAGTCGAAGAAAGCTTTGCCGCCGGTGTCGTTGGACAACACGCCCATCACTTCCTGGGTGTTGAAGTTAGCGTCGAGATTATTTTGGAGAGCGGCTCCGTTGAAGGAGCTGGCGCCGCGGATGTTGCCGGTGGTGGCATCGCCGAGCGGGGAGATGGCCTGCAGGCCGCGGGCGTCAACGCTGTAGATGGAGACGTTGGCGCGGACGGCGGTGTTGATGGCGGCGTGGAGGGACGCCTGGTTCTCGATGCCGTCGCGCTGGATGCCTCCGGAGAAGTAGAGCAGCGATTTTTTCTCGTTGAGCCACGTGAGGGATTTGGCGATGTCTTCGATGGCGAAGAGCTCGCGGTCGGTGTTGATGTCGTTGTATTCCGACTCGTCGGCGGTGAAGGAGCTGGAGTCCTCGACCTGGTTGGTGGTGCTGGTAGCGCCAGGCGCGAAGCCCGCGGCCTGAGGGCCGGAGTAGGCGTTGATGGCTTTGAGGAGGAGTTGTTTGTTGGCGGTGAAATCCTGATCGAGCGAGAGAGTGTTGTCGAGCGAGACGACGGCGACGAGGTCGGCGGGATGCATCTGCTTGTTGATGTAATCGCGGGCGGCATCCTGGGCGCGGTCGATGTCGTCGGGCTGCATGGAGGTGATGTCGAAGAACATCACGATGAGGCGATGATTGCGGAGCTGCTCCTGGGTGGCGGTTCCGGTTTTTGCGCCGAAGACGCCGTTGGGGGCGCTGGCGTTGATGGTGGCTTCGTTGAGGGGCGCGGCCTGGTCGACGTTTTCAAAATCGAAGCTGACGATGCGCTGCGGCTTGCCGTCTTCGGTGATGGTGAAATCTTTGTCGGTGAGGCCTTTCACGATTTCGCCGGTTTTCTTATCGCGGACGACGACGTTGGTGAGGACGAGGTCGCTGTTGACTTTGAAGGTGACGGTGGTGGAGTCGGGCGGCTGCTGGTCCTGGGTGAAGGCGGGGGCTATGAGGAGAGCACAGAGCGCGGGGAACAGAGCGCAGCGGATGAGGCTCTTGAAGAGTCCTTCGGGGGCTAAAGCAGATTTCATTTTGAGCGGCTTACGGCACGACTGAAGTCGTGTCCCTGGAAGGCCGTCGGTCGCGCGGTTGATGGTGGGTTTCATGGCAGCCATTTAGAACCTGTACCTTCCCATGAAAGTGAACTGGCGCATGGCGGCGGCGGAGGTGACTTCGCCGTAGGTGGCGTCGCCGAGGGTCGAGTCAACTCCGGAGTAATACACGCTGTTGAAGACGTTGTCGGCAGTGGCGCGCATTTCGAGGGTCCTCGTGTCGCCAAAGCGGACGGACTTCGAGAGAGACATATCGATGGTGACGGTGCCGGGGCCGGGAATGCTGAGGCGCGACGCGGTGCCGTAGAGGCCGGCGGGTGTGGTGAAGGCGTCCTTGTTAAACCAGTTGTCGAGTTTGCCGCCGCCGGCGAAAAGCGCGACGCCGGGGACGCGGTCGGGACGCAGCGAGTTGGTGGTGCCGCGCGAAACGTCTTCGACGGTGGCGTTGTAGTGCGGGGTGAGCGGCGAGCCGGAAGCGAATCCGTAAGTCCCGGAGAAATTGACGTTGGCGAGCGCGTGGCCGAGCCAGTCCGATGTGAGCAGGTGGGTGTCGGGGCCGAAGGGAAGTTCGTAGACAAAACTTCCGCTGACTTTGTTGCGGACGTCGAAGGTGGAGTTGGATTCTTCTGCGAGGATGTTTTGCCAGTTCTGCACGAGACTGTTGCCGGTGCCGCCGTTGCCGCCGATGGAGGTAGCGTCGTCGATGGCGTGGGAGTAGGTGTAGGTCTCCTGGAGCGAGAGGCCGCCGCTGATGCGTTTGCGCGCACTGAAGGTGAAAGCGTTGTAGTTGGAGAAGGCGACGGAATCTTCGTAGTCGTAGGCGACAGTCTGCTGGCCGTTGACGGTGGTGGGGAGAGTGGTGGTGAGGACGCCGTCGATCGTGGTGGGCAGGCGGCCGGGCGCGTCGATGATGTCGAGGCGCGTGCCCTTTGATCCGTTGTAGCCGAAGTTGAGGACGATCTGCCAGGGGATGGTGCGCTGGACGTTGAGGTTCCAGACCTGGACGTAGGGGAGGCGGTAGTTGCGATTGACGGCGTAGTTGCCGATTTGCTGGTTGGCGGGGACTGTGAAGCCGTTGCTGAGGCAGAACGATGTGCAGGCGAGGACGCCGGACATGTTCGAAGCGTCGCCGGCCTGGACGACGTTGGTCTGGACGTCGGCGTAGGGCGGCTCGAAGGCGAAGTTGTCGACGAACTTTACGTATTGGCCGACGGTGTAGTTGATGCCGTAGCCGCCGCGGATGGTGGTTTCTTTGAAGGGATGGGCGGCAAAGCCGAGGCGGGGAGAGAAGTTATTTTTCTCAGGGAAGATGAGGTCGCGGGGATATTTTTGTCCGGTAATGGGGCCGATGCCGTTGGAGGTGACGGTGGCGACGGTGGAGAAATCGTTGCCGGTGTCGAGGGTGGCGAGGCGGTCGTGTTCTTCGGAGTAGGGCGAGAAGTAGTCGTAGCGGAGTCCGGCGAGGAAGGTGATGATTTTGGTGGCGCGCCAGTCGTCCTGGAAATAGCCGTCGATGTTGTTCTCGCGGAGATGAGTGGCCTGATAGTCGGCCTGCAATGAGGTTTCCTGAGGCAGGCCGAGGAGCATGTCGGCGAGCGAGGAGCCGGTTTGGGCGAGGCCGCCGGATCCGGGGTTGCCGGTGTCGCTGGCGCCGGGCTGTTCGGTGAAGAGGCCGGAGAAAACGAAAGAGCCGGTGGAGTTGGTGTTGCCGATCATGTCCGAGTAGACGCGGCGGAAATCGGCGCCGAAGCGGATGTTGTGTTTGGCGTGGACCCAGGAGCTGGACTCGCCGATGCCGACGGTTTGCTGCAGCGCGAAGCTGGGCTGGGTTTCGTTCATGCCGGTGAACTGGTTGAGGGCGACGTCGGGAAGGCCCCACAACTGGCGTGCGCCGGGCAGGCCGGAGAGGCCGATTTGGGGGGCGATGTCGGTGAGGTTGGTGAAGAAATTGGTGCCCTGGGTGTTGGTGCGGTTCCACGTTCCGGTGACGTTATTGACCAGGCGGCCTTTTCCGATGGAGTAGCCGAGCTGCAGGGAGTACTGATGGCTCTGATTTTTGCCGCCGAGGATGGCATAGATGTTGGGGCTGTCGGATGCGGTGTGGCTGAGGTTGAAATTGGCGTTCATGCTCTGCGTGATGCCGGGAGAGCCTGCCCCAAGGAACTGGCGCGCCATTCGCATCAGGGGGTTGCTGCCGGCCGCGGCACTGCCGAAGGTGTGCATGAAGCGGAAGCCGAGGACGGTGGAGTTCTGCTGGGTGGTAGTGAGGCGCTGGTAGTTTTCTGTCGTGCCGGGGATGGTGGGCTGAGGAATGTAGCCGAGTAGTGCGGTGGCCTGGGAGGCAATGCAGGTGGAGGGAATTTTATTGCCGATGAAGGGCTGGCCGGGGACGTTGCCGCCGGCGGTGCAGGGACCGACACCGGGAGCGGAGGCGGGGTCGTAGATGGTGATGGGGGTGCCGTTCTGGGTGGAGAGGGCGGAGAAATCTCCGCCACGCTCGGCGGCGGTGGGGACGTTGGCGTACTGGTCGAAGGGGTTGGAAGTGCGCGTACCGGAGAGCGTGAAGAAGAGCATGTCCTTCTTGTCGCTGGTGAGGATTTTGGGGATGTAGGGCGCGGTCATGATGGTGGCGCCGAAGCGATTGGACTCGTAGGCGGGTTCGGCGAAGGACTGGCCGCGGAGAGCAAAGTCTTCGGCGTTGAGCGCGCCGTTGCCGCCGTTCCAGAAGAGTGCGCCGTGGGGCTGATTGGCTTTGAAGTTGCGGAAATTGCCGCGACCGCCTCCGCGGAAGCCGCCGCCGCCACCGAAACCACCACCGCCGAAGCCGCCGCCACCGCCGGGGCCACCAGGACCACCGCCGCCGGGGCCCTGACCACCGGGACCCTGGCCTCCCTGGCCCTGGCCGCTGAGGGACTGGTTGAGCTCGGCGTTGTCGCGCATGCCGCTAAAGTCGATGCCGGCGAAGGGGTTGGTGGTGCCGTTTTGGCCGGTGACGGCTACGGAGTCGCCGGAGGCTAAGTCGGGATTGCCGGCGAGGGATGGGAGGGAGGCTCCGGCGGATTCGCCACCGCCTCCGGCCTGGATGAGATCCGAGGCCGCGCCGAGGAGGCTGAGGGCCTGCGAGCCGGCTCCGCCGTATTGGCGGGCGGCTGTGCCCAGGGCTTGCTCCTGCCGATCCTGCTGTTGCTGGGCGCGGGAAGCCAGCTCGACGGCAAAGTCGATGGTTTGCGCCTGGGCGGTTGCGTTGAGGAGAACCGTTTTGGTAGACGCGGCAAAGGCGGAGAGCTCGGTGCGGAGGACGTAGCGTCCGTTCTGCGGGATGACGAGCGTGTAGGCCCCGGTGACGTCGGTGGTGGTGCTGTAGCGCTTGCCGGTGAGGCTGTTGGAGGCGGTGACGCTGACGCCGGGGAGGGGGATGTTGCCATCTTTGACGGTGCCGTGGATGGTGCCTCCGGTTTGGGCGGAGCTTGATGGGGCCTGAGCTGTTGGAGTTGGGGCCGGTGCCGTCTGCGGAGTCGTTTGCGGGGCCGTTGCTGGTGGCGCTGCTGGCGGCGCGGCTTGCGCGAGGGCGAGCGAGGGCGCGATCAGCAAAGAGACAATGAGGGCGGCGGGTCGCATCATGCGGTTGGGTTCGATCCGTTCGGTGCTGCGTCCTGGTTTAATTCTGCCGGGCTAATTTTGCGGCGCATTGGGCGATTGCGGGGGCGTTGTTCCCGAGGGCGCTCCCTGGGGTTGCGGAGAGGGCTGTTGGCCGAATTGGCGACCGGACGGGCCGCCGGGTCCCCCGCGCCCCTGGCCGCGGCCTCCGGGTTCGACGGCGTTGAGGGTGGCGGCGAGGAAAGAGCCGTTTTGCAGGGCGCCGGTGGCGCGGACCATGTCCCCTACTTTGAAGTCAGGGAAGGTGATGTCCTCGTTGCGCTTGTGGAAGGTGGTGTTTTCGTCGACGGTGATGGTTTGGGTGACTTTGTCAGGGCGTTCGACGGTGAGGGTGAGGTCTTTGATGGCGGTGATTTTGCCGGCGGTCCAGGTCTTGCCGAAGTCGGCGCGCATTTTCTCCATGCGGGCGGCCTGTTCGGGGTCGAGGACCATGACGAACATGGCGCCGACGGTCTTCGCCTGCTCGTCGAGGTTGCCCATGGCAACTAAGGTGTCGCCGGCTTTGATGTCAGTCAGTTTGACCGGCGCGCGGTCTTTCATGATCCGGGTGTTGGGGCCGGTCTGGACCTTATAGAGCTGGCCCTGCTCGTCCTTGATGGAGATGTCGGTGCCGGAGACAGCGGTGACGGTGCCGTGCGCGGAGTTTCCGGCCATTCCCATGCCCATGCCGCCGCCAAATCCGCGGCCGCCCTGCTGACCACCCTGCTGGGGGGCATCCTGGGCGAGGATGGCGGGAGTGGAGGCTATTGCGAGACAAAGGGCAGGTACGGCCCACAGCAGATTTCTCATTCTCATTGTCGTAACCCTTTGGCGCGCGGAAAACCTTGCAGGATAGACGCCGTTCAGTCCGGAAAGACGCGAATTCGCCAGTCCTAACGGTAATCGCTTACCGGCAGTTTCAGGAAGGGGAACGAGGACGGCACCAAAAAAGAACCCGCGCCGGGTTTTTGGCATCTTGTTAGTCTGTCCTGCCTGTTGCGCTGTACTGCCCTGGGCAGTGATAGTCTGACGGGCAACCCCCAGCGGTTGGGCTTCGCTCTCCTGGAGGAAGGACACAGGATAGGACGATGAGCGTACTGACCCCAGCAGGACTGGCCGAGGGATTGGCCGAGGAATACTGTCGCGTGCGGAGCCGGAGCCTTGCGCTCTGCGCGCCGCTGACCCCTGAAGACATGATGGTGCAGGCGTGCGCGGAGGCGAGTCCGGCGAAGTGGCATCTGGCGCACACGACATGGTTTTTTGAGACTTTTGTGCTGCGGGAGTTTGTGCCGGGGTACCAGCCGTTTCATCCGGACTTTGTCTGGCTCTTCAACAGCTATTACAACGCAGTTTCGGCGCAGCCGGAGAAGAAGCTGCGGGCGTCGTTTTCGCGGCCGACGGCGGACGAGATTATTGCGTACCGGCACCATGTGGATGCTGCGATGGAAGAGCTGGCCAGGGGCGCGGTGGCCGAAGAAGCGCGGACGCGGATTGTGTTGGGGCTGAATCACGAGCAGCAGCACCAGGAACTTCTGCTGACGGATGTGAAGCATGCGTTCTGGGTGAATCCGCTGCATCCGGTGTATGCGGAGGGAGCGCTGGCGGGGGCGAAGGAAGAGCCGCCGGTGAGCTGGACCGATTATGCGGGCGGGCTGGTGGAGATTGGCGTGCGGGCTCCCAGGGCTGGCGACGGGTTTTGTTTTGACAATGAGACGCCGCGGCACAAGGTGTATCTGGAGCCGTACCGGGTGGCGAATCGTCCGGTGACCTGCGCCGAGTATTTGCAGTTTATGCAGGACGGCGGGTACACGCGGCCCGATCTGTGGCTGGCCGAAGGATGGACGACGGTGCAGACGGAGCGGTGGAAAGCGCCGCTCTACTGGCGGCGCGACGACGAAGGGGCGTGGCAGGTGTTCACGCTGCGCGGACTGGCGCCGCTGGAGGAGCTGATGGCGACGCCGGTTTGCCACATCAGCTATTTCGAGGCGGATGCTTATGCGCGGTGGGCGGGGAAGCGGCTGCCCACGGAAGCGGAATGGGAGACGGCGGCTGCGGGTGCGGCGATTCGCGGGGATTTTATGGAAGACGAGGTCTTCCACCCCAGGGCGGCGGAAGGCGCATCCAATCCGGAGCAGCTTTTCGGCGACGTCTGGGAGTGGACGGCGAGCGCTTATCTGCCTTATCCGGGATTTAATCCGCTGCCTGGCGCGCTTGGTGAATACAACGGCAAGTTTATGTGCAATCAGATGGTGTTGCGCGGCGGGTCGGTAGCCACTCCGGCCTCGCACATACGCGCAGGCTATCGGAATTTTTTCCCGCCCGCGACCCGCTGGCAGTTTTCCGGCGTTCGTTTGGCCGATTCCCCAACACACTGAGGCGCGACCCACGATGCACGCACTGTCAACGATTCCCTGTCTGCCGGAAGCGGCTTCCACACCGGTTGGAGCCGAGGTGTACCGCGGCCTGACCGCGCACCCCAAACAACTGGCTCCGTGGCTTTTTTACGATCAGCGGGGGTCGGAGCTGTTTGAGGCGATTACTGAATTGCCGGAGTATTACCTGACGCGGACGGAGCGGGGGATCTTTGCGGAAAGGGGCGATGAGATTCTGGCGGCGGCGGGGGCGGAAGCCGGAGCGGGCGAGCTGGCGGTGATTGAGCTGGGCGCGGGCACGGCGGCGAAGACGGGTTTGCTGCTGGAGGCGGCGGTTCGCCAGCAGATTGCGGTGAGCTACTACCCCATTGATATTTCCGATTCGGCGCTGGAACTGGCGCAGCAGAATCTTGCCGAGCAACTGCCGCAGGTGAACGTGGAGCCGCTGGTTGCGGATTACGCGCGTGACATGAGCCGGCTGCCTGCGCCGGGTGGGCGGCGGCTGGTGCTGTACATCGGATCGAGCATTGGGAATTTTGAGCCGGCGGAGGCGGCGGCGCTTCTGCGGAAACTGCGCCGGCAACTGGAGCCGGGGGACCTGCTGCTGCTGGGCGTGGATCACGTGAAGGACCGCAGCACGCTGCTGCATGCGTATAACGATGCTGCGGGAGTGACGGCGGATTTCAACCGCAACCTGCTGGTGCGGCTGAATCGCGAACTGGGCGCGGGATTCCGGGAGCGGCTGTTTCGGCATCGCGCGGTGTGGAACGATCGCGAATCGCGGATTGAGATGCATTTGGAGAGCCTGATTGCGCAGGAGGTGCCGATTGCTTCGCTGGGGCTGACGGTGAGTTTCCGGCGGGGGGAAAGTATTCACACCGAGAACAGTTACAAATTCACCGGAGAGATGGTGGAGGGGCTGTTGGGTAAGTGTGGATTTGCTTCGAAGCAGAGTTGGACGGATGCGCGGCGGTGGTTTGGGGTTTATCTGGGAGAGGTGGAGTAGGGCGAGAGGGGATAGGGTGTAGGGGGTAGGGTGTAGAGGCGCCGGTCTGCCGCGAGGTGGCGGAGTATACTTCCGGCCATGATGGCATTGAATGCTGCTGATACGCGTAAGTGGTGGGAGAGCCCGATCCACACGGTTTACGAGCTATACGTGTTCGTCATCTTGCTGGTCGGGGGTGGTTTTTGTCTCGGTGCCCAAGCCGTTTTGCTCGCAAACGACCTTGGGCGTACAAATCCGCATCATTTACATTCAGAGATCTTCTCTCTTGCGGTCGACGTGTTTTTGCTGGTCGCGATGGGGGTCCATGTCCGCCGGCTCGTTCGCCGTTTAATGCGTGCTGCACAAACTAACTAACTTATGGATGCTGAGACGCTGCGTGCTTATCTGCTGACTCTGCCGGATGTGGCGGAGACGATGCAGTGGGGCGACAATCTGGTTTACTGGGTTGGGGATAAGGCGATTGGCGGCAAGATGTTTGTGCTAAGCAGCCTTTCTCCGGACCATGGTGCGGTGCTTTCGTTTGCGGCGGGGCCGGAGCGGTTCGCGGAGTTGGTGGAGCAGGAGGGTTTGTTTCCCGCTCCTTATTTGGCGCGGGCGCATTGGGTGGCGGTGGAGCGTTGGGACACGCTCAACGTGCGGGAGTTGAAGGAGTTGTTGGCGCACGCGCGGGAGTTGGTTTATGAGAAGCTGCCGGCCAGGGCGAAGGCGGTGCTGGCGATGGGACCGGCGGAGAAGAAGAATGTGATTGCGGCGCGGCGGAAGGCGCTGGCAGTGAAGGGAAAGAGCCGGGGCTGAAGCCCCTCTTCTTGTTTGGGGCTGAATTCCACGGCCTGAAGGCCGTTGCTTTTGCTGCCGCCGGGCCTAAAGGCCGGATGAATGGACGGCCGTGACGCCAGGCTGAAGCCTGGCTCTTTTGCCGCCGTGCTGCTGGCGCAGCACTTTATGGAGCATGTTCGTGCGCGC